>NZ_JBEPAM010000035.1:0-34116 GCF_040298605.1 Kitasatospora sp. NPDC001527 | reverse complement strand
CCTTGGACGAGCCACCACCGGCGGAAGCACCCGGACCGGAACCCCCGGAGCCGCCCTTACCGGTGTCCTTGCCCTTGGGCGAGCCACCACCGGCGGAAGCACCCGGACCGGAACCCCCGGAGCCGCCCTTACCGGTGTCCTTGCCCTTGGGCGAGCCACCACCGGCGGCACCCGGGCCGGAACCCCCGGAGCCGCTCTTACCGGTGTCCTTGCCGGAGCCCCTGCGGGTGCTGCCGGCGGGAGAGGAGTATGAGTCCGTGCTCTGGATCTGGTTCCGCCGAGGTGCGCCTGGACCACCGCCCAGGCCGCCTCCGCTCGACCCGCCCGAGCCCTGGGCCGAGCTCCGCCGGGGCACGCCCGGACCGCCCGGTGCTCCGCCGGACCCGCTCGGGCCCCGTCCCCCGCCGGGCCCGCCGCCTCGGCCGCCCGCCTGGCGCTCGAGGGAGCGGCGGCCCCACTCGTGTGAGGGGGTGACCGTGTCCCGGCCGCCGCCCTTCTTCTCCTTGTTCTCCTTGCTGTCCTTCCCGGCCTTCTGCGCGACCTCGCTGACGGCGCCGCGCTGTTCCCGGCTGGCCCGCCAGGCGGTGACCGCCGAGTGGATGCCGCGCATCGCGGCAACGGAGACGGCGAGCACCGCAGCGAGCGACAGCGCGCCCAGGCCCGGCCCGGGGGCCGCCTCCGGGCCGGCCTCGGACCGGAACGTGGCGGGCACCTGGCCGGGCACCGGCGGGGCCGGCGCGGCCGGTTCGTCCGGCAGCGGCGGGGGTCCGACCGGCACCAGCTCGGCCGGGCCGGACAGGCCGGCAAGGGTCTCCAGCGGGGAGCGTCGGCCGGTGGCCGGAGGCATCTCCAGGACCGGGGGCGCGGCCGGTTCGGCGGGCAGCGGAGGCGGTGCCTCCGGCAGCGGCGGGGGTGCGAATCCGACCCCTCCACCGGATCCTCCGGGGAACGGAACGACGTTGTCAGGGCGCTCGTCGTCGCTCATTCCTCCTCCTTCCAGGGTTGACAGACAGTCACCGGTACGGCAACCTCGCGCGCGCGCGTCGCGCGCGCACCTTGGGGGCCGCCGCGGCGGCCCCCAGCCGGTTGTGGTTGTGGTTGTGGTTGGTGATGACGGCTACTGGTTGTGACGCTCGAAGAACTTGTGGAGCGAGGAGGACAGGTCGTTCCAGACCTCGGGCCGGCCCTGCCGTTCGGCCTCCACCGCGATCGACCGGGCGACGTCCCACCAGTAGGCGGCGTACGCGGCCGGGCCCTTCGCGCGGGCCTTCTCGCCGCCCTCGCGCCAGTGTTCCCGGCGGTTGCGGCGGCGCCTGGTGGCCGCCTCCGCGGCACTCATCCGGGCCATCAGCCGACCCGCTTCGGCGACGGGAAGAAGTCGCCGATGCCGCTGATCGCCGGGGCCGCTGGCTCGGCCGGCGCCCCGGCGGGCGCCCCGGCGGGCGGCTGCACCGGCAGGTACACCCCGCCGCTGGCCTCCTCGGCCGGCGCCGCAGCCGGGTCACCGACGCCCGACAGCTGCGCCGCCGACCTGCCGAGCGAGGCGGTCACGGTGTTCTGCAGTCGCGCCCCGCGCCTGGCCCGCCGGGCGGCCTTCCGCTCGGCGACGGTGTTCCGGCGCTGCGGCAGCTCCAGCACCTGGTGGACGTAGGTGGCGTACAGCGCCTCGGCCGCCCCGGCCGCCCGCTTGGACGCCTTCTCCATCCGGCGCAGCTTGGCGGCGACCTTGCGGGCGCGGTTGCGCTCGGACAGCCATCGGTCGCCGTCGATCGGCGTGTTCCGCAGGCGCTGCTCGACGACGGTGGCGAGCTGGCCGTACTGGCGGGCGTCCTCGAGGTGCTGGTCGCGTTGGAGCGCGGTGAACTTCCGCATCCCGTCGTCGGTGAACAGGGTGTTCAGGTCCATGGTGGGGCTCTCCCTCTGAGAGCGTGCGGGCAGGCGGCTTCAGCCTCCTGACCTGGGGTGATGTGGGAGTTGACCCGGGCTCCGGCCGGATGTCCGGGTCGTGGAGTGGTGCTCGGCGCGCCGGCGGCCGGACGCCTTGTCCGGCCGCCGGCACACACCTGGGAGAGGGCGTGCCGGCGGCCGGCCGAGAGGCCCGGAACGGGGGGATGGATCGGTCAGCGGCGGCGCAACCGGAGAACTACCGGCAGGCGGGACCGTGGTCGCCCTCGCGGGCGTGGACCGCGAACAACGCAGTGGCCGAGTACTTGTCGGTCAGCTCGTCTTGGCGAGGTCGCGGTAGGCGGCGACCCGCCGCGAGACGGTGGACTTGGAGACGCCGAGCTCGTCGGCGATGGGCTGCAACGGCAGTCGCTCGGGCGGGCCCTGGTGGCGTTGCACGTGCCGGGTGATGACCTCGATGTCGGTTTCGGTCAGGACCCGTGCAACGCTCACGGTCGTTGCACCGGAGGGCGCCGACGAGGCGGCGGGCGTTGCACCCGGACGGGGCGTTGCAGCCGTTGCAGCCGCCCCGTTGCGTCCCGTTTCACCGGCCGCCAACGCCAGCCGCGTTGCAGCGCCACCCGTTGTACGACTCCCGCCACCTGCGGTTTCACCGAGGGCGGCGGGCCGTGTAACGGGGACCGCCCCGACCACTGGGGCCGGGTCCGGAGCGGGGTGGACCGGCGCCGTTGCAGCGCCCGTTTCAGACCCGTCGGGCTGCGTTGCAGACGCCTCGTCCGCCGGGGCGGTGTCGTCGTCGTGCGTTGCAGGGGTGTGCGGGATGAGCGCGTGGACGCGCCAGACGACGATCGGTGCGATGCATGCAACGCCGACGATGAGCTGCCACTTTGGGTGCCATGTCCCGTCGGCGGCGCGTGCCATGCCGAGGAGGTGGGCGTCGGCGATGTGGTAGACGGCGTTCGCGATGATCATCGTCATCAGGGCGATGAACACCTCGAGCTTCTTGTGGGCGCGGATCGCGGACATCGCCCACACGTCGATCGCCACCGGCAGCAGCCAGGCGATCCCCGCCGGAATCCCGACCAGCATCGCCAACGCGTACTCACCACTGGCCGTCAGACCGACACCGGCCGCCAGCGCCCCCCACGGAGCCTTCGTCCACGCCCAGCCGCTGAACCGGACAGCACGACCCCTCACCTTCGCCGCCAGGCCACGCTTGCGCTTCGCCTGCCGGGCCGCGATCCGCCGCTCCTCCGCGACCAGCACCTGGACCCTGGCCTCCGCCTCGACCACCTGCCCGGCCGCCCCTGCGATGAGCCCCTCCGCCTCGATCCGGGCCTGATTGACGATCCGCTGCGCCTCGGCCTCGGCCTTGCCGCGCGCCGCCTTGGCCTGGCGCTCCAGCTCACCGGCCCGGCTCTCGGCCGCGGTGCGCAGCGTGTCGGCGTGCTGCTGGCCGCGCTCGCGCAGGCCGGCCGCCTGGTGGGCGGCCTCCTCGCGGACGGCCTCGGCCTCGGTCTCGGCCTGCTCGCGCAGCCGCTCGGCCTCGGCCTGGGCCGTCTCGCGGATCTCGTCCGCGTCGGCCCTCGCCGTCTCCTCCAGACGCGCGCGCAGTTCCTCGGCCTGTCGGCGCAGGTCCTCGGCTTGGGCCTCGGTCGCGGCGGCGAGCTCGCGGGACCTGAGCGCGGCGGTGTCGCGGATGCACTGGGCATCGGCGGCCGCGTCCGCGCGGGCCCGGTCGGCGGCGGCCAGGGCGTCACGGCAGGCCTGGTCGGCCAGCGCCCGACGGCCCGCCAGGTCCTTCTCCGCCTCGGCCTGGTAGGCGTCGACCCGCTGGCGGGTGCGCTCCAGGGCCTCGGTGGCGTCGGCGAGCCGCTCGCGGGCGGTGGTGAGGTCGGAGTCCGACTTGCGGCGGATCTGCCGGGCCTCGACCTCGGCGGCCTCCACGACCCGGCCGGCCGTCTCGGCCGCCTGCGCGAGGATCTGCTCCGCCCGGCACCCGGCCTTGGCCTCGGCCTCGGCGGTGAGTACCTCGGTCGTGTGCTCGGCCTGCGCCTTCGCGTCGGCCAGCAGTTGCTCGGCCTCGGCACCGGCGGCGGCCCGGACCTGATCGGCGCGGGTCTCGGCGTCGGCCAGCATCTTCGCGCCGCGGGCCTGGGCGTCGGCGAGCAGCTGCTCCGCCTCGGTGCCGGCGCTCGCCGCACCCTGCTGGCGCAGCGCCTGGGCGTCGCGCTCGGCACTGGCCAGGAGGTCGGCCGCCCGCAGCCGGGCGCCGTCCAGGATCTGCGCCGCCTGGTCGTCGGCGGCCCGGGTGAGGACGTCTGCGGCGGCGGTCGCCTGCTCGGCCAGGCCCAGGAGGTCGGCGGCGCGGTCGCGGGCGTCGGCCAGCTCGGCGCGGGCCTGGTCGAGCAGCCCGTTGGCCACAGACTGGTCGACGACGGCGTGCACGACGGTGGTGGCGCCGGCCGGCGCGGTGGACGGGGTGGGCGTCTTCGTCGTCTTGGCCGCGGGGCGGCGGGCGGGGGTGCGGGTGCGGGCAGCCACCGGGGGCTCCTCCTCCATATAGGGGTGCGCGGGGAAGCGCGGTGGTCAGGACCGCTGGCCGGCGCGGTAGTCGATGTCGCTGACGCGCAGCAGATTCAGCAGGGCGGCCAGGCTGGCCACCGACTGCATCTCCCAGCACCTCGGGCTGCCGATCAGGCAGATCCGCTCGACCTCGGGGTAGAACCGGGAGCGGTCGGTGCGGACCTTGGCGTGGCCGGGGTGGTAGTGCAGCCAGCGGCCGGCACCGAGGTAGTGGACGGCCGTGCCGTCCGGGTAGCCGGTCCACCGTTCGGCCATGGCCAGCCCGAGCGTGTTGGTCGGGTCGAGGTGCTTCTCGGCGTGGTCGGCCGCGTTCATCTCGGCCTCCTCGCGCACCGCGGTGTCGACGTGGCGCAGGACGGCGGGCAGGTCGCCGTCGACCGGCGGCTCGGGCGGCGTCCACCCGCCCTCCTGGGCGGCGAGCAGCAGGTGCGCCTCCGCCAGCTCGTACTCGGTGGCGTCCAGGCGGCGCCGGGTCTCGGTCAGGACGGCGGTGCGGATCAGACGAAACACAGGGTCCTCCGGTGATCGGTGATCGGGGTGGTGCGTCGGGCAGACGCCGCCGCGCCCCGCCACCCGGGGGTCCAGGGGCGGGACGCGGCGGCCTGTAGGGGCAGGTGGCGGTGCTGGTCAGAGCAGGTCGAGCGGGATGCTGCTGACCGACCGGCCGTCCACGACCACGGTGGTGACGGCCCCGGCCTCGATGTAGGTGCCGCCGGTGCGCAGGTCGTTGAACTGCGGGCCCGGCCCCACGTTGATCGGGCCGGACGCGGTCCCGATCTGCACGGCGATCCCGTTCACGGTCGAGTCGGTGACGGTGTTGCTGGTCTCCTGCTGCGCCATGATGTTCTGCCTCCTTGCTGGTGGCCGGGACGGTCCCGGCCGATCGGTGCTCGCGCGACGGGCACCTTCGAACACCGCTGCACCCCGTGCTGACGGGGGCGGAGCGCGGCGGCGAACGACAGCGTCCGGCGGCGGTCAGACCGACGGGGCCATGAGGGCGAGGCGCCGCAGCGCCGCGACCTGGTCCGGGTGGGCGGCCTCGTCCAGGACGTGCCGCTGCTCCAGGAGCGCGCCGTCGGTGGCTGGCTGCTCCAGGAGCGGGTCGGCCCAGCGCGCGACGTCGCGGGCGTCGAGCTCGTCCATGTAGGCGACGTACTCGGCCTGGTCGGCGGCCTCGTACGCGGCGTGCATCGCGGCCAGCCCGGCCTGCCAGGCGGCGTACTCCTCGGTCGTCCTCACGGGCGGATCCCCTCTCGTGCGGTGGTGGTGGCTACTTCTGCTGTCCGCCGGCCTTCTCGGCCTGCGCCTTCGCGTGCATCTCGCGGGCCCGCCGCAGCAACTCGTCCATCTGCCGCTGCGTCCAGGCCTGGTCCTCCGGGCTGCTCACTTGCCGCTGCCCTTCGAGGTGATCGGCGGGTCCTTCGGGGCGGGGGTGCCGGGGGTTCCGCCGCCGCCGTAGGAGCGGCAGAGCATGGGGTCGGTGTGGGTCACTTGGTGCCTCCCTGGCTGGCGGCCTGCTGCTGGCGGAGCTGGTCGGCCTGCTGGCGGGCGCGCTCGGCGGCCGCGGCGGCCTCGGTGGCGGCGGCGATGCGGCGGGCGACTTCCTGGTCGCCGAGGTGCTGGCTGCTCATCGGGTCAGCCGGCCAGGGGGAGGGAGCGGAGGGTGGCGACGGCGGCGGAGACGGTGGCCGGGAGCGGCCGCACGACGCCGGTGGAGGCGGGCTCGGTGTCGGCGAGGTCGTCGAGGTCGATGACGACGTCGCGGATCGCCCGGGTGGCGGCCACCGAGCGGGCCCGGACCCTGGCGATCTTCTCGGGCAGCAGAAGCAGCAGGCCGTCCAGGCCACGGGCGTCGTCGGGGTAGAGGCCGGCGGCGACGTCGGCCCACACGGCGTCGGCCAGGTCCTCGTCGAGGTCCGCGGCGGCCGGGCTGATGTCGGCGAGCTGCTCGGCGGCGGCCACGAGCAGGCGGCTGGCGTACCGGCCGTACAGCTCGTCCAGGTCGTCGGTGGTGGTCTTCGGGATGCGGGCGGAGAGTGCCATGATGGGGGTCACGGTCGGGTGTTCCTCTCGTCTCAGCGGATGGTGGTGCTCGACCGGCCAGGCCCCCGGGGTTGCACCCCCGGGGGCCTTCTTTGCTGTTCTGGCTGCTGTACGAGCAGGCCACGGCCCGGCGCCCACCCTGCAGATCGGGGCGGGCGCCGGGCCGTGGTCGTTCGTGCAGGTGTCGGCAGGTCAGGTGGTCCGGCTCCCGGGCCGGGCCTCCCGCGGTCCAGGAGCCGGACCGAGGTATTGCCCGATGAGGTATCCGGGGACGACGGCCGCGCACTCGTGCCACGACGGCCGGCCCCGCTCCGACGGGACGCGCGCCACGCCCTGCTCCGCCCCGGCCCCGGTACGGGCCAGGTAGACGACCAGATGGACACGCATCAGGCCGCCGCGCGCTGCGGGCGGGGCCGCTCGGCGGCGGGCCGGCGAGGACGGGGGACCGGCTGGTAGCCGACCGCGTCCACCGCGCTGGCGGCGAGCTCGGCGATGTCAGCCGCGCCCGGGGCGGCAGCGGTGGCGAGCCGCCCCGCCATGCGTACCGGCGGCCGGTCGTGGAGGCGGGTCACCAGGACGTTGGCGGTGCTGTCCAGCAGGTCCAGGAGCTCGGTGAACGACAGGCGGCGGCCGGCGGTGGCCTCGGTGGCGTGCAGCCACAGCTCACCGCACAGGTCGTCGACGGCGTCACTGCCGGTGTCCAGGTCAGCGCCGTCCAGCAACTCCTGGACCAGCTCGCGCAGTCCGGCCGAGTACCAGGTGTAGGCCTCGGCCAGCAGCACGGCGGCGGGGGCGGGGGTGTCGGGCATCGCGGTCTCCTCGGAATCGGTCACGCGGGGCGGGGATGCTGTGCGGGCAGAGCGACGGCCGCCGCCCACCCCCTCGTGCTCGGGGTGGGCGGCGGCCGTGGCGGTTCGTGCCGGTGGTGGCCGGTCAGGCGGCGGAGAAGTTCCTGCGCACCGGGCTGGCCTCGCGGACCGCCGCCTCGGTACGCCGGGCGGCGAGCGCCAACGACGCCTCCTGCGTGGTGTAGCCCTGGGACGGGAGCTGCGGGCCGAACAGCCGCCGACGGGAGTCGGGGTGTCCGACCAGCGGCTCGATCTTGCGCACCCAGGCGTCGTGGTCCGGCTGCTGGGACCGCTCGGCCCACAGGGCCTGACGGCGCCGGAGCTGCTCATCAGCCTGGATGGTGTCCTCCTCCGACTGCTCCCGCTGCTCCTGCTCGGCGCGGGCCTGGGCGGCGAGGCGCTCCGGCTCCTGGCGCAGCAGCTGCAGGTAGGTGGCGTACAGGCGGGCGCCGTCGGTGCACAGCCGGGTGCCGGAGCAGCCGGTGGTGCTGTCCTCGCGGGTGGTCTTGTCCTTGCGGCCGGCGCACCGGGCGCTGTGCGAGTAGAACGCCGCGCGGGCCGTGTCGGCGGTGGGCGCGGCCGGGGCCAGCTGGTGGAGCGCTGGCGGCTTCGGCGTCGGCACCTTGCGGAGCACGGTGGTCGGCCGACGGGCAGCGACCTCGGCGAGCCCGTCCTCGACCTGCGTGACCCAGCGGGCCACCATGAGGTCCATCTCGATGCGCTGGCCGCTGCCGGGACACCGTGCGTCCCGCCGGATCTGGCGGCCGTCGGCGCCGAGCAGGTCCCGGCCGAGGTCGGTGGAGCGGTGAGCGGGGATCATCGAGCGGGTCAGCTTGCGCCAGGTCCCGCAGTCGGTGCAGACGACGGTGACGGGCTCGCTGGGGTGGAGCGTGATGTGGGTGGAGCGGATCTGCGAGGCCTTCAGGGCAGGCCGGCCGTTGTGACGCATGGGGTATCTCCCTCGGTCTCGGGGATCTGGTTGCCGTTGCGTTCTCCGACCGCCACGGCCGAAAGCCGTGGTGGGCGGGCAGCGCAACCGCTGCGGTAGAGCTGTCCGTAGCCCGGCGGCGGGGACCTCGTGGATCGTCACCCGTATGTGCCGTGAGCGGCTCGGTGCAGGTCGAGCTATGGAGTTCTCAAGAAACAGCGCCACCGCCCGAAGGCGGGTGACAACCACATGTTCTGCTCCGGCCTTCGTCAGCGCCGGGCTTGCTCATTCAAGGTAGATGCTATGGATAACCTTGTCAACATGGCTGCCATGGCTATCTACGGCGAGGATGCGGCTGTACGATGTCGCACATGACCAGCGACCCGACCCGGCAGCAGGTGCCGTATCAGCAGCTCGCACAGGCACTCCTCACACAGATTCGCAACGAGGAGTTCAAGCCCGGCGACCGGCTCCCCAGCACTGCCCAGCTGGCTGCCACCCATGGCATGGCGACGGGAACGGTCCAACGTGCTCTCGCCGACCTGCGACGCCGTGGGGTTATCTACTCCCAGGCCGGCCGCGGCTCTTTCGTGAGCAGTCCTGAGCAAGAGCTGGCCAAGGAGAGGAGCGTGGCAGACCTCGCCCAGGAGCTTGACGAGCTGAGAAAGCGCGTCGAACTGCTGGAGCGCACCCTGCGGACCACCTGACACCGGCTCCCCCTGGCCCATATGTAGATCAAGCCCCTCGAGGCCGCTGGACTGATCACGGTGCCCCGCCACAAGAACTACAGAAAGTGACAGCAGGAGGTGACAAGCGAAATGTCACCTGCCCTTGTCACCTCCGCATGGCTAGGCCCCGATGCCAAGCTCGCCACAGCAAGGCCACTGCTACGGAGGGATCTGCGATGGCCGATGAACGCCCCGACTGGGCGCGTCGGATGGTTGAGGAGCGGGCAGCCCGAGGCTGGTCGCAGCTCGATGCGGTGCGCGCGTTGATGGCCCGACTCCCAGCCGACCAAGATGTGCTGGAGCAGGATCTGCTGCGACAGTGGAAGCGCTGGGAGTCGGGGGAGAACCAGCCGAAGAAGTACCAGCCACACATTGCCGCGTGCTTCGGGACGACGACCGGCGCCTTCTTTCCCCAACGCAGCCGACGGGATGGTCGCGCGGAGATCCTCCAGGTCAGCGGCATGGATACGGTGGACATCATCGCCAGGCTCCGTGCAAGTGACGTCGACGCCGCCACCCTGGATGCACTGCGCATCACGGCGGACCGGCTGTGCTGCGAGTACGCCTACATGCCAGCGGACCAGTTGCTCCTCGAAGGGAAGGCATGGCTCGCCCGTGTTGTCGGCCTCCAGCACCAGCGGGTGAGTCTGGCCCAACACCGGGAGCTCATCGCCCTCGCCGGAAAGCTCTCACTCCTGGTGGGCTGTGTGGAATACGACTTGGGTCGCCCACGGGATGCCGAGGCCACCCGCCAGGCCGCACTCATGCTCGGTACCGAAGCCGGCGAGCCCAGCGTCCAGGGCTGGGCACACGAAATGCGGGCCTGGTTCGCGCTGACTCGGGGCGACTACCGCGGCGTTATCGCGGCTGCGGAGGCTGGCATTGCTCTGGCTCCGAACGAGTCAGTGGTTGCACAGCTCTACGCCCAAAAGGCCAAGGCGTGGGCCCGACTGGGCGACCGTCAACAGACCGAAGTAGCGCTGGATCAGGGCCGCCTACTTTTGGAGCGGCTGCCATATCCCGAGAACATCGAGAACCACTTCGTAGTGGACCCAGCGAAGTTCGACTTCTACCGAATGGACGCCTACCGGCGCGTGGGTGAGGACCGCTTGGCCGAGCAGTTGGCCAGCGAGGTGATCCGGGCGAGCACCGACTTCCACGGGACTGAGCGGGCACCGATGCGCATCGCCGAGGCCCGAGTCACGCTCGGCGTCGTTGCCGCCCGTGAGGGCGACCTGGACACCGCGTTGGCCTACGGAGAACAGGCGCTGCAGGGCGACCGACAGTCTCTGCCATCGCTCGCGATGGTCTCCGCAGACCTCGGCCAAGTCCTCCAGTCTCGCTACACCCACGCCCCCGAGGCCGTGGAGTTCATCGCGCACCTTCGTGAACTGCGGAATTCCCGATGAACATGGCTGTCGCTCGTGTTACGGGAGGCACGGCAGCGACGCCGGTCAACCGGCAGGTGGGTGAGAAGGGCGAGGTCGAGCCTGCGGTAACCGGTGCGCTGGAAGTGCTACGGGACCGTACGCCGAGGAGGGCTTCGATGCCACCTGCCTGACGATCAGCAGGCGAGGACACGCCCCGAAATTGCTCGGACCCCGTCCGGGCACGGCTAGGCTCGCTCAGTGCCCCGCGTCAGGGCACCCATACAAGTCCAGAAAACGCGAAAGCGGCCCCCAGTCGCCAAACTTGGGCCGCTATCGCTACGAGAACTGCGTCGTCATGACGGTAGCAGGCGCACCCGCCTACAGGCGAGAGACACCCGTCACTCGCCCAGGTGGACCATCCCTGCCGACCGCCTCGTGACGGCGCTCCACCCGAGAGGTAGCGCCCGCCTTGCCCCGCCCCGTCACGCAACGCCACCGCCCCACCACGCCGGCCCCCTACACCCCGTCCACCGTCCAGGCCGGGCCGGCCCTGGCGCCCTCCGCTGGATCGGGGGTGAAGTGATGGCGGGCAAGCAACCGCGACAGCACGCCAACGCCGGAGGTGGACAGCGAATCTCGCTGATCCCGCCGGACAACGGCGGCTGGTACATCAGCGCCAAGCCGGACTGGGTCAACCTGGCCCCGATCCGCGACAGTGCGGTACGGGCCTGGCACATCATGCGCGACCTGGTCGTGGAGAGCCACGGCCCGGTCCGCGCCCTGACGCTGGACGAGCTGTGCAAGATGGTGCCGATGATCGCGGCCGACGGGACAGTGAAGCCGTCGAGCCTGGGCCGGATGCGCGACATCTTCCGCGACCTGTCCAGCATCGGGCTGATCTCCGACCCGAAGGGCGGGCCGATCTCGACGTCGTCGAGCGCGAAGGCCGCCCTGCGCCCGCTGTCGATCCGGGTCAACGACTGGCCGACGGCCGGGCCCGCGTACGACGGCTGGCGCAACGCCTACGCCAAGCTCGAGGCAATCCGGGCCGGGCTCCCCTTTGACAGGTGCGTGCCTGCGGAGGAGACCGACGGGGACGCTCTGACGGACCGTCCCCGGACGCCCGCGCGCAAGCCTCGGAAGAAGGCCGGCGCGAAGCCCGCCGCGCCCGCCGAGCCGACTCCTGGGGGCGGCTCCGAGGAACCGGCTCCCGAGGCTCCGTCGGGGTCGGGGAGCAGGGGTCTCAAGTCTGGTTGGAAATCCAACCACGGGGACCAGGCCGGTTGGATTTCCAACCAGTCTGGATGGATCTTCAACCAGCTTGGTTGGATTTCCAACCGCGATTCTGGCTTTGACCTGCAAGAACGCGACCCCTCTTCTATTCCCTTCTCTTGCATTCCCTTCTCTTCTGCACCGTCGACCACTGCTGCCCCGTCCGGGGCCGACGTCGAGACGGAAGAAGAAGAGAGGATTGACAACCAGGAGCAGACCTCCGAGCGGGAGGCCGTGCCTTCGGCTGCGGCCGTACCGGCTCCTCGGGGGAAGTCCGCTTCGCAGGCTGCGGATACCGGGCTGTCGCCGGAGGTCCAGCGGATCGTGGCGGCGTGGAAGGCCGGCCGGGAGTCGATCGGTGTGGGTCCGCACCGGGGCGCGAGCGCGCTGGCAGAGTTCACCGACTCGGCCATCAAGCTGGTGGCCAAGGGCGAGTCCGTGGAGTGGCTGGTATCGGTCGCGACCTGGATGGGCTCGGACAAGCCGTCCTGGTGGCGGCTGGGCGAGGCGACCACCGCGCAGCGCTACGGCGCCCCTGCCCGGCCCGCTGCGCCCCGGCGGCCGGACCCGGGCAAGTGCCGGCGCCACCCGGCGCTCCCGCTGGACTGCCCGGCCTGTTTCAACGAGGCGGAGCAGCGGCGCAAGTCCAAGCCGCAGGGCATGTCGATGGCCGAGATTCTGGCGGCCGAGGGCGTGCCGTGGCAGCCGAAGGTCGACGCCTGACCTTCTCGAACAGCAAGCGGCGGCCGGGGTCTGCACCCCCGGCCGCCGGATCGAACCGTCCCTCGAACAGGAGATTCACCATGAGCGTACTGCCCGACGACCTGGCCTTGGAGCCCGAGGACCTGCCCGACGACGAGCCGGACGACCTGCCGGAGGACGACTGGGTGCCCACCGAGGCACCAGCCGTCGAGCAGCTGCCCGCGCCGCGCTGGGGCGGGCGCACCCGCGGCCGCCGCGACGACGCCCCGGCCGGCGACGGCTTCGAGAGGGTCCCGCCGCAGGACCTGGCGGCCGAGCAGGCGGTGCTGGGCGGCATGCTGCTGTCCAAGGACGCGATCGGTGACGTGGTCGAGGTCCTCCAGCCCGCGGACTACTACCGGCCCGCGCACGAGACCGTCCACGGCGCGATCCTCGCCCTCTACGCCCAGGGCGAGCCCGCCGACCCGATCACCGTGGCCGACGAGCTGACCCGCAGCGGCGACCTGGAGCGGGTCGGAGGCCGCGGCTACCTGCACACCCTGGTCAACTCGGTGCCGACCGCCGCGAACGCCGAGTACTACGCGCAGATCGTCCACGAGCGCGCCGTGCTGCGCCGCCTGGTGGAGGCCGGCACGCGGATCGCCGCGATGGGCTACGCCGCCGAGGGAGAGCTCGACGAGATCGTCCAGGCCGCGCAGACGGAGATCTACCAGGCGGTCAGCGCCCGCACCGTCAGCACCCCGTACGCCCCGGTCCGCGACGACGTCGAGGCGTTCTTCGACAACCTGGACGCGGCCAAGACCCGCAAGAAGCTGATCGGGCTGTCCACCGGCTTCGCCGACCTGGACCAGCTCACCAGCGGCCTGCTGCCCCGCCAGCTCATCGTGATCGGCGCCCGCCCGGGCGTCGGGAAGTCGACGCTCGCCCTGGACTTCGCCCGGGCCTGCGCCGTTCACCAGCAGAAGCCGGCCGCGTTCTTCTCCCTGGAGATGGGCCGCGCCGAGATCGTCCAGCGGCTGTTCTCCGCCGAGGCGCGGGTGGCGCTGCACCACATCAAGGCTGGCAGCGTCACCGACGGCGACGTCCAACGGATGGCCCGCCGGACCCAGGCCATCATGGACGCGCCGCTGGTGATCGACGACTCCCAGGAGCTCACCCTGATGGAGATCCGCTCCCGGGCCCGGCGCATCGCCCAGCAGCACGGCGGCCTGGCCCTGGTCGTCGTCGACTACCTCCAGCTGATGCAGTCCGGCGGCAGCAAGCGCTACGGCAACCGGCAGGAGGAGATCAGCGACATCTCCCGCAACCTCAAGATGATGGCGAAGGAACTGGAGTGCCCGGTCGTGGCGCTCTCCCAGCTCAACCGCGGTCCCGAGCAGCGCCAGGACAAGCGGCCGATGGTCTCCGACCTGCGCGAGTCGGGCTCGATCGAGCAGGACGCCGACATCGTGATCCTGCTGCACCGCGAGGACATGCACGAGAAGGAGTCCCCGCGCGCCGGCGAGGTCGAGCTCAACGTCGCCAAGCACCGCGGAGGCCCGCAGGCCGTGATCACCGCCGCGTTCCAGGGCCACTACAGCCGCATCGTCGACATGACCCGCGACCTGGAGTCCGGCCCGGCCGACGACGCCTACGCCGATGGCGCCGCGTGGACCCCCAGCTCGAACACGGCGTCGGACCTCGAATTGCAGGAGACACCTAAGGGGACCTGAGTGCCTTTCAGGGCGTCTGAACCTCGGCCCGAAGCCGGAGATACGTCCGGGGTCGGGATCAGCCGCCAGAAGACGATCTACAGGCTCTGCCCGGCCGGCAGTCGACGCCTCCGGGCCGAACTCCCTCCACACCGAGAGGAATTCAGCCGTGCCAGCATCAACGCTGAGATGGACTCGCTCCAGGTCGCCGCAACCGGCCTGATCACCGACTACTCCGACATCGTCACCCGCGGCGGCCTCGCCGAGCACCCGGACCTGGTCGACCACCGCTTCGGCCTGGTGATCGAGATGCTCGCCGCAGTCCAGGCCGTCGTGGACACCGAACGCGTCAGCGGCGAGTGGCCAGCGCTCCGGGTCCATCCGGGCGCCGAGCACGACCAGCTCGCCGCCGAGTTCGCCCACCACCGCTGCGACTGCCAGCGCTGCCTTCACGGAGGCGGACCGGGCGACGAGGAAGATGCAATCTGGATGTGACCAGGTATCGCCCGAGGCAGCTGCCTCGGGCGATACGTCGCGCGCAGACCTCTGGGGCGACAAACCTCAGAACCGGACGCGGTACCCGAGTGTCATCGGGTAGCCATTGAACCGGGGCGTGGGGAGCCGGTACTGGTGAAGCGCTTTGCAATCTGACAGGACGGACCACGTCGCGGTCGTGAAGGTCAGTTCACCCTGTTACTCGTCGGTGTGGACGAACTCCGGCACGCTGAAACGCTCGGCGAGATCGAGGGCGGTCGTGCTGGCCAGCGGCATCGGGGTACGTGGGCGGGGGATGTAGTGCTGCGGCTGGATGTCGCGTTCGAGGTTGGAGGTCACGTACCGAACGAAAGTCGTGATCGTTGCAGAGGAAGCGGCGCTCTCACTGATGTGGGCGTTGCGTTCCTTCCATGCCGCGGCGCTGGCAGCGGCGCGCCAAGCGATGCTGCAGACCTGGTCCCGGTGCCATCCCGCACGGAGGGCACCGAGTGCGGCCGTGTGGGCCTCCCCGTACCGGGTGGATGGGAGAGGGGGGTATTGGTACTCGCGGGTGATGAGGTCATCCAGGTAGGCGAGCACGCTGTACGCCTGGATGATGAGGGCCTGCTCGACGATCTCCTTACATACTGAATGCGACTGGGCGTCGAACTCCTCGGAGTCCCGGAGCATCACACGGGCCTCGCTGGCCGACTGGGTCAGACGGAAGGTCACCAGACCCGGCGCGTAGGAGCCGGCGAGCGCGTCGATGCGGCCGTCCTGGAAGGCGGCCGCTCCCATCAAGGCGACGTCGAGGGCGAGGAAGCCGCACGAGTACATCGCGGTCAGCTCTTCGACGTCCTTCTCCGGTTGGCCGGTCCAACCCCACTGCGAGTCGGCAGCAGCCGGAAGGACCTTGGCTCCGTTCTCAAGGAGAGCGACCATCGCCTCGGCGATCACGAGTCCGCGCAGCGACAACGCGTGCACGGCCGTAATCGGAGCCTGACAAGCGACTTCCCGCTCCCACAGCGACCGGACCTCGGCTTCAATCCGGGCTGCTTCCTTCGCCTCGTGCTCAGCGGCGACCTTGACGGCTGCTGCGGCGACGGCGTTCCCTGGACTGACCGACTCGGACGGCGCCGGGCGCGGTGACGTCTTCGGAAGGGACCGCCCGGACCGGGGACTAGGAACAGCAGTGCTCCAAGGATCCGCAGTGGATGGACCGCGGTGCAGCCCCTGTTCCCGGCAAGACGCGCAGTACTGCTTCGCCTTTCTGCCGAGTTGCCCACTCGCGAGTCGTGGCAGTGAGGCGACCTGGCTGACGGCGGTCCGGTTCCGAACCGGCAGCGGCTCGCGACATCCCTGACAGGGGACAGCCAGAAGGAACGCCCGAGACTTCGCCGGCACTGAGTGGATGACCCACTGCTCATCCCCGAGCTCAGCCACCCGATAGCGCCAGGTCGGCTCGGGATCCATCGTGATCTGCCAATACCGAGCGCAGACCCCGCGCAAATCATCAGGGGTGTCATGGTCGATCTCCACCCGGATCAGCGGGTTCTCCTCATCAGGAAGGAACAGCACCAATGCCACTGCATCGCCTGCGCTCTTCTGCTGTTCCCGCTTCCGGCGCCGCTGCCGCTTCCCCACCCCGGGCCCTCCATCCTGACACGCACAGTAGTGGACCGTAACGATAGATCACATCAGGCCAGCCACGTGAAGGATCCGCCATCTGTGGATCACCGCCCCCGGCTGCGGCTGTTTGCCGGACACGAGGCCGCTCGAGGGGACCGGGCCCGGGGTTCAACGGCTTCCGTAGCGGGCCCGGCACGGGGCGCAGGCGTGGGCGGGACGCGGTCCGTAACGGTTGATGGGTGTCCCGCACCCCGCGCACGGTCCCACCTCCCAGGGCTTGCAACCCGCATGGGCGGCGGCGGCCTGACGCTGGTCCCAGGTGACGTCGATGGGCGGACACTCACTGGGCGGACACTCACTGGGCGGGCGCACCGTGGCCGGGGCGGGAGGGGGTGTGGTCCGGGTAATGGTCACGGCCGGGCGGATGGTTTCGCCCAAGTCTCGGGGTGGCTGTGGTGTGGAGCGAACATCGGATTCGTCGCGGATCCTGGAGCATTCGGCATCCCGTTGTTCGGGAAGCCGAATCCGGGTCTTCTTCGGTGCGGGCTCGGGCTGGGCCTCCTGGCCGCCGTTCTCGGTGAAGAGCTCCAAGTCGGTGTTCGATATCCAGAAACGCAAGGTGCGCTGGCTCGGTTTGGTGGTGAAGGGAACGTAGTCACCGGCGGCGATGTCGCGGACCAGGTCGTCCAGCTGACGGGCACGGAGTTCCCAGCGCGGATGCCAGTTGCCGCAACGTCCGCTGCGGCGGACCGGGCACGGGAACGGGTTGGTGAGGTCGCACTTGTCCAACTCGAGGCCGCGAACACCTCCGCGCACGAGCATGTCGCGGTCGTTCAGGATCGCCTCGGGCGGCAGGTTGTCGGTGCGGCTCCAGTGCACGTGGTCGATCAGCGGGGCTTTGGGGTCGAGAACATGCCAAACCGGTGTGACGCCCTGGTCGCGGGAGGCAAGGTCACGCCGGCGGACCGCCGGGGCAGTCGAGTAGGAGAGCTGGGGCTCGAAGCCGATCTGCCGCCCGCCGGCGCCGGTGACCAGAACGTCGGTTCGGCGCCGGCCGTCCACGGCGCGCACCTCCAGCTCGGCCCGGAAGCCACCGAGCTCGGCCGCCCGCGCGAACCGCTCCTTCAACGCCTTGTGCTGATCGCTCTCGCCATCGCCGTGATCCCGCTGGTCGCGGTTGTGGTGAGCGGCGATCCTGAGGCCCCGCTTGGCGTAGAGGTACATCCATTCGATCTGGCCTGGGTTCTGCTTATAGCAGGTCGGGCAGTAGAGGCCTCGTTCCTCGACCGGCCGCTTGTCGGCGAGCAGGAGCTCCCAGAGGCCTTTGTACTGGGGGTAGCCGAGGTCGGCGCGGTCAAGGTCCAGGAGTCCGTCGACCAGGACGCAGAAGACGGGGTTGCGCTTGTAGTAGGACGAGCCAGCCGTACTGTCCATAGAACCTCGTCTCAGTTGTCAACTGCGCACGAAGAGAATCCGATTATGCCTCGCGGCACTGACAATTCGACCCGAGCCTGCTGGCACGGAGCCGGCGCCGGTCTCGCGTCCAGCTTGACCGAACAAGCAAGCGAATAAGTACTGGAGTTAGTCCTGCCACAGACCCTGATAACCACGAGCAAACGATTGCCGTACGCCACTAGAGTGAAACGACGCCGGATACCCGGACTCCAAAGGGCTCTGACGAACTCACACAGTTGACCCCGGAGATCCGGCCGATCGAAGGAACCCCGCCCGGAGGTCGTGGCGATCGGCGATCCGTCAGACAAATCGGGACGTATGGATTGAATCGGGCGCGAGCCCTACAGCGAGGATTCGATGTGAGCGGGCACGAGCAAGCAGCAGACCTGCCGGGCACTGCATTCAAGGTACCGAGGGACCTGGAGGCGGAGCAGGCGGTTCTGGGCACGATGATGCGCTCGAAGGACTTCATTGCCGAAGCCGTCGAGGCGATCCGGCCGGCGGACTACTACCGGCCCGCCCACGAACTCATCCACTGCGCCGTCCTTGACCTCTACGCCGCCCACGAGCCCGTCGACCCGCTCACCGTCGCCGCCAAGCTGACCGAACGCGACGAGCTGGTCAGATGCGGTGGCGTCAACTACCTGCACAGCCTCGCGAACAACGCCAGAAGCATCGCCCACGCCGCGCGGATGCTCGGCCGTGTACGGGAAACCGCGCTACGTCGTCGGCTCATCGAGGCGGGGCTACGGATCGACGAACTGGCGCAGAGCGAAACTCCGATCGACGATGTGGTGGCCGCCGCAGTGGCGGAGGTCTTCGCCGCGACCGATCAGGATCCGACGGTGACCGTGGCCAACCTCGCCGATGTGATGGAGGGAGCACTCGACGAGATCGAGGCTATCGGCACAGTAGGCACCCCCTCCGGGATTCCTACCGGGTTCCACGAGCTGGACCAGATGACCGGCGGCTTGCGGCCCGGGCAGCTCGTCGTCATCGCCTCCCGCCCCGCCATGGGCAAGAGCACCCTTGCCCTGGATATCACGCGCAGCTGCGCGATCCATCACAAGCTGCCCGCCCTTCTCTTCACTCCCGAGATCGGCCGGAACGAGGTGGCGATGCGCCTGCTCGCCGCCGAGGCACGCGTACCGCTCCACCTCCTGCGCTCGGGCAGCATGACGGACGACGACTGGACACGGGTGGCACGTCGCATGCCGGACGTGTCCGAAGCGCCGCTGTTCATCGATGACTCACCGAAGCTGACGTTCACCGAGATCCAGGCCAAGTGCCGACGCCTCCGACAGCGCAACGACATTCGGCTGGCCGTAGTCGACTACGTGCAGCTCCTGGACTATGGCCTTCGCAGGTTCCAGAGCCGCTACGAGGAGATCAACGAGATCTCCCGGCACCTCAAGATCCTGGCCCGCGAGCTGGAGATCCCCATCGTCCTGCTGTCACAGCTCAACCGAGGGCCCGAGCACCGGACCGACAAGCGGCCCCAGCTCTTCGACATGCGGGACTCCGGCACCCTGGAGGACGACGCAGACCTGGTGATCATGCTGCACCGTGAAGACGCCTACGAAAAGGTGTCCCCCCGCGCCGGCGAAGCCGACCTCATCGTCGCCAAGCACCGCGGGGGGATCACCGGCACGATCACCATCGCCTTCCAGGGGCACTACAGCCGTTTCGTCGACATGGTCCGCGAGCGCTCCCTGCCTGAGCAGCAGCACGGGGAGGCCGACGAACCGGCTCGGCCCACCGAGTAGGTACCGGACACGCCACCCTGCCCCGGCAGGCATCAGTCAGACGGGGCGGCGAGCCCCGGACCGGCCGCGTCCGCGCCGAACTGGTCCGGCCGGCCGCGGCACGATGACGGGGATCCCGGCCCGCTCGGCTGCCCGGCGGCGTGCCGCACCCGCGCAGAAGACGCAGGCGCCGTCGGCGGTGGGGTCGGTCGGCGCGCCGGGGTGGATCTCGCAGCCGGAGGTGTTCCGCGGACGGGAGAGCTCCCGGGCGATACAGAAGGCTTCGTGCAGGGCGTCGGCGACCTCGGCGAACTCGGCGTCGACGGAGCGCAGCGACAGTGAGTAGGAGAGGTCGTTGACGGTGTTCATCTGTTCGCGGAGGCGGGTGAGGTCGTAGGGGCCGTCGGGGACGGGGTAGCCGAGGCCGGTGGTGCGTGCCGGCGGGGGGATGCTGGCGGGGTGGGTTCCGCGGCGGCGGGCGCTGTTGCACAGAAGGCAGCGGGTCCAGCCGTGGGGTGCTTCGGGGTCGACGGCGCCGTCGGGGTGGATGGGGCAGCCGGTGCGGCTGCGGGGTGGGGCGAGGTTGCTGGCGACGCGGAACGCGGCGTACAGGTCGTCGGTGACGGCGTCGTACTCGGCCGGGTAGGCGTCGACCCACAGGCCCCGTACGGCGTCGCCGATGGACGCGAGCTTCGACCTGAGCTCGTTGAGGAGGAACGGCCGGCCCGTGGGGACGGAGTAGCTCTGGGACCGCTGAGTCTCGCTCATCCGACCAGAGTGGCATGCGGCTAGCGTCGGTCCAAACCCGGGAGATGACGATTCGGATAGCGTGCCGTTATCCGGTACGCGGCGGGTGAGGGGTAGGGAGGCAGCGGTGAGCGAGCGTCAGGGCGCCGACGAGGCAGTGGCAGGGCTACCGACGCAGCGAGGATTCGCCGGGAGCCCCTTCGAACTGCTCGACGAGCGACGGTTCCACTCCCCGTGGCCGCACCTCGACGCTGTACTGCAACTCGGCCCTGGCCGGATGGTGGGCATCGGTGCCCACCGCGGGCACCGGGAAGCGGCAGCAGGTCTCGAGATCGCGCTGCATTCCGCCGGCAGCGGACACAGGACCCTGCTCTTCGCCCCTGACCTTCCCGCCCGCAACGCCGTTCCGAACCTGCGCATCGAACGGCCGGCGCAGCTGGCACCCGAGCGGATCCGCGAGATCGTCAACACCCGCATCGCTCTTCGGCAGCGCCCGGACGTCGTGGTCGTCGACCACTTCGCCCTCCTGCGTCCGGACCCGCCGGTGTACGAGCCGACCAGTTACGACCCGTGGGACGATCCCGCCGAGGACGAGCGCGACCCGGCCGTTCAGGAGGCCGACGAGATCGGCCGCCAGCTGAAGCTCCTAGCGACCCGCCACGATCTGGCGGTCGTCGTCATGGCCCACATCACGCGCCCATTCAGCAAGACCGAGGCGCTGAACGTCGACCGCCTCGGCCTGGCCGCCTCTCTGGAGTACGACGCCGACGCCTTGCTCCTTCTCCGCCGAGCAGACGACCGACGAGTCGATGTCCATGTGGCCAAGAATCGAACCGGACCCGCACCTCACCAGTTCACAGCGGACTGGTAGACGGACCGCCCTTCGCCGCGAAGGAGGAGGAACAGCGATGCACGGCAAGAAGCGCTGCGACGAGTGCGGCTCGACAGGAACAGCCAGACGTCGGCACCAGGACCTCGACCTGATCGCCTGTGACGACTGCTGGCCCCCGGAGCGGCTTGCCTCGCCAGAACCCGGATGGCGCCGAGAGGACGACTACGGGTACGGACTGGAATACGCCCCGACCGAGTACAGCGACCCCTTCCCCGCCCACGATCCGGTCGACGACCCTATCGGCGATCCGCTCGAGGAATCATTCGAGCAAGCCTGGAGAGAAGGCCGCATACCAAGAGACAGCCCCACTGCTCACGCCTGGAAAGCGCAGCGCCGGCAGACGCGGCCCGAGTAAGCGTCGAAGGGCCGAGGTCGTCATCGCACGACAGCAGGCGGCAGCGGCGCATCCGCGCGGTACGGGCTCAGTGCGGCTCAGGGGGCGGCGGGTCCCCGGCGAAACCGCCCACCGAGGTCGACCACCTGGTCGGCGCCTATGGAAGAGCGGAACAGCTCGACGGGGCCTGCCGTTGTCGCGCGACCGGTGGTTCTACCGGGTTCGGCTACCAATTCAGCGCGATGGCGAGGGTCGGCCACGGGGCGCCAACCGAGATCGAGAATCCGGTGGCGCCAACAACCGACACCGCGTTCCTGAGGATCTGGGCGATCTTGTTGGCGATCTTCTGAATGCGCGCCACCACCTTTTTGGCCCAGCCTGCGGCCATCCGGTGAAAGGGGCTGGTTGGTCCGTAGAAGAAGACCACGACGTAGGACACTACCGAGGCCCAGGCGTACATGGCGGCGAGTTCGTTGTCGGCCTGCTCGACATCGCCTTCTCCCAGCTCGACGCCGGGGCCGATGTCCTCCGTGATCATCGCCTCGATGACCTCCAACAGGTCTTCAAGCTGACCCTCGGTTGTCACCTCCTCCACTCGCGCACCGAGTTCCAGCCGCTGCTCGTCGGACGGTCCCTGCATCGAAGCCTCCTGGTGTTGAACCACATTGGATGGTCACCGTAGCCCGCTTCGCGAGGGTTGCTTCGTATTGTGACGAATGCCGCGCAGGGCCCTACCTGCCCGGCCTTCCTGGGCTTCCTGGCGGGCCCGTGCGGTAGCCCGGGCGGCCTGCTCTCGGCTGCGCAGGGGGACCTTCCACGCTTCGAAGAGGGTCTTCATGCGGCGGCGAGTGACGCCGTAGTACCTCATGAGGGTGGAGAGCGAGGTGCCACCGTTGTAGAGCCGGGTGGCTTCCTTGCGGCGAGGACGCCGGCTGACCCCCGCCTGCGCGGGGAGGATGCAACTCCCCAGACCATCGACCTGACCGGCCTGAACGAAAGCCACACCGGCACCGCCATCACGCCAGCCTCTGACCCAGCCGCCGGCCCACCCCGGGCCGACGGCTGCGCAGTCCTTCCCCCTTCGCACGGCCAGCCCGTACGCCCCTGGCTAGCGCCGAAGCCGCAGGACGGCTTCAGGTCGGCCGCGACCAGAGTTGACGTCTTCTGACTGGACGATCACACCGATCGCGAAGCGGCCGGTCAGAATGCGCGATGTTCCGTCAGATCTGCCCATCTCCTGACCGGCCTGCAGAAACAGGGTGCACAGTCGATTTCCTGATCCTGAACAAGACCCCGGGCCCGGGCCGAACGTCGGTCCGGAACCAGGGGCGGGAGGACGGACAGCACATGGTCGGCATCGACGGCGGCGGTCGCGCTGATGCGCACGATGACGTCCCGAGCCCCCAGCCCTACCAGGCCCATGCGGAGCAGCCGCTCGGCGCCGAGGCCGACGAACCCCTGGTGGACAGTACGCTGCCCACCGGGCTGATCGCCTTGCTGGTGATGCACGGCGAGGCGTACTGGGAGTACGCGAACCTGCACCTCGGCGACGCCGACGCCGCCGACGACCTGGTCGACAACGTCTTCGCGGACCTCGCCGCCCACTGGGACGTGGTGCTTCGCCAGGAGAACCTTCAGGAGTTCTGCTGGGGCGTTCTGCGAGCGACGGTCGACGACGCGCTGGAGCTCCTCGCCCAGCCGTCGGCCATCACCACCGCCGCGTTCACCATCGCCATGAACAACGCCCGCGAGACGCTTCAGGAGCTGGAGAGCCGGCTCGGCCTGTTCGCGGCGATCGGCAACCTCCCCGGCCGGCAGCACGACGCCGTGGTGCTCACCTACGTGCTCGGCTACCCGATTGTCACCGCAGCACAGCTCATGGGCATCACCCAGAGCGGGGTGTACAGCCTGCGGCGGGACGCCCGCCGCCAGCTCGCCGCCGCACTGGGCCTGGACGAGAAAGCTGCCGAGGAAGCGGAAGAACAGTGATCGACATGAGCAGCGCCGCCGATACGCAGACCCACGTCGACCAGGACGTCGCTGACGCTGACCGGAGCTGGGCGCCGCTCGGAGACGTCCGCCTGCCGGAGCCCGACGGCAGGGGCCGGGCCTCCCGCTGCCTGGACAACGCGCCGGCCCGGATCGCTGCGCGTCTCGCGAAGCCGGCCGATGCGCGGCCCCGCCGGTCGGTGGTGGCGCGTCTGGACTACCACCGGTTCGAACTGCTGGCGCTGTGCCACCTCGTGGTGAACGATGCCCGGGCCCCGGAATTGATCGCCGCTCTGGCTGACACGCCGGCCATCGAACCGCACGGCGCGCTGATGCTCGGCGCGCTGTGTCACCTTGCTGTCCAGGAGGGGGACGACGAGGACGGCGCGGCGGTACGCCGGACGTTGGCGGACGGACCGCGGACCTGGTGGCAGCTGGCGGCCGGGGCCGGGTGCTTCCAGGCCGCCTACGCCCTCTTCCTGCTGTCCGCCGGTCGCGGCGACCAGCGGGAGGCACGGCACTGGCAGGACCAGGCGCGCCGACTCGCCGGCTGCCGGGATGTCCGCACCGAGGTCCTGACCGCCTACGACGGCTTTCAGCCCAGCCACGGCCTGTGCGCCGGCGTCCGCCAGGCCCTGGCAGCCCTGCCGACCAGCCGAGATCCGGACTTCGGGCGCACCCCTGCGATCGACCCCGGCCCCCTCGCAGCAGCACTGCGTCAGCACCACACCGGCGCCTGCTGCAGACCTACACTGCCCCAGCCGCCGCTACCCGGACACCCTTCTTAAACGGGACAGCCTAGAGCTGTGGCCGCGAGGACATTCTCGGATGCGACCTTGAGGCCGTCCGGGACGCCGTCGCCGCCTACCGCGCCGACGCGCTCGCGCGGCTGGCCCGTACGCCGGTGCGTGCCACCCGCCAGGCCGCCCGCACCCACGGCAACACGCCCGCCCCGCGGACCGCCCGCGCGGCCCGGCCGGCCACCGCCGCACGGCGTGGCCCACGCGAGCCGGAGCTCCTCGCAGAGGTGTTCCTCGCCCTGGTCGCCGCCCACGGCTGGACGCTGGGCACCGCCGGCGGAGGCCTGCGCGACCATTGGCCCACCATCGTCGGGCCGGACGCCGCCGCCCACTGGCACCTCTCCGGCTACGACCCCACCACCCGCCACCTGCGCGTGACCGCCGACTCCCCGGCTTGGGCCGCCCAACTCCGTTACCAGACCCGCCGCATCCTCACCGCCCTCCACCAGCTGCGGCCCGGCACCGTCGCAGCCATCGAGATCCGCGTCGGCCCCGCCCCGGCGGTGCAGGACGACCAGGACCCCGACGACCGACCCCGGCACGACAGCCAGCCTGTCGCGCAGCCGGCCCAGCTCCCGCTCGCCAACAACAGCTTCTACCAGGAACTTCGTCGTCGGATGCGCGAGGACGCGGCCGCCCGTCGGGCCGCGCTCGACGAGGCCGCCGCCCGGCGTGAGGCATTCCTGCGCCAGCACTACAACCGGCTGCGCGAACCCGAGCACCGACTGTCCGTTGAGGACCAGGTCGCCGAGGCCGCTCACGACCGCCGTCTTCGCAACAGCCACCGCGCCGCTCTCGCCGTCGCCCGCAGCCACGTCGTCCCGCTGCTCGCCCACCGCCTGCCGCAGGACGGACCCGTCCGCGGTGTCGCCTGACCAAGACGCCTGCGAGAACAGCCCGCACACCGTTATCGTCGCCTGCAGGCCGTCACCGAGTGAGCAATCACAAGAATGGATAGCTGAGAAAATGGAGACACCTCCACCACCAAAGCGGACCGTCTACGCGATCGGCAGCAATAATGCCTCGCCGCTTTTGAAAATCGGCATCACAAATAATTTGCCACGACGGCTGCTTCAGATTCGCACAATGTCTCCACTTCCCCTCTCGATTATTTGGCAGCACGAGACGAAAGACTTGCAGCTCGAAAACAAGCTGCACCGGCACTTCTCAGAGCGTAGGCAACACGGCGAATGGTTCGACTTCAGCGGCCTCGTAGCAGACCAAGCGCTGGAGAGCGCAGTCCTCCTCCTCGAGTCCAGCGTGCCGGCGCAACGCTCATGCGAACCGCCAGAGCCCACAAAAGCACCGGGCCCCAACAGCAACTCCCCCGACTGCAACTGCGGCCATCCCGTCCTGCAACACTCAGGACCGAACTTCCCAAATGATCCGCCCTATCTTTGCATTGCGGTTGACACACACGGATTCGACTGCATTTGCCTCGGGTACGACCCGGAGCCGATGACGATGGAGAAGTGGGTCGCGCTCGGGATCCAGGAAGACTACGCGGTCTTTCATCCAGCTTTTCGGCGCCGGGAAGTCCGGCTCGCCTCACCCCTGCGTCCAGCGCTAGCCCGGCTCATGCTGGGTGATCCGGGTGCGCACCCTGAAGGCCGCAGGCTCGTCCTCCGGGATGTCGGCCTCTACCTCACCGCCCTCGGCCTCATCGAGACCAACGGCTCAACAAGCGCAGCTGAGATCGTCGAGGCGCTGAGAGGGAAGCTGTCCATTGGGGTTGTTCAGGCTGAGCTGGACGCCCTCCTCGAGCAGGAGCTGCTGTGCCTGGTTCCCGAACGGAACTCCGCCGCAAAATGCCGTCCGACGTCGTCGTGGACAGCTGGCGGCCTAGCCACGGAGTCAGCTGAGACCTCCGACGAGCGAGACAACTGATCACGCAGTTGGCCATCGTGCCGTAGCCCGGAAGCCCCGGCCTCGACCCGCCGCAGGGTGCCCCCCGATACCGCGCCAGGAACGGTAGGTATCGTGGTTGACCCGATGCGCCGATCGAGTGCTGCGGTGGTTCTAGTCATAGTCGCTGTCGAGGTCGATCTGGAGTCGGCCGTTGCCGTCAACGTAGGCGGGGTAGAGGTCTCCGTCGACGACCGCGCCGTCGATGTGGACCTCGATGTCGCCGTGGCCGGGATCGATGAAGACCCGGTTGTACTTGTCGAAGACGACGTCGTACATCACGTAGTCGGACACGACTCCTTCGATCTCGATCTCCGGACTGTCCCAAAGCCATCCCACGTCGGACTCCCCGTTCTCCCGGCTTGGCCGCCGGACCCTGGTGGGCCGCTTCCGTGGTGCTGGTCGGCGGGTGGTGAACACAGCGGATCGGCCGTGCATGGCCGGTTCCGAACGGTGGACGGCGGCGGGTTCGACGTCGACGCGCCATGAACGCGAACCGCAGGCGGCGTCAATGCTCCATCACCCCGAACTACACCTTCGGGCGAATCACCACGAAGCGGCGTGCCCGCCAAGTCGATCACCGCGACCATGACCCGCGTGAAGACCACCCGCCGCGCCCTGCGCGCCGCCGCCCCGCTGCTCACTGTTCTACTTCTGGCTGGCTGCGGCATCGGTACTCAGTCCCCGCCGTCCCATGACTCCGCGCTGACCAAGGCGGCGGGCATCGGCACGATGTCGATCGTCTGCACCGCCGACATGTGGGACCGGACCCGGCCGGAGAACCTCAGCAAGGTGGACAAGCCACTGGCGGAAGGGGAGCGCGGCGGCCGGGGCCTGGTGCGGGTCACACTGACTGGCTCCCAGCTGGTCGACTACCTGAAAGAACTTGACTGGAACGGTCACCCCGGCTGGGGCACCGGGGAGACCCTGGACCACAAGCACCACGACGAGCAGATCGCCCGCCGTATGTACGACGCCCTGGCCCCCGCAGTCGCCAGCGTGAAGAACGCGCGCTCCGCCGCGGACCCGGTGCCCGAGGTTCTGATCGACGACACCCTGGACACCCCGGAGGCCCCGTAGCTGGCCGCCCCGGGATCAGCACGACCGGAAGCCCATGGCGGCTTTCCTGTTGGAAGACCAAGTGGGGGCAGCGATCCTGGCCACCACGATCTCACGGGCCTGGCCAGGTTCCAACAGCGTGCCGCTGGCCTTGGTTTGGGCGTGGGCTAGGCGCTCGGCAATCGGGTTGAGGGCACGCCCATCACCTCGTACTGGGCTGGCAGGTACTCGCAGGCAGCGCGGGCTCGGCGAACGGCCAGGGCGAGTTCCTCGCTGTCTATCGGCTCCAGCCCCTTACCTCGGCTGCCTGTTCCGGGGCGGCCTCTGGCTCTGCCGGGTCGTTCCGGGACATGTAAAGTCCGGGCTGCCACAGAGGTTTGGGCGGTAGGGTCCGGGCCATGACGACCGTTCCGCGTTCCCGTTTCTCCGTGAGGCTGGGCCTGGCCGAGGAGGACGACGAGGCGCCTTACGAAGGGGTGCCCCGCCACCTTCTCCAGCCGCTCCAGCGCTGGGTCCGCAGCCACTTCAGCTCTAGCCAGGACGACGACGCCGAAGACATGTGCCTGCGTCTGCGCATCGCCGTTCCGTCCGGTGGCAACCCCACGCTCGTGCTGACAGCCATGGACGGCATGGACCTCCTGGACGTGGTGGACGCGATTTTGGCGCACGAGGAGGAGGACATGGGCGGGGACCCCGACGGCGAACTCGCCCGGGTTCTGGACGGTGGGGGTTCGGCCTACCAGGTCAACGATGAGGGCAATGGCCTGGAGGAGCGCGTGACGCCTGCGGTCCGGGAAGCGGTGCGCACCACAATCACGGACGCGAACGCTCTGTCGGCGGCAGGCTCGGCCGGCGACCACCTGTCAATGGCCTGGCAGGCCGCCTACGGCCTGGAGCCGGACCCGGTACGGGTCTACAGCGAAGCGATCAAGGCGGTGGAGTGTGCTGCACACGCGGTGGTGCAGCCCAACCATGCCCGGGCGACGCTGGGCACCATGATCGGCGAACTGCGCTCCAAGCCTCAGCTGTTCACTGCTGCCGTGCCCAGGTCACAAGGGATCGGCGTGGTGGAGATGATGATGAGCACGCTCTGGGACGGACAGACGTCCCGGCACGGCAAGCAGAGCCCGACCGTCCCCGAGACGCTGGAGTCGGCCCGCGCCGCCCTGCACCTGGCGGCCGTCTTGGTGCAGTGGTTCACCTCGGGAGCCGTAGCTCGGCTGCCGTAATGGGGAAGGGGGGCTGCGGCTGGCTGCGACCACCCGGCGTGCGACGACGGGATCCGCCTGGACACCCGCACCGCCTGCGTGAACTGCGAGCAGCAGCTCGCCGACCGCCGCTCCGCCGGCAAGGCCCTGGTCCGCGAAGCCGTCGCCCACCTCCCGGCCGGACCCGACCCAGCCCAGCGGCGTGCCGCGGTCGACGCCCACCTGCACCGGCACGCGATGCTGCGCGCCGAGCAGCAAGTGTTCGACCGCCGGCGGGCCGAGCAGCGCCGCGCCGAGGCCGAGGCTCGCCGGGTCGGGCGGCGGGCGCGGGCCGAGGCCGCGGAGGCGGCGCGCCGGGCGCTGCCGTGCGAGGACTGCGGCACCGAGCGGGCGGGTGGGCTGTGCGGGTCGTGCTGGGCCCTGCGTTCCGTCCGGACCGTGGTGGGTGAGTGCGTGGACCTGGCCCTCGCCGCCTGCGCCGATCTCGCCGATCACCGTGACGTCAACACCGTCGCCCGCCGGACCGAGGCCGAGCTGCGCGCGGCGATGGCCGCCGCACGCCCCGCCGGCGCCGGCCGCGAGGACGTCCTTGGATCCGACCTGCAGGCCGCCCGGGACGCCGTCGCCGCCTACCGCGCCGACGCGCTCGCCCGGCTGGCCCGTACGCCGTTGGCCGACGCCGAAGCCGACCTCGCCCACGGCACCGCCCTCCGCGCCAACCGCCACCGCCCCACCGCGCTGGCGGCCGCCGACCAGGCTGCCGAGCAGGCCCGCGCCACCACCGCCCGGTACCTGCTCCTCGAGCGCCTGGAGACCGTACGGGTGCTGCGCGAGCGCGCCAGCCAGCTCCGCTCGACCGCGACCTCCGCCGCCCCGGTCCGCGAGGCGGTGAACGCCTGATGATCCCGACCCCGGCCCCGACCACCGGTGCCGATCTCGCCCGCACCGCGCTGCGCGCCGCCCGCCAGGCCGCCCGCACCCACGGCAACACGCCCGCCCCGTGGGCCACCCGAGCGGCCAGGCCGGCCACCGCCGCACGGCGCGGCCCGCGCGAACCCGAGCCGATCGCCGACGTCTTCCTCGCCCTGGTCGCCGCCCACGGCTGGACCCTGGGCGCCGCCGGCGGAGGCCTGCGCGACCACTGGCCCGCCATCGTCGGCCCGGCCGCGGCCGCGCACTGGCACCTCGCCGGCTACGACCCCACGACCCGCCGCCTGCGCCTCACCGCAGACTCCCCGGCCTGGGCCGCCCAACTCCGCTACCAGACCCGACACATCCTCACCACCCTCCACCAGCTGCGGCCCGGCACCGTCCGGGCCATCGACATCCGCGTCGGCCCCGCCCCCGCACCGCAGCCGGACCCCGACGTCGACGACCAGCTGGCCCCCCGCCCCGCACCGACGCCGCCGGCCCGGCCCCCGCTCGCCGACCACACCGCCTACCAGGAACTACGCCGCCAGATGCGCGAGCAGGCCCTCGCCCGCCAAGCCGCGCTCGAAGCCGCCCCGCCCGCCGACCCCGGCGAACACGACCGCCAGCAGCGTGAACGCCACCGCGCAGCGCGCGCCGTCCGGTTCAGGGGCGTGGTGTCCAGCCGGGCGGGGTGAGCGCGGTGTCGGTCAGGATCCGCCCGACGGTGTCGTCGAGGGTGCTGTCCTCGCCGATGACGTGTTCGTGTCCGCCGGGCAGGAGGTCCAGCGGCCGGTACCAGCTGGCCATCTGCTCGGCGCTCACCTCGGCGGACAGCGGCCGGGTCGCGTGGCGCCGCACCGTCTCAGCGAAGCCGACGTCGAGGTAGTAGAGGAAGCTGCGCCCGCGGTGGCCGGCCACCAGGCCGGTGAGCATCGCGCCGTACCGGCCGGCGTCGAGACTGCCCTCGACGACGGTGTGGAAGCCGCTGTCGAGGGCGTGCCGGGCGACCAGGCCGATCAGGTCGATGTTCGCGCCGCCGGCGACGTCCCGCTCGCGCAGTACCTCACGGCGCAGCAGGTCCTGTCCGACGATGGCCAGGCCGCGGCCGTAGGCGGAGCGGATGCGGGCGGCGGTGCTCGACTTGCCGGCGCCGCTCGGTCCACGTACCACTACCAGCACTGTGTCCGTGCTGCCCGTCCCGGCCCTGGCCCCCGCGGCGGAGGGTGTCTCCACGTTGTCGCCCACGCCGCCTCCGTACCTGCGGCCGGGGGTGGCGACTCGGCCGGGGTGGTTGTTCACGGTTGATGTGGCCCTCGACTGTCGCGTGCCCCGCCGGGGCGCGGGCGGGCAGTGGGGGGGCTTTTGGGCCCTCTTCGTCGGGGCGCGGGTGGGCTCTTTCATCACCGCAGTCACCTCCGTAGGACGAGACGCGGTCGCCGCCGATGGCTCGGGGAGCCGAAGACGGAACAGCGCCGCGCGACTGACGAGACGGCACAGATAACCTGCGCGAATGAAGCGGATACAGCGGGCCGCCGGCGCGGTCGTCGGCTCAGCGGTGGGTGACGCCTTGGGCGGCCCTTTCGAGTTCGGTCCCCCGGGAGCGTTCTCCGCGCGGTTTCCCGCGCCTGGTGCCGGTGGCGAGATGAGCGGAGGCGGTGGCTGGGACCCCGGCGAGGCCACTGACGACACGCAGATGGCCGTCCTGGTCGCGGAGTCCCTGCTGGAACGGGGCGGACTGGATCTGCCGGACATCTTCGCCCGCTTCCAGCGGTGGGCAGCTTCAGAGCCGAAGGACATCGGCCTGCAGACCGAAGACGTCCTGACCAACGGCATGCCCTGGGACCTCGCCGCCGCGATCCATTTCCAGGTCAACCAGCGAGCAGCCGGAAACGGCTCCTTGATGCGGGCATCGACCTCGGCGGTCCACTTCGCGGCCGCCGGCCAAGAAGCCACCATGTACGCGGCCCGCCGCATCGCTGCCCTCACCCACGGGGACCGCGCGGCCTGGGAAGGTACCGCGATCTTCCACGAACTCATCCGCCTCACGTTCGAGGACACTGACCCCCTCACCGCGCTCCCGGACGTACTGGCTTTGGTCCACCCCGACCACCGCGGCCGCTACGCCACAGTCCTCGCGCCCGACTGGCACCCCGATCAGGCCACCGAGTTCAACGGTGCCGTCTGGCCCTGCCTGGGCTCCGCCGTCTGGGCCCTGCGCACCACCACCAGCTTCGAAGACGCGATACGCGCGGCGATCGACCTCGGCGGCGACACGGACACCGTCGCCGCAGTGACCGGAGGCCTCGCGGGGGCGTACTACGGGCTGGATGCAATCCCCGCCCACTGGACCCAGCCGCTCCATGTCCCCCTCCCAGGATTCGACGGAAGAGTGCTGCACCTGCCAGACCTGCTCCACCTCACGCACCGACTCGGAGGCTGAACCGGTTCTTGCTCATCAATCGACCGATTGATGAGCAAGATCAGCAAACGGCAGCGCACGACGGAATCGACTCCGGGTCATGCTCATAAAACGGTGTCAGAAAGTCGACGTGCTCAAGAACTTGAGCACACCCTTTTCTGTACGATCTGGCGAGTTCAGCCACCCCAGAACGACGACACCGCCGATCTCCTCGCCCCCGTTCCAGCCGTACGGACCGGCGGCCTTGCGGGATACGCATGTGTGTCCACCAAGGGACAGCTGCTCGACCGGCAGATCCACGCACTCGCCGAAGCCGGGTGCATCCGGATTTTCGCCGACAAGAAGTCCGGCAAGAACGCCGAACGCGAGGAGCTGTGGAAGGCCTTCGACTACCTCCGCGAGGGCGACACCCTCGTCGTCCCGTCACTGGACCGGCTCGGCCGCTCCATCCAGGACCTCATCGCGATCGTGTCCGGCCTGCGCAAGCGCGGCATCGGTTTTACCTCGCTACACGAAGCGCTCGACAACGACCACGCCCGGCGGGCGCCTGGTCTTCCATGTCTTCGCGGCTTTGGCGGAGTTCATCCGCGAACTCATCGTCCAGGCCACCAACGAGGGCCTGGACGCCGCGCGCGCCCGAGGTGCCCGCCTTGGCCGCCCACCGGCCTTGACCGACGAACAGGTACGTCACGCCCACGACCTGCTCGCCCGCCCGGAGAACACCGTCACCTCGATCGCGAAGCTCCTCGGCGTCTCCCGCAACACCATCTACAACTACCTGCCCGAACTGAAAGGCGGCCGTCTCGCGCTCGCTGAGTCGACCAACGCGGCAGAACTGCCCCGACCCTCCAGGTCAGCGGACTGATTGTCGCCGTTTGCGGCTGGTGACAGCGTTCTTACCGGCACCCCAACTCCTCGCTGTCGCCGTCGTCGGTCCGCGGCAGCGGCTGACCCCCGCCTGCGCGAGGAGGACGGGATCTCCCATTACCCGGTCCCGCACCAGGACGGCTGACCCCCGCGCCCGTGGGGAGGACGTCTCCGTGGGCAACGCTCACGTCTGGGCCGGCTTCGTCCAGGACGGCTGTGTCGACTGCCTGGCGGCCCTCCGGCCGAGGGATGTCACCGGGTCCGGACAGTAGCGCAGGTGAACAAGGTGTCCTGGAGTAGCGTCGGGGTGATGGCGATCCCGGTGAGGTGCTCCGCGAGTGCGAATGCTGCGGGTGAGGACAGGTCCGTTTCGGGAACTTCCTCCTCGAGGTGGAAGCCGGTCTGCTGCATGGCTTCCAGGAGTTCGTCGGGTGTGGTGCCCCAGCGTTCGCCCGGGTACATGGGGTCGAAGCAGAGTCGCAGGACCTGGTTCTCTGCCCAGAGGAACGTGCCGAGGCCGTTGACGTTGACGAAGCGGGAGACCCAGCAGGCCCCGGCGGAGGCCGGGAGGGCTCGGTCCTCGGTGACACCGAGGTAGCCGTTGGGTTCGATCAGCAGTGTCCAGTCGCCGACCGTGGTCATGGCGACCAGCTGGTGGTCGCCCTTCTCCAGTTCGTACTGGTCGAAGGTGGCGTCGACGACCGCGGCCATGCCGTGCAGAGGTGCCTTCGGCCGGCCGTCGAGCCGGGACATCAGCTCAGTCGGCGACAGGTCGTGAGCCAAAGTGAAGCAGTACGCGTCGGCGATGTCCGGAAAGTCGTTCTCGAACCACGCGTAGTCCGCAGCCGTCGTCGTCATACCGTTCATCCTCCGTCCCACCTCTGAGAGGGCGTTCGATAGGGGAATTCCCCCAACTGTCCGGCTTCCATTGGCGCGGCACGGACTCGGTTCCAGGATCTCGTAGCGGCCGGGCCCGCGTCAGCGGTATTGATCAATCGTGACGCAACGACGCCGGTACCCCTCGGACCTGAAGGACGATCAGTGGCGGCTCATCGAGCCGATGCTGCTGCGCTGGCGGTCGGCTCGCGCCGAGGGGCGCGAGCCGACCACCGAACTGCGTGAAGTGGTCAACGCGATCCTCTACGTCGCGCGGACCGGCATCGCCTGGCGCTACCTGCCGCACGACTTCCCGCCCCACACCACCGTCTACGGCTACTTCAAGGAGTGGGAGCGGGACGGCACCGCCGAGCAGATCCACGACACGCTCCGTGACCAGCTGCGGGCGAAGAAGGGCCGGCGGATCCTGCCGAGCGCGGCGATCATCGACGCCCAGTCGGTGAAGGCCTCGCCGAACGCCCCGGCCGACAGCCAGGGCTACGACGGTGGGAAACGGGTCAAGGGCCGCAAGCGCCACATCGCCACCGACACCCTCGGTCTGATCCTGGTCCTGATCGTCACCGCCGCGGGCGTCCAGGTCCGCGGGCGGCAAACAGGTCCTGGACGCCCTCGCCGTCCGGTGGCCCACCGTGACCAAGGCATGGGTGGATGCCGGCTACAACAACGCCGTGGTCAAGCACGGCGCCGCCCTGTCCATCGACGTCGAGGTGG
>NZ_JBEPAM010000034.1:0-93947 GCF_040298605.1 Kitasatospora sp. NPDC001527 | reverse complement strand
GTAGGAGCTGCCGGAGCCGGTGGTGCTGATGGTGGGGGAGGGGCCGTTCCACTTGCTGTTCAGCGTGCCGGCCCGCACGTCGTCGTAGCTGTCGACGACCTCGCCGCTGCGGGCGTCGACGAAGACGTGCAGGGTGCTCGGGGCGGTCGCGGTGCGGCCCTTGAGCACGGTCTCCCAGGCGAGTCGACCGGTGCCGTCCAGGATGCGCACGACCAGGCGGCGGGACTCCACGCCGTCCACCTGGGCGAGCCTGGTGCGGGCGGTCTTCTCCGCGTCGGCGGCGCTGACCAGGGGGGTGGTCGGCACACCGACCGGGCCGGCGGCGGCGGACTGCGACCCGCGCACCTTCCCCTCGCCGTCGGCGAGGACGACCGCGTCGCCGCCGACCACCGGCAGGCCCTTGTAGGTGCGCTCGTAGGCGACCGAGTAGAGGCCGCCCACCCACGGGGTGACGGACTGGCGCTCGTAGGTCTCGTCGGGGCCCTTGGCCAGGGCGTCCAGGCCTGCCGCGGCCGCCCGGTCGGCGGCGCTCACGGCGGCGGCCAGGGCGCTGGGCGGCGCCGATGCGGCCGGACCCGGGTCGGCGGCGGCCTGGCCGACCGCGGTGGCGGTCAGCATGCCGGCCAGGACGGCCAGGGTGGTGCCCGCCGTCAGCAATCTGCGTTTCATTCCGAGGCTCCTCGAACGTGGGGGTGCTCGATCGCGGACGGCGTGCCGTCAGGGCGCTCACCGCGGGGGCCGTTTGGGGGACGGCGGTGCGGGCGTCCGCGCTCGGGTGCCGGAACCCTCACACGCCGTCATGGCCCGGTCAACGGCTCGGGCGTGCGCGGTGGGCGGTTGGCAAGTTCCGTCAAGTCGTCCCAAGTCGGGTGCGTTCGAAGGAAACTGATGGTCAGTGGTGCTGCGGCGCAGGTGGCGGGCCGTGCCGCGGCCGGTGCCCGGCGCCGCGCGCACCGCGTTGAGAGGTTGAGACCAAAGGGGCTAGAGGTAGAGACCAGTAACCCAAAGTGGTTGAGACCACTGCATGTACGCCGGGGGCCGCGTCCAGTACCGTCCTCCTCAGCGGACCTCCCCACAGGAAGGCCCGGAACGCACTCGGGAGGGCAGCCCCGTGCACCGGAACCGGGCGGCGACCAAGCCCGCCGAGGCCGAGGCCTGGCGGGCCTTCGGGCTGCGCCTGCGCCAGTGGCGCCGCCGCGCCGGTCTCACCCAGGCCCAGCTCGGCGCCGAGATAGGCTACGACCACACCGCCGTCAGCAAGCTCGAACACGGCACCCGCCGCACCAGCCCCCGGATCGCCGACCGCCTCGACGACCTCCTCCTCGCCGGCGGCGACCTGCGTGACGCCTGCCGCCTCGCCGAGGAGGGCGCCCTGCCCGCCCCGGCCGGCCCTGCCGCCGCCCCGCCGGCGGGCGCGCCCGTCTCCTCCGACTGGACCCGCGCCCCGCTGCCCGGCCCGCCCGTCGCGGCCCTCGCCCCCGCCCTGCCGCCCGGCCTCGCCACCCAGCTGCCGGTCCGCCTGCCCGACTACGGGCTGCTCTGCCCGCTCCACGACGCGGCGGGCTGCGACGTCCCCTCGCCCGCCGAACTCGCCGCCCTGCACGCCGCCTTCCGGGCCGCCGACCCCGCCGCGGTCCCGCCCCTCGACCCCGACACCGTGCACGCCCTGGCCGGCCTGCTCGCCGCGCACCTGCGGGCCGGCGACACCCCCGCCGCCCCCGGCACCGAGGCCGTCGAGGACACCCTGCGCGTCGTGCTGCGCCGCCTGGCCGCTCACCCGGCCGGCCCCGCCCGCCGCCCGCTCGCCCGGCTCGCCGGCGAGTACGCCCACGCCGCCGGGGCGCTGCGCATGCAGGACGGCCGCAACGCCACCGCCATGGCCTGCTTCTCGCGCGCCCTCGGCTGGGCCGAACTCGCCGAGGACCCCGCCACCCAGGTCGCCGCGCTCAGCGACATGAGCTTCCTCGCCCGCCTCGACGGCGACCCGGCCGCCGCCGTCGGCTACGCCCACGAGATCGTCCGGGTCGCCCCCGACCGGCACTGGGCCGGCGCCATGGGCCAGATCGGCCTTGCCCGCGCCCACGCCATGACCGGCGACGTGCGGGCCACCGTGCGCCACATCGCCCGCGCCCGGCACCACCTCGACCACATCGGGGTGCACGACGAGTCCGACGCCGCCTGGCTCTCCATCGCCTCGATGCGCCTGCGGGTCGAGGCGGGCGCCGCCGCCGCGCTGCGCGACGCGGCCGCCGCCGTCGACGACCCCCGGCTGGCCCGCCGCGCCGTGGACGCCGCCGAGACCGCGCTCGCCCTGCTCGCGCCCGACCAACTGCCGTCCGCGCGCCTGCTGTTCACCGTCCGGGTGGCCGACTGCCACTTGCTGGCCCACGACCCGCGGGCCGCCGCCGAGCTGCTCGCGTCGGTGCTGGCGGCGGGTGACGGCGAGGACGGCCTGCCGCCGCTGGTCCGGCGCGAACTGGCGGGGCTGCGCAGCCGACTGGTCGGCCACGGCCTGGCGGGCTGAGCACGCCCGGCGGAACGGGAAGATCCGCCGCCGCTGTCCTCGCCGCGAAGCCCGGGCCGACACCTCACCCCGGCCGGGTGCCTCCAGGGGTGGAGCGTGGCCGAGCCGGTGCTCGTGGTGGACTTCGGTACGTCCTCCTCAACGCTCTGCGCGGCCGGCGCCGGGCCCGCCGGCCGGGCCGCCCGGCGGAGACCGCCGGCCCCGGACTGCGCCGCCGCGCCCGGGAGCGGCCGGTCCGCTGGTCGGCCATGACCACCGACCCCGCCTTCCCCGGTCCCGCCCGCCGCGCCTGCCCGGTGCTGCGCCGCGGCTGCGCGCGCCTCGCCCGCCGGCGGGCGTCCCCGCCCGTGCCCGGTCGTCACAGGGCGGCGAGGAAGGCGTCCAGTTCGCGGGCGAAGAGGTCCGGGTGCTCCAGGGGGACCATGTGCGCGGCGCCGGGCAGGACGGCGTGGCGGGCGTGCGGGACGGCGTCGGCGACAGCCCGGGCGTTGGCCAGGATGTCGGTGCTGTCCAGCTCCCCGGCCAGCACCAGGGTGGGCACCGCCGGCTCGCCGAGGCGCTCGGCCGCGCCCGCCTCCCGCGGCCGCCCGGCGCCGAGCCCGGCGGCGTGGCGCAGCAGGTTGGCGGTGACGCCGGCGCGCAGCCGCTCCCGCAGCGCGCCGTCCACCTCGGCGGGGGAGCGGTGCGGGCCGTCCGCCCAGATCCGCAGGAAGTGCTCCACGAACCGGTGCACGCCCTCCTCGCCGCCGGTGCCCAGCGCGGCGATCTGCCGCTCCGTGTGGTGCGTCACGAAGGGGTCGGTGAACGGCCGTCCGCTGACGCCGGGCGCGGTGAGGACCAGCGCCGCCACCCGCTCGGGGTGGGTGAGCGCGGTGTCCAGGGCGATCCGGGCGCCGAGCGAGAGCCCGACCAGCACGGCGCGCGGGACGTCCAGGTGCGCGAGCAGGTCCCGCAGGTCGTCGTGGTGGGCGTAGTCGCCGCCGACGGTGGAGGAGCGGCCGTGTCCGCGGGCGTCGTAGCGCACGACGTGCCGTCCGCGGGCGGCGAGCCGGGCGAACTCCTCGTCCCAGCTGTGCCGGTCCAGCATGCCGCCGTGCAGCAGGACGACGGCCGGTCCGGTGCCCTGCGCGACCTCGTAGGCCAGCTCGCCGCCCGTGACGGGTGCGGTGCCGGTGCGCGTCCTGCTCATGTTCCGTCCACTCCTCGATCGTCCCGGTCGCTTCGGTCGCGTTCGCCGGCCGCCCGCTCCAGCTCGTGGAACACCTCGCCGAGCCGGTCGAGCACCCGCAGGGCGGTGGCGACCTCGGCCGGGTCGAGGTCGCCGAGGTGGTGGCGCAGCGCGTCCCGCTCGGCGACCTGCACCCGGGCTAGCACCGACTCGCCCCATGGGGTGAGCCGCACCAGCGAGGAGCGCCGGTGCTCCGGGTTGGTCACGGTCTCGGCCAGCCCTAGCGCCTTGGCGTCGTTCACCAGGCGCTGCACCGGCTGCCGGTCCAGGTCCAGCGCCCGGGCCAGCTGGGGCACGGTCCGCGGCCCGCCGCGCCGCAGCGCGTCCAGCACCGCGTGCTGCCCGGCCGTCATCCCGGTCCCCGCCAGCCCGCGCTCGACCGCCCGCACGATCACCCGGTGCACCGGCCACAGCCGCCGGATCACGTCGTCCAGCAGACCCTCGACGGCCCGCCCGTCCCCGCCGGGCTCCTGACTGACACTCATGGTGTCATGATGACACTGATGATGTCATCTGAAAACCCCGGGCGGGTCGACGGCTCCGCCCCGGCGGGCCTCCTCGTGTGACCGGGATCACGCCCGCGGGAAAACCCGCAGGTCGTTCCCGGCGTCTAGCAGGTGTGAAACGCGCCAAGGCGGCACCGCCGCAGGACCTGGACGAGGAAGGCCTCCTCCGGCGGGTGGCCCGGGGAGACCGGGCCGCCTTCGAGGAGCTGTACCGCCGCACGTCGCCGTGGCTGGCCGTGCGGCTGCGCCGCCGCTGCGCCGACGAGCAGATCGTCGCCGAGGTGATGCAGGAGACGTACCTCGCGGTCTGGCGGGCGGCCGGCTCCTTCGCCGGCGGCCGCACCGGCACCGGCGGCACGGCCCTCGGCTGGCTGTGGACGATCGCGGCCCGCCGTCTCGTCGACGCCTTCCGGCGCCGCGCCCACCACGCGCGGCCGCCGGCCGCCGCCGCCCCGCACGCCGTGGCGCCGGCCGCCGAGGAGGAGGCGCTGGTGGCCACCGTTGGCGGCGACGTCGGGGACGCCCTGCGGCGCCTGGCGCCCGAACTCCGCGACGTCCTGCAGGCGATGGTGCTCGACGGACTGTCCGTCCGGGAGACCGCGGTGGTCCTCGGACTGCCCGAGGGCACGGTCAAGACCCGCGCCCGCCGGGCCCGGAGCGCGATGCGGGAGGCACTGGCATGAGCGGCACCGAACACGCGTCGGCACGGCTCGTCGACCACTACGCGCGCGGCGCCGCCGGCCTCGCCGCCGACGAGGTGTGGGCCCTGGAAGCCCACCTGGAGGCGTGCCGCGGCTGCCGCGACCGGCTGGCGGCCACCCTCACCGGCGCCGCCCCCGGTCTGGCGGCACTCACCGACGCGGTCTGGGCCGACCTCGCCCCCCGCCTCGACCGGGCCGCCCCCGCCCCGCCGCGCCGCCGCCTGACCGCCCGCCTCGCGACCTGGGCGACGCCCGCCATGACCCCGTGGCTGGCCATGGTCCTCGCCGTCACCCTGCTCGCCCTGCTGCTGGACCTCGCCGGCCCCGGCTCCGGCCGGATCTCCCTGGTCCTGCTGCTCGCCCCCGTCCTGCCGGTGGCCGGAGTGGTGGTCTCCTGGTCGCGCGGCCTCGACCCCGCCCACGAACTGACCGCCGCCACCCCGCGCGCCGGCCTGGCACTGGTGCTGCGCCGCACCGTCGCCGTGCTCGCCGCGGTGATCCCCGCCCTGCTCGCGGCCGGCTGGGCCACCGGGCTGACGGCCGCGCAGTGGCTGCTGCCCTGCCTCGCGTGCACCTCCGCCACGCTGGCGCTCGGCGGCCTGATCGGCGTCACCCGCGCGGCCGTCGCCCTGGCCGCCGCCTGGGCCGCCGCGGTGGCCGCGCCGACCCTGGCCGCCGGCCGCACGCCCGCCGTGCTGCGCGCGGACGGCCTGCCGCTGTGGTGCGCGCTCCTCGCCCTCGGCGCCGCCGTCGTCCTCGCCCGCCGGGGCGCGTACGCGGCCTGGGGGCGGAACCGTTGACACTCCGGAAGAACAGGAACCACGCGATGCCCCCGGTGAACCCGGCCGACCTCGCCCCCACCCGCTACGCCTGGGAGATCCGGGCGAGCGGACTGAAGGTCAGGGCCGGCCGCAGGCGGCTGGCCGTCGACGGCCTCGACCTCACCCTCGGCAGCGGCGTCCACGGCCTGCTCGGCCCCAACGGCGCGGGCAAGACCACCCTCATCCGCGCCCTGGCCACCGTGCTGCGCCCGGCCGGCGGCGAACTGGAACTCCTCGGCCGGCCCCTCGGCGGCCCGGGCGAGTACCGGGCGCTGCGCCGCCGGATCGGCTACCTGCCGCAGGGCTTCGGCTACTACAAGCGCTTCACCGTACGGGAGTTCGTCGAGTACATGGCCTGGCTGAAGGAGGTGCCCCCGGCGGAGATCCCGGCCGCCGTGCAGCGCGCCGTCGAGCGGGTCGGCCTCGCCGACCGCGCGGACGAGCGGATGAAGGCCCTGTCGGGCGGCATGGTGCGGCGGGCCGGCATCGCCCAGGCCATCGTCAACGACCCGGCCGTCCTGCTGCTCGACGAACCGACCGTCGGCCTGGACCCGGCGCAGCGGCTGCGGCTGCGCCAACTGCTCCAGGAACTGGGCACGGACGCCTGCGTCGTGGTCTCCACCCACCTGGTGGAGGACGTCGCCGCCGCCTGCACCGACGTGCTGCTCCTCGCCGAGGGGCGGCTGGTCTTCCAGGGCACCCCGGAGCGGCTGGCCGCCGCCGGCGGCCCGGAGCACGAGGGCGACAGCCCGCTGGAGCGCGGCTACTCGGCCCTCCTCGCCGCCCCTTCCCGGGCCGGAGGTGCCTGGTGAGGCTCCCCCTGCGGGTGCTGCGCACCGAGCTGCGGCGCTCCGTCGCCCCCTGGGCCGGCGCCGCCGTGCTCGCCATCGCGCTCGCCCTCCTGGAACTCGCCCCCGGGCCCTGGTCGAAGGGCACCACGCTGTGGACGGCCCAGTGGACGTCCATGGCCCTGTGGACCCGGAACCTGCTGGTCCTGCTGTGGCCGCTGGCCCTCGGCCTCGGCGCGCTGCAGGGGCTGCGCGACCACCGCTCGGGGACCGCCGAACTGCTCGCCGCCACCCCGCGGCCGGCCCGCCACCGCGCCGCCGCCCTCGCCGGCCCGACGGCGCTCGCCCTCGCCGGGGCCTTCGCGCTGCTCGTCCTGTTCGGCGCGGTGCGGCTGCTCGCTGGCGGCGCGGCGTCCACCGGCGCCGGCTGGCTGCCGATCTCGCTGGTGGGCGCGCTCGCCCTCGCCGCCGGAGCGGTCCTCGGCATGGGCGTCGCCCGCACCCTGCCCTCCCTGCTCACCCCGCCCGCCCTGGCCGTCGCCGGCTTCGTGCTGACCAACCTCCTGCGCCAGACCACCGACGCCGCCGTTCCCGCCTCCGCCGTCCCGAACCGGCTCTCGCTGCTGTCCCCGACCGTCGCCGACGTCCGCCAGACCCTCCTCACCCTCGCCGCCCCCGTCCACCTCGGGCAGACGCTCTGGCTGCTCGGCCTGGCCGCGACCGGCCTCGCCCTGCTGGCCGCCGGCTCCCGGCGCGCCCGGCTGCTCGCCCTCACCCCGCTCCTCGCGGGCGCGGCGCTCGCACTGCCCGTGCTCCCCGCCGACCCCCGGGACACCTACGTCCTCGACCTGGCCGCGACCGCCCCGGTGTGCGATGGACCGGTGTGCGTGACGGCGGCCCACCGGGCCCGCCTGGACGAACTGGCCGGCCCCGGCCGGGACGCGCTGGGCCTGCTGCGCGGCGTCCTCGGCGACCAGGCGCCCGCCGCCGTCCGCGAGACCACCGCCCCGCGCGCCATCGGCGCCAGGCCCGAACGCCCGCGTGAGGCGCTGCTCGTCGACTTCGACGACGCGGCCATCGGCGCCGCCGGGGGAGAGACGCTGACCCGGGCCCTGGTCGGCCAGGGCATCGCCCCGCTCTGCCACCCCCGCAGCACGCGCGAGAGCGGCACGCTGCCGGAGACGGTCGCCCAGAGCATCGCGGCCGCCTGGGTCCTCGGCGACCTGCGGCCGCTCGACGGGACCATGTTCGGCGCGCGGGACCAGGCCGAGCTGGCCGCCCCGGCCTGGCAGGCGTTCAGCGCGCTCCCGCCCGACGAGCAGCGCCGGCGGATCGCCGCCCTGCACACCGCCGCCGTCTCCTGCACCGACGACCCGCTCGACGTGCTGGCGGGCGGTGCGACCCGGTGAGATGGCTGATCCTGTACGCGCGCTCACGTCAACTGCCCGCAGCGCTAGCCGTGTTGGCGACACTGGCGGCCCTCGCCCGGCTCGGCGACGGGGGGCTGGGCGGACCGCGCGCGTCCGCCCTCCTGCTCGCCGCCGCAGCGATGGCCCTGGCCGCCGGACTCGGCGGCCAGGACCACGCCCTGGACCGCACGGCCGCCCTGCGCTGGCCACCCCGCCGGGCGGCCCACGTCCTGCTCTGCGCCGTCCTCGCCGCCGCCGTCCTGCCGCCGGGCCCCCTCGCCGTCACCGTCCGCGACAGCGCCGGCCTCACCGGCCTCGCCGCCCTCGGCGCCGTCTGCTTCGGGCGCGCCTGCGCCTGGCTGCTCCCGTTCGGCTGGCTCTGCGCCTCCTTCGTCCTCCCGCCCGCCCCCGACCTGGCCACCCGGATCCTCACCTGGCCCCTCCTGCCGCCCGGCACGGCTCTCGCCACCCTCACCGCCCTCACCCTCGCCACCACCGGCACCGCCCTCTACGCCCTCGCCGGCCCCCGGCGATGATGAGCCCGTGTTCTACGAAGATCTCACCGCGTACGAGTACCGGCCGGTCGACTCGTTCACGGACCAGGAGTCCGGCTTCTACGCGCTCTGGTACCGTCCGGCGTACACCCGGCTGAACGTCGGCTGGCTGGAGGCCGGCCGGCCGTACCCGACCGGGCCGGTACCTCCCGCCTTCCTCGCGAAGCTGAAGGCCGTCCAGCAGGTCCAGTGGATGAACGTCTGCCTCGGGTGGCACGACTGCGACCTCTGCCCCGGTGCGGAGACCCCGGAAGGCAACGGGGAGGTGCGGATCCCGGGCGAGCCCGGCATCGCCTACGCCGCCCCGTTCCTGATCACGCACTACATCACCGCCCACGGCTACCGTCCGCCGCAGGTCTTCGTCGACGCCGTCCTCGCCGTCGACCCCGACGCCTGGTCCGCCGCCCGCTGGCCCGACGTCCCCTTCCCCTGGGTCCCCGAGGACGCCGAACGCATGCTGGAGTAGCCCGCCCAGGGCCCGGACGCTCGACAGCAGCCCGCCGAAAGGGAGTTCGCGGACCGGCTGCGCACCCGCGGGCGGTTGCCGAGACCTCCCGGGACGGTCGCGGCGGCTCCCCTCGCACGGCCCCTCCGGGCACCTGGCCGCCCCGGTACGCTGGCGCGATGCTGCTCCCGGCCTTCCCCCGCACGCGCCTTCGGCCCGCCGAGCGGCCCGTGCTCACCACGCCGTTCGGCCCGCTGGCGCTGGGGACGGCGATCGGGGACAGCGCCCTCCCGCCGCTGCCCGACGAGCTCTTCGCGCTGCCCGGCGGCGCGACCGCCGCCCGCTGGAACCATCCCTCGGCCCGCGTCGAACTGCTGCTGACCCCGTACGACGCCCAGCTCGACCCCGAGGTCTTCGGCCCGCTGACCGGCTGCCTCGCGGCGGTCTGGCGGATCGACGCCCGGGCGGCGCTCGGGCGGGTGCGGTTCTCGGCGGCGCTGTCGGAGCCGCTGCCCGGCGGCGCCGACGCGGGCTGGGACGGCGGGCAGGCCATGGCCGCGATCACGGTCGAGGACGAGCGGACCCGCCTCACCGTCGGAGGGCCCGACGAGGAGGCGATCTGCCGGCAGGGCGAGACGCGCGAGGCGCCGCGGCGCTGGAAGGACCTCGTCGACGAGGTGTACGACCGCTCGTTCACCGGCTGGGGCGTCGACTCCGACAGCCACGGCGTGACGTGGCGGCTGCCGCCGCTGGAGAGCGGCGAGCACTGCGAACTGCCGGTGGTCGCGGCCTGGGCCCCCGTCGAGGACGAGAGCGCCAACACCTGGTACGCCGTCATGCCGTCCCCCACGGTGTTGCTGCAGCACGTCGCCGCCCGGGCTAGGCTGCGGTGATGAATCGTGTGAGCGACGATCCCGAGGCGGCGGCTGCGGTCCGGGTGAACGATTACGACGGCTTCGCCGAGGCGTACTCGGCGGAGGCCGAGAACAACCTCCTGAACGCCTACCACGCGCGGCCCGCGATCCTGGCCCTCGCCGGGGACGTGGCCGGCCGCCGGGTCCTGGACGCCGGCTGCGGCTCCGGCGCGCTGACCGCCGCCCTGCACGAGCGCGGCGCCGCCGTCACCGGCCTCGACGCCAGCGAGGGCATGCTGGAGCTGGCCCGCAAGCGGCTCGGCGAGGACGCCGACCTGCACGTGGGCGACCTGGCCGAGCGCCTGCCCTTCGAGGACGGGGCGTTCGACGACGTGGTCGCCTCCCTGGTGCTGCACTACCTGGAGGACTGGGGGCCGACCCTGGCCGAGCTGCGACGCGTACTCAGGCCCGGCGGCCGCCTGATCGCCTCGGTGCAGCACCCGTTCGTCGACTACGCGATCCAGAAGCCCCGCCCCGACTACTTCGCCACCACCAGCTACACCGACGAGTGGACCTTCGACGGGAAGTCCTACCCGGTGACGTTCTGGCGCAGGCCGCTGCACGCCATGACCGACGCCTTCACCACCGCCGGCTTCCGCCTCGCCGTCCTCAGCGAACCCCAACCCGACCCGGCCGCGCGCGAGTTGTTCCCCAAGGACTTCCAGCACCTCTCGACCAAGATGAGCTTCCTCTTCTTCGTCGTCGAGGTCCCGCCGGGCGGGGAGGGCGAACTCGGCGCGTCCGGCGCGGAGTCCGGACACCCGTGAAACCGGTCCGGGCGCGACCGGTCCCGGGCGTGCGGGCCCACGGCCGGCCAGGCCGACCCGGGGCCGAACCCCGCGTGTCCGTTGCCGGTCGTGCCGCCGGAAACCGGCTTGCCCCCGCGGCCGGGATCACGTTGGCTGGGCGGCATGACCGATCTGCACACCGGCCGCCTCCTCCTGCGCCGCTGGCGTGACTCCGACCTCGAACCCTGGGCAGCCATGAACGCCGACCCCGAGGTCCGCGAGCACCTGGGCGACCTCCTCACCCGCGAGCAGAGCGACGCCTCCGTCGCCCGCTTCGAGGCCGCCTTCGACCGCCGCGGCTACGGCTGGTCGGCCGTCGAGGTCCGGGCCACGGGGGAGTTCATCGGCTTCGTGGGCCTGGACGAGGTGGACGGGGGCCTGCCGTTCACCGGCGTGGAGATCGGCTGGCGGCTCGCCCGCACCGCCTGGGGCCACGGCTACGCCACCGAGGCCGCCCGCGCCGTCCTCGCCCACGGCTTCGACGCCCTCGGCCTGCCGGAGATCCTCGCCGTCACCACGGCGTCCAACCTCCGCTCCCAGGCCGTGATGCGCCGCATCGGCATGACCACCGACCCGGCCGACGACTTCGACGACCCCACCGTCCCCGACGGCCCACTGCGCCCCAACGTCCTGTTCCGCATCACGCGCGAGCGCTGAGGGCGCGCGGGGCGGCTCGGGCTCAGGCCGGGGCGAACCGGGCGACGTATTCGGCGAACGGGGGGATGCCGACCTCCGCGCGGCGCTCGTCCAGGTGCTCGGGGTCCTCGCAGGGCCAGGGGACCGGGGCGCCGTCCCGCACGCCGGCGATCTGGGTGCCGTGGATCTGCTCGCGGCCCTCGTTCACCAGGGTGCGGTCGCGCAGGAAGGCGAGGTCGCGCGGGTCGGCGGCGCCGGTGGACACCGCCTGCTCCATCAGCCGCAGGGCGCGCCGCTGGACGTCGAGCTGCCGGTCGGCGTGCTGCGCGATCAGCCAGGCGGCCCGGGCGGCGTCCGCGCCGAACCGGTCGGCGGTCGGCCAGCCGTGGGCGTCCATGATCTCGCCGAGGCGGTCCGCGTGCCGCGCGGTCAGGCGGCGCCACGCCAGCTGCTCCGCGGGGTCGTCGCTGTTCGCCCGGTGGGTGGCCCGGTGGTCCGCCGCGGCCATCGCGGTGAGCTCCTCGGCCACTGCGGCCACTGCGGCCACTGCGGCTACTGCGGTCTCTGTGGTCTCTGCGGCGGGGTCGGGTTCCAAGACGTCCTCCACAACGGGTCGGTGTTCTCGCTGGTCATCCGCCACCCTAGGGGGACGGATCACCACCGAATCTCCTCCCGGAGGACGGTGACAGGTGCCTGCGGACGTTGGGATACTTGATCATCAGCACCCCGAACGGAAGGCTTCGCGCAGATGAGTGGAACGGTCGCCGCGGTCAGCAGCAACGGGGAGTACTCGTTCACCAAGCCGAACCGGGAGAGCATCACGCTGCTCGCCGGGCTCGGGGTGGAGGGGGATGTGCACGCGGGGGTGACCGTCCGGCACCGGTCGCGCGTCGCGCAGGACCCGACGCAGCCGAACCTGCGGCAGGTCCACCTCATCCACGAGGAGCTGTTCGCCGAGGTGGGCGAGCACGGATTCGCCGTGGCGCCGGGGGAGTTGGGTGAGAACGTCACCACGCGCGGGATCGACCTGCTCGGCCTGCCCACCGGCGCGCTGCTGCGGATCGGGGCGGACGCGGTGCTGGAGGTCACCGGGCTGCGCAACCCGTGCCTGCAGATCGACGGCTTCCAGGACGGCCTGCTGAAGCAGGTCGTCGGGCGGGACGGAGCCGGGAACGTGGTGCGCAGGGCCGGGATCATGAGCGTGGTGCTGGCGGGCGGCGTGGTCCGCCCCGGCGACCCGATCGAGGTCGAGCTGCCGGAGCGGCCGCACCGCCCGCTCGACCGCGTCTGATCCCGGCCGGGCCCCGGACGAGAGGGCCGACCGGACGAGAGGATCTACCGGACGACCTCCGGGACCGGGCGCGCGTAGCGCCGGTCCGCCGGGGTGAGGGCGTCGGCGGGCCCGGCGGCGCGCAGGACGACATCGAGGACCTGGTCCGGGTCGCAGGCGTAACCGCCGCTCGCCCAGGCCGGGTCGGCCTCGGCCACCGCCCAGCCGCCGTCGGCGGGCCGGCCGACGGCGACCACGGCGGCGCTCGGCAGGCCGCCCGCCGCCAGGACGTCCGCCGCGAACGCGAGCGCGTCCGGCCCGGGCAGGCCGCTGCCGTCGGGCTGGACGCGGGCGGGGAACAGCTTGTCGGCCGGGGGCTTGAGGAACGCCGGGCGGCGCAGCCGGCGCGCCTCGGCCAGGGTGGTGCACTCCACCCGGCGGGACAGCAGCTCGGCGGGCAGCGCGGTGAGCCAGTCGGCGGGCGGCTCCAGCGGGACGACGCCCAGCGGCCCGGCGGCGATGTCCGCGAACAGCGGGCCGCCGTACAGGTGCGCGGGCCGCAGCCCGGCGAGCTCGGCCGGGACCTCCCAGCGCACCGGGGTGTGCGCCCGCAGCCCGCGACGGCGGGCGCGGGTGAGCAGTTGGAGCCCGGTCTCGTTGATCCGGGGCGCGAGCAGCAGGAGCGTCATGGGCCCCTATGCCGGCCCACCGGTAAGGCTCCGGCCTGCGGCTTTCCGCTCCGGAGGGAGTTCCGGGAACGATCGTGCGCCCGGAAGGACCCACCTCCGCGCGGTCAGTAGCGGGGCCGGTTGCGGCTCAGGTCGCGGGCGTGCAGGAGGGCTTCGCGGACCAGGGCGGTGAGGCGGGCCCTGCCTTCGGCGCCGGGTCGGTCCTGGGGGTAGCCGTCGACCGAGCGCCACTCGCCGTCGGTGAGGGGCGGCAGCGGCGGCCCCGGCTCGATGTCCTCGGGGAGGACCGGCAGGCGGACCAGCAGGAGGGACATGCCACAGGCGACGACGGCGGCCACGCCCTCGAACGCCAGGACCGGCACGCCGTAGGCGCCCTCGACGGGGTGACGCGGCGCCAGCTCGGAGAGCCGGTCGCAGAAGTCGGGGTGCGTGTGGAGCTGCCAGGGGCCCAGCCGGTAGTCCTTCGGGCCGCTCGGCAGGGTCGCGCGCTCACGGAAGTAGGCGAGCAGCGCGCGGTTCTCCAGGAGGTCGGGCAGTGCCGGGACGGGGGCGGGGCGACTGTTCCGGTTGACCATGCGAACGATGATATGGCCTACGGCACAAGGTAGTTGTGGAGTTGCGCGGCCGCGTTCAGCATGGCGAGACCCTGGTCGTCGAGCCGCTGCCGCCAGTCGGCCAGGGTGGCGGCGAGGGCGCTCGTCCCGCCGGCCGTGCGGATCTGCCCGACGACCGCCGAGATGTCGGCCAGCCGGTAGCCGCCGCGGCGCAGCAGATGGGCGAGGTCGGCGTCGCGCACGTCGGCCGCGTGGAAGACCCGGTAGCCGGTGGCGGGGTCGCGCGCGGGGCGGAGGATGCCGGCCGCCTCCCAGGTGCGCAGGGTGGCGGGGGTGAGCCCGAGCCGGTGGGCGAGGTCGCCGATCGTGCGGGGGAGGGGGCCGACGGGATCCCCGGGGACGGCGGCCGCCGTCAGGTGCTCGACGGCTCCGCGGACGGCGTCGAGGGTCTCACGGTCGCGGAGCAGCCCGCCGTGACCTCGGTGGACGGCGGTCAGGGCGTCGTCGGTGCGGCCGTCGTGGACGGCGTTCATGATCGCTCCGGCGGTCCCGTGCCCGTACGCCCGGACGAGCGCGAGGAAGGTGCGCAGGGCGCGGGCGTGCCGCTCGGTGTAGACGCGGTACCCGGTGGGGGTGCGGTCGGCGGACGGGAGGAAGCCGTCGCGCTCGTAGTTGCGCACGGCCTGCGCGGAGAGGCCGTGCTCGCGCGCGAGGTCGGCCGGGCGCAGGTTCGTCCTGGTCTTCTCGGGGTTGCTTGCCACTTTGAGACTTTATACGCGATTCCCCGGGCCGGGACCGCGAAAGTCTCAACCGCTCTTTCAGGGATACGCTTGAGGCTCATGACACCGGACGTCCGGGACTTCGCGCCCCCGTCGTGCGGCCCGGCGGCCTTCGGCGAGCGCAGCGCCCACCTGTAGCGGGACCCGAGCGTCTGGCGGACGGGGGAGATGGACGTGACCTGGAACGGCACCGGCCGGATCGTGGCCGCCCTGGTGGGCGGGGCGGAGTACTTCTTCGTGGCGGGCGGCCTCCGCGGCCGACCGGGCCCGTGGGCCCCGGCGCCGGCGGAGGAGGAGCCACCGCTCGCCGAGGCCCATCCGCTCCGGGAGGTCGAGGATGGTGGGGCGGAGACGGGCTGAGTCCGTCGTCCGGGGCCGCCCCCGCGGTGACACCCGGGCAGCGCGTTCGGGCTTTGTACCCCCGGCGAACGCATCGTTAAATAGGTTAGCCTTACCTAAATTGCGATGAGAGGAGACGGCCCTGACCAGCACCACCGCCCCCGCGCGCTTCCTGCTCTTCCCGCTCCAGGTGGTCCGGGCCACCCGGATCACCCCGCACATGGCCCGGATCACCCTGGGCGGCCCCGGCCTCGCCGGGTTCGTCAACGGCGGCCTCGACCAGCGGGTGAAGCTCCTGCTGCCCCTCCCCGGGCAGAGCGAACCCCTCATGCCCGAGGGCGAGGAGGAGTTCGGCTGGTACCAGAGCTGGCGGGCCATGGACCCCGCCGTCCGCCCGGTGCTGCGCACCTACACCGTCCGCGCGCAGCGCCGCGACCCCGACGAGGTGGACATCGACATCGCCGTCCACGGCGAGCACGGACCCGGCTCGCGCTGGGCCGTGACCGCGGCGCCCGGCGACCGGGTGATCGTCTGCGGCCCGGCCGTCGAGGAGGCCGGCGGTGTCGAGTTCCGGCTGCCCGACGGGGCCCACTGGGTGCTGCTCGCCGGGGACGAGTCCACCCTGCCCGCCGTCGCCGCGATCCTCGACGAGCTGCCCGCCGGCCTGCCCGTGCGGGTGTTCGCCGAGGTCGCCGGGCCGCGGGAGCACGCCTACCTGCCCGCCGACCGCCCCGGTACCGCGATCACCTGGCTGCACCGGGGCACCCCCGGCACCCCGGCCCTCCCCGACGCCGTCCGCGCCGCCGACCTGCCGGACGGCACGCCGTACGCGTGGATCGCGGGCGAGGCGGGGGACGTCCGCCGGCTGCGGCGCCACCTGGTCGGCGAACGCGGCTACGACCGGCGCGCCGTCTGCTTCATGGGCTACTGGCGCCTGGGCCGCACCGAGGACCAGCGCGCCGACGAACCGGTGGAGACGGACGCGGACTGACCCTCCTCCCGCCCCGTGGGGCGCCCGGATTCGAGGGGCGTCGAAGGGCTTTGCCCGGCCTTCTCGCCCACGGCGAGACTGGCCGGGCGGCCGACGCCGAGCCGGCGCCGGTGCACCGGAACGTCCCTCACCGTGCCCCACGCAGCAGCGACTTCAGGAGAGTGCCCGTCATGAGAATCGCGCGTTCCCTCGTCCCCCGCACCGGTGTCGCCCTCGGGGCCGTGCTGATGGCGGCCGGGCTGCTGGGCGGTACCGCCCACGCGGCCGACGGCGCCCCGGCCGGAAGCGCTCCCGCCGCCGCGGCTCCCGCCGCCGCCACCGCGGTGTCCGACGCCGACCAGACCGTCATCTACGGCACCGCCGGCCTGAACCGCGGGGAGAGCTGGTCCTCCCCGGACGGCAGCACCGTGCTGTACCAGCAGTGGGACGGGCACGTGGTGCTGTACAAGAACAACGTCGCCATCTGGACGGCGGTCGGCACCTACGGCGTCGGCACCTACCTCTACATGCAGGCCGACGGCAACCTCGTCGCCTACGACGCCGCCATGCGCGCGGTCTGGAACAGCCGCACCCCGTACCACACGGGTGCCTACCTCGCCATCCAGAACAGCGGCAACCTGGTCATCTACTACGGCAACACGCCCATCTGGTGGTCCAACTACAAGCCCGGCGGCACCGGCCCGGAGGACCCCGAGTGCCGCCCGGGCCGCCTCTGCCCCTGACCCCTGACCCCTGACCCGCCCGCCTGATCCGCCCGTCCGGATCACCCGCCCCGCCCGGCCCCCGTCCGGGCGGGGCGGGGGCGGGCCGGCGTGGCCGCCGCGAGCGTGCGGGTGGGGCCGGGCGGTGCGGCGGTGGAGCGTCTTCTCATGGTCCGGGGCCTCTCCGCGGCTCGGGGAGGGGTCTGCTCAGCCGACCGTCGGCGACCGGGGACCGGCCGGTCGCCAGGGCGGTGCGTGGGCCGCCCGAAGAGCCTGGTGATCCCATCCGATCGGCCCTGCGCCCGCTCAGCCCGCCGCCGGGCGGTTCGCGCGGTGGCGCCGGACGGCGTCGCGGTTGGCGCAGCGCGGGGAGCAGTAGCGGCGGCGTCCGGTCCGGGAGGTGTCGGCGAAGACCGTCTCGCACTCCGCGACGGCGCACCGGCCCAGCCGGTGCATCCCGCGCCCCGCCAGGTGCAGCGCGGTGCCGGTCGCGATCAGCGCGAACAGCAGGTCGCCGAGCGGGAGGTGGTCGTCGCGGTAGTGCAGGTGCCAGCCGTCGCCCGCGTGGTCGGTCAGCCGCGGGTGGGCGGTGCCGGCGGCGAGCATCAGGTTGAGCCGGGCCGCGCGCCCGCGTTCGTCCGCCGCGTCGACCACGGTCTGCCAGACGTCCAGCAGGGCGTGGGTGCGCGTCAGGTCCGCGGGCGTGCCCGGCCCGTCGATCAGCAGGCCGGCCGCGCGGCAGCGGGCCACCAGTTCGCCGACGCTCCGCGGCCGCCGGTTCGTCAGTGCGACGGCCAGGTGGACGGCGTCCTCGCCGTAAGGGTTGAGGTGCACAAGACCATGACACCAGCATGGACCGGCATGAGTCACCCCACGAGTCGGCCCGTAGGCCATTCCGTGAGTCGCCCCGCCACCGCTCCGGGCGCCCCCGGCTACCGCTGGGTGATCCTGGCGACCGCCACCTTCACCCAGGCCGCCGCGTGCTTCTTCGTGCAGGGCATCGGGGCGATGGCCGTCCCCTTGCGGGACGCGCTCGGCCTCGACGCGACGCGGCTGGGCCTGCTCCTCTCCGCCTCCCAACTGGTGCCGCTGGTCGGCCTGGTGGTGGCCGGCGAGCTGCTGGACCGGTACGGCGAGCGGTGGGTGGTCGGCCTCGGGGCCGGGATCGTCGCGGCGGGCCTGCTGGCCGGGAGCCTGGCGCCGGGGTACGCGTCGCTGCTCGCCGTCCTGCTGGTGGTCGGTGCCGGGTACAGCACGATCCAGCCCGGCGGCAGCAAGGCGGTGGCGGCCTGGTTCGACCCCGCTCGGCGGGGGTTCGCCATGGGCGTCCGGCAGGCCGGGCTGCCGCTGGGCGGGGCGCTCGCCGTGGCCGTCCTGCCGCTGCTCGCCGCCTCGCACGGCTGGCGGTCGGCCCTGGTGGCGGGCGGGCTGGTGGCCCTGGCGGGGGCCGTCGCGTTCACCGCGCTCCACCGGACGCCGCCCGGGGTCGTACCCGACTCGCCTGCGGCCAAGGGGAGTTCGGGGGAAGGCCGACCGGTGGACCGGCTCCGGTTGCTGCGCGGGCCCGCCCTGGCGAGGGCGCTGCTGTCGGGCCTGGCCATGGTGTCGGTGCACAGCGGCCTCGGCGTGCTCGGCGCGCTGTACCTGCACGACGCGACGTCCCTGGGCGCGGGTGCGGCGGGCGCCGTGCTGGTGGCGTCCCAACTGGCGGGCATGCTCGGCCGGATCGGGCTCGCGGCGTGGAGCGACCGCAGCCGGGCGGGCCGCTACCGCCCCGTGCTGGTGAGCATGGCGGCGGCCGTGGCCGGCCTGCTCGCGCTCACCACCCCGCTCGGCCACCACCCGGTGGGCGTGGCCGTGCTGTTCACCTGGCTCGGTTTCTTCGGTATCGGCTGGTACGGCCCCTGGGTCGCCCATCTCGCCGAGGCCGCCCCGCCGGGGCGCACCGGCTTCGCGCTCGGCCTGGTGATGGCCGTCAACCAGGTGGCCGTGATCCTCGCGCCGCCCGCCCTCGGCCTGCTCCGCGACACGACCGGCGGCTACACCCCCGCCTGGGCCGCCCTCGCCGCCCTCACCGCCCTGACCGCGGTCCTCACCGCCCGGGGCGGTGGGACAGCACGGCGGCCGCCCACTCCGCGAGGGCGGTGAAGTCGGCGGCGGTCAGGCCGGTCCGGGCGTCCACCCGGTGCAGCAGGGCCGGGCCGTCGTGGTGGGCGCGGACCCATGCCCGGTCCGCGTCGGTGATCTGGTCGTCCACCCAGGCGAACGGGCGGTCGCGCGCCCGGGCGACGATGTCGGGCGTCTTCCAGAACACGCCGCCCTCCGGCCGCGGCCGGGGGTCGGACCAGACGATGACGGGGAGCACGGGCAGCCCCAGCAGGGGTGCGACGAAGTCGTTGGCTTCGTGCTCCCACGTCGTCGCCCAGACGGTGTCGAAGGGCAGCGCGGTGAGCGCCGGTCCGTGCGCCGGATTGAGCCAGACGCGCAGCGGTCGGACCGCCTTGTCGGGCAGACCGTACTCCTGTAACCGCCGGCGTTCGGCGGCCTCCCAGCGTGGCGTCAGCAGCCGGTGCGTCCCGTAGCCCTCGGGTCTTCGGTGGGGCTTGGCGGCATAGGGGTTGAGCGGTCCGTCGACGTCAAGAAGCAACAGCGGCCGCACCGGCCCACCTCCTCGGATCGTGCCCGCACCGTACCCGCCGGGCGGGCGTCGGCCAACGGGTTTTCCGTCGCTACGGGAGGCCGAGGTCCTTGCGGGCGTCGGCGACCTGGCGCAGGATGCCGTGGGCCCCGGCGGCGGTGGCCAGGTCGGTCGCCTCTTCGAGCAGCGCGGCGGCGTCCTCCCGGCGGTCCTGCTGGGCGGCGAGGTAGCCGAGGCCGACCAGGTTGGCCGCCACGCCGGGCAGGAAGCCCAGCTCCCAGCGCAGGCGGGTCGACTCCTCCAGCCGCTCGCGGGCCTCGTCCGGCCGCCCGGCGGTGTGGGCGGCGATCCCGAGGTGCCGCAGCGCGTAGGACATCGTCAGCAGGTCCCCGCCGCGGGTGGCCAGGGCGAGGGCGCGCTCCAGGGCGGGGAGCGCGGCGGGCGCGTCGTCCCGGACGACCTGGTGGAACGTTCCGGCCCAGAACAGTGCCTCGCCCTCGCCCCGGGCGTCGCCGAGCTCCCGGTACAGCCCGGCGGCGCGCTCGAACAGCTCCAGCTCGCGCGGGTATTCGACCCGGTCCGCCAGGAAGCGGGCGTGCAGCAGTTTCCCGCGGGCCAGGGCGAGTTCCGCCTCGACCCCGTCCAGCTCCCGCTCCGCCTCCGCCAGCCCGCTGCCGTCCCCGCCGAACACGGCGTTCTCGTACCGGAGTTCGGCCTGCTCGATCCGCATGTCCCTGGTCATGCGCCGATCCTAGGACGGCGGCGCCGGTCATGTGGTGCACATGGCGGCGTTGGCGGTCAGGTCGTGCGCATGGCGGCGACGGCGGTCATCCGGGCGACCCGGCGGGCGGGGAGGACGGCGGCGGCGAGGCCGGTGAGCACGGTGAGAGCGAGGGCGGCGAGGACGAGCAGGACGGGCGGGCCGCCGAGGGTGCCGAGGGTGGCGGTGACGGAGCGGGCGGCGGCCCAGCCGTAGCCGACGCCCAGGGCGGTGCCGAGCAGGGCGGTGGCGAGGGAGAGCAGCAGCGCCTCCAGGGTGAGCATCCGGCGCAGCTGGGTGCGGGACATCCCGATGGCACGCAACATGCCGATCTCCCGGGCGCGTTCGTCGATGCTGAGGACGAGGGCGGCGGCGACGCCGAGGCCGGCGATGACGACGGAGAAGCCGAGCAGGGCCATCGAGATCAGCATCATCCGGTCGAGCAGCGAGCGCAGCGTCTCGGCCTGGGCGGCGGTGTCGGTGACGGTGAGCCGCGGATGGGCGGCGAGGGCGCGGTCCATGGCGCGCAGGGCGGTGGGGCGGCCGGTGCCGGGCGCGGGGGCGATCCAGACGGTGGTGGCGGGGGCGCCGGGGGCGATCCGCTCCAGGGTGGCCGGGGTGACCAGCAGGGTGGCGCCGCTCTGGAGGGTGAACGGGAGGGCGCTGCGGCCGGGTTCGACGCGCAGGGTGGTATCGGGGCGCCCGGTGGCGCCGGTCACCGTGAGGGTGCGGCCGCCGTCGAGGCCGCCGAGTGCGGTGCCGTCGGTCAGGGCGCGGGCGCGGTCGACGTCGTCGGCGTCGGGGTTGAGCCGGGCGGGGTCGGCGGCGGCGATGACGGTGTCGCGGCCGTCGACGCGGACGGTGGCCGAGTACACCGGCGTGACGGACAGTTCGCGCTCCCCGGCGAGCGCCGTGAGCGCCCCGGCGGGCACGGCGCCGCCCGCGGCGCTCGTCGCGGAGAACACGCCGGGCTGGCGGGCGGAGGCCACGGACACCAGCGAGTTGGAGGTGATCTCCAGGGCGGTGACGGCGCCGACCATCATGGTCACCCCGAGCAGCAGGGCGGAGCCGGTGGCGCCGGTGCGCAGCGGGTTGCGGCGCAGCTGCTGGGTGGCGAGGCGTCCGGCGGTGCCGCCGAGGCGGCGGGCCGGGGCGCCGAGCAGGGCGACGGTGGCGGGCAGCAGCCGGTGGGCGAGCCGCAGGACGCCGAAGAAGCTCGCGATGGCGCCCACGGTGACGGCGAGCAGGGAGAGCGGCGGCGCGGCGAGCGCGCCGGCCACGACCAGGGCGGTGCCGGCCACCAGCAGCAACACCGCCCACACGGTGGCCCGGACCCGGGCCCCGGTGCCGCCCGCCGCGGCGTGTCCGGCGTCGGCGAGCGCGGCGATCGGCGGGACGGCGGAGGCGGCCTTGGCGGGGCCGCGGACCGCGAGCAGGGTGAGCAGGACGCCGAAGAGCGCGGCGAGGGCGCAGACCAGCGGCGAGGGGGTGAGCGAGAGGTGGACCGGGCCGAGGTCTGCGGTGGCCGCGACGGCCTGGCTGGCGGCGCAGACACCGAGGCCGAGCAGCACGCCGGCGGCGGAGGCGCCCACGCCGAGCAGCAGGCCCTGGCGGCGGATCAGCCGGCGGACCTGGACGCGGTCGGCGCCGACGCAGCGCAGCAGCGCGAGCTGGCGGGTGCGCTGGGCGAGCACGACGGTGAAGGTGTTGCCGACGACCATCCGGGCGACGGCGAGCGCGATCAGGACGAAGGAGAGCGCGGCGATCAGCACCACGCCGTAGAGGGTGCGGCTCTCCCGGGTGGCGTTCTGCACGGAGGCCGCCCGGGTGTGCACCTCGGGGGCGGTGCCGTCGGCGGCGAGCGCCTCGCGCAGCGCGTCGACGGCGCGGGTGGCGGAGGCGCCGGGGGCGAGGCGGACGTCGAGCCGCTCGGCGACGGCGCCCGCGGAGTACCGGGCGACGGCCTGCTCCGGGACGGCGATGACGGGGTGTCCGGAGAGGCTGGGTGCGCCGCGGCCGTCCAGGGTGCCGGTGAGCCGGGCGGTGGCGGGGGTGCCGTCGGCCCGGGTGAGCCGGACGTCCGCGCCGGGGCGGACGCCGAGGCGCTGCGCGGTGTCGGCGTCGAGCAGCACCTCGCCGGGGGTGGTGGGCCACTGCCCGGACTTGAGGAGCTGCCAGCGCAGCGCGGGGTCGGCGGCGACGGCGCTGACGACGGCGTCCGCGTCGAGCGGGCGGCCGTCGGCGGTCAGCAGCCCGCCGCGGCCGGTCAGGCGCGGGGCGATGGCGGCGACTCCGGGCACCTGCCGGGCCCGCTCGGCGGCGGCGGTGTCCAGGGCGGCGCCGGTGGCCGGGCGGGTGATCTGGACGTCGCCGGGGCCGACCTCGGCGGCGGCGGTCTGGCTGAAGGAGTCGACGAGGGCACCGCTGCCGCTGACCGAGGCGATGAGGAAGGCGACGCCAAGGGCGATGGCGGCCCCGCTGAGGACGAGTTGGCGCAGCTGCCCGCGGAGTTCGGCGAGGGTGTGGCGGTAGGTGGTCATCGTTCCCGGTCTGTCGTCGCACGGCCGGATCCCGGCCCGTTGTCGCTGGTCACCGGCGGTGTGGCGGTGAACGGTTCGAGCCTAGGAGGCGGGCGGTACCGGCCGGTAGGCCGGGAGGTCCTATTCATGATCAAACCGGTGGCGGAGGTCGGGACCGTCCGCCTCCTCCTGGAGACGTACGCCACCCCCGAGGCCCCGGGGCGCACAGGCGGCCCCGGAGCGGGAAGTCGGACGGGCCGACTTCCCACTCCGCAGAAGAAACGCTTCTGCGATTCGGGGGGGGGGCGGCAGGCGCGGGCGGCCGGGGAGCGGGAAGTCGGGTGGGTCGACTTCCTGCTCCGGGGAGGGAACGCTTCTGCGCCCCGGGGGTCGGCATGCGTGGGGGATCGAGTGAGCGGCCCTCGGCTCCGGAGGAGAAACGTTTCGTCTTCTCGGGGTCGGCGTGCGCGGGTGGTCGTGGAGTGGGAAGTCGGGTGGGTCGACTTCCTGCTCCGGTGAGGGGGTGCTTCTGCAGGGGGCGCGAGGTCAGAAGAGGGGGAGGCGGCGGGTGAAGGTGTCGGGGGGCGAGGCTGCCCGGGCAGGCCCCTGGCTTCCTTGCCCCGGCGGCCCGCGCGCCGGGCGTACGGCCGCCCCCGTGACGGCGTCCGCCCGGAGCGCGGGCCGGGGTGTCACGGACGTTGCCGGACAATGGCGTTCCGCCGCCAGGGAGTCGGGCGTCCCGGACGGGCGGCCGGGTGTCCGGGCAGGTCGGCCGGGTGTCCGGGACGCGGCGGCGAGGGCGGTCGGAGGTGGTCTTGCCCGGCCGGGTGCTGCTCGGGGAGGATCGGCCGCATGCGGGACCAGGGCCGGGACGGGGACCACGAGCAGGGAGCCGGGCGGGGCGGCGCGAAGCCGCAGGACGCCCGGGACGCGGCGGAGTTCACCGCACTGCTGCGCGGGCTGAAGGAGCGATCGGGGCTGTCCTTCCGGCAGTTGGAGGAACGGGCGGCCGAGCGCGGCGAGGTGCTGCCGCGCAGTACGGCGGCCGACCTGCTGCGCCGCGACGCGTTGCCGAGGCCGGAGGTCCTGCTGGCCTTCCTGCACGCCTGCGGGCTGGAGGCCGACATCGACGCCTGGCTCGCGGCGCGACACCGGATCGCGGCCGAGCCCGCCCAAGCCCCCGCCGCCCCCGCCGTACCGCCGCCCGCGCGCCGCTCCCGCCGCCGGCTGCTCCCCCTCGCCGCCGTCACGGCGGCGGCCCTGCTGGGCGGCGGTGGCTACCTGCTGGCGGACGCGGACGCGGAGACCGCCACCCGGCCGGCGCCGGACCGCAGCGTGCCCCCGGCCGGCACCTACCGGATCCGCTCGGAGGCCTCGGGCCTCTGCTTCTCCGAGCGCGACGACGAGGGCTCGGGCCGTGTCTTCCAGACGGCCTGCGCCGAGGCCGTCCCGGTGTACTCCCTGGAGCCGCTGGACGAGGGGGTGGTCCGGCTGCGCTCGCTGCACCCGGTGTTCGGCTACGGCTGTCTCGGGGTGGAGAACGGCAGCACCCGCTCGGCCGCGCAGGCGGAGGACGACTACTGCGGCCGGCGCGGCACCGCCGAGCGCTTCCGGCTGGAGCCGGTCCCGGGCGGCGGCTTCCGGATCGTGCCGCAGCACAGCGGTCTCTGCCTGACGGCGCCGGGCGGGGCCGCCGCGACGGAGCGCGCCCCGGTGGTCCAACTCGCCTGCGAGCCGGCCGGCTCCGGTCAGGTGTTCCACTTCGACGCGGTGCCCTCCCCGAGGGCCGTCCCGGACATCACCACCAACCCCTGAGACACCCCTGACCAGGGCCGTTCCGGTACGGTGGGGGCGACGAGAGGAGGGGCGAGCGGATGTCCACGGCACCCGGGGGCGGTCTGAGCGCCGACGAGGCGGTCCGAGCGATGCTGCTGTTCATGCCGAGGGTGGCGGCGCGGCTGAAGCGCACGCCGGTGCCCGAGCAACTGCGCTCGGCGAACCTGGCGCCCCGGCATCTCTCCATGCTCTCCTTCCTGCTGTTCGATGGTCCGATGCCGGTCAACCGGCTCGCCGCCCGCCTCCAGGTCGCCCCGACGACGGTGAGCCTGATGGTCGCCGACCTCAGCCGCCAGGGCGTGGTGGAGCGCAAGGCCGACCCGGCCGACCGCCGGCGCACCATCGTCACCATCACCGAGGAGCCCGACACCAGGGCCGCCATCGAAGGCTGGCTCGCCAACGGCGCGGCCGCCTGGCGGGCCGCCTTCGCCCCGCTCGCCCCCGAGGAACGCGCTCTGTTCGTCCGCACCATCGAGGCCTACGAACAGAGCGCCGGCGGCCCGCGCCCGGCCGGCGCCGACTCTCCGGGCCAGGCCGCCGGCGGCTGATCCCCGCCCGGCCGCCGGGCCTCGCTGCCGAAGGCCGCACCACTTCGGGCCATTGACGGCCCCGGCGGGAACCGGCCGGGGCCACCGCCGTGGCCAGGGGCCGGGCGGGGACCGCCGCGCGCCCGTAGGGCGCCGCCCGCCGCTTCCGGCCGGATACGCCCCTGTTGTGCACGTTTCGCCCGCGTCCGAACGGACGCCCGGCGACGGCTGGAAAGCTCCCTCTGGTGACCCCCGGCACTGCATAGCGTGTATGCGCACCCATGAACCGGGCCACATCGCCCGTCCGCGCAAGGAGTGAACGCGTGCCACCAGTGCTGCGAGCCCGGGCCCTGCATCTGAGTTACGGCCCGGCGGCCGCCGTGGCGGGCGTCGATCTGAGCGTCGACCCCGGCGAGGTGGTGGGCGTGGTGGGGGCCTCCGGTTCGGGGAAGACCACCCTGCTGCACTGCCTCTCCGGGCTCCTGCTCGCCGACAGCGGCAGCGTGCTGTTCCGCGATCGGCCGGTCGAGACCATGACGGTCCGTCAGCGTGACGAGCTGCGCCGCTCGCACTTCGGCTTCGTCTTCCAGTTCGGCGACCTGGTACCGGAGTTGACCCTGCTGGAGAACGTCTCCCTGCCGCTGCGCCTGCAGGGGACGCGGGCCGCGGAGGCCCGGCGGAGGGCCGGTGAGCAGTTGGAGGCGCTGGGGGTCGGAGGGCTGGGGCGCCGGACGGTCGGGGAGGTGTCCGGGGGCGAGTTGCAGCGGGCGGCGATCGCGCGGGCGCTGGTGCACCGCCCGGACGTGGTGTTCGCGGACGAGCCGACAGGAGCCCTGGACGACCGCAACTCCGAGGTGGTGTTCGGCCTGCTGCTGGAACGGGCCCGGGAGCACGGGGCGGCGGTGGTGCTGGTCACCCACGACCGGCACCTGGCGGCGCGTACCGACCGCACCGTGGTGCTGGCCGCAGGACGGGTGGTGGAGCCGGCATGAGGCCGACAACCACCGTGCCCGCGGCGCCGGCGGTCGCCTGGCGGGCGCTGCTGTCCCGTCAGGCGCGGCGGCGGGTCGTCCTGCTCGCCCTGGCCGGAGTGGTCGCCGCGCTGGGGGTGCTGGCCGCGGTCGGCGCGGCGGAAGTGAAGGGACGCGAGAACGCCCGCTCCGGCGCGGTGGAGCCGCTGTTCGGCCCGCAGCCTGGCTACGGCGGAGTGCCGGTGTTCAGCCGGCCCGACGTGCCCGAGACCGGCTGGAGTCAACTGGAGCACCGCTACCGCGGCCACATCGTCAAGATCGTGAGGGTCGCCGACCCACACGACCGCGGCCCCTTCCCGCCCGGTGTCACCGCCTGGCCCCGCCCCGGGCAGGCCCTGGTCAGCCCCGCACTCGACCGGCTGATCCGTAGCGCCCCCGCCTCCCTCGGACAGTGGTTCGCCGGGACGGACGCCGAGGTCCTTCCCGCAGCCGCCGTCGGCAGCGCCGGCCAACTGATCGCCTACCTCGGCGTCACACCCGAGGAACTGGGCACCCTACAGGGCCCGTTGACGGGCTTCGGCAGCGCGGGCCGGTCCGGGTCCGGCTGGTACCCGGCGCTCGGCTCCATGCTCTTCCTGGTCATGCCCGCCTTCGCCCTCGTCCTGACCGCGAGCCGCTTCGGCCGCCAGGTCCGCACCACCCGCTACCGGGCACTGCGCCTGCTCGGCCTGCCCGCCGCCCACGCCCGGGCGGCCGGCGCGCTGGAGACGGCGGCGCCGGTCGCGGCGGGCGCTCTGGCCGCCGCGCTCGCCTGGCCGTTCCTGCTGCCGGAGATGTTCGCCCTCCCGCTCACCGGCCGTTGGCTGTTCGGCGCGGACCTGCGGGTGCCGGCGGGGCGGTCGGCGCTCATCGTCCTGGGTGTCGCCGTCCTCGCCGGAGCCCTCGGCGCGGCCACCGCCTCGGGCTCCGACCGCGCCTCGCGCGGGGTGCGGCTCCTGCGGCCGGTGCGGCTCACCAGCCCCTGGGTGGCGCTGCTGTTCGGTGCCGGACTGCTGCTCCTGGCGGTGGCCTACTCCCGGCACAAGCCGCGCGACCCGCTGCTGTGGGCGGCGATCGTGCTGCTCGGCGCGGGCCTGCCCAGCGCCGCCGCGTGGGTGGGCCAGCAACTGGCCCGGCTCCTCGGGCGGGTGGAGGCGGGCGTGGTGTGGCTGCTGGCGATGCGACGGCTGGCGGCGGACCCGCAGTCCCGCTTCCGGGTCGCCGGGATGGTCGGGATCGCCGTCTTCGCCGTCGGCGCCGCCCAGCCGGTCTCCCAGGTCATGGCCCAGCCCCACCTGCCCTGGGTCGCCCAGGCGCGCGCCGCCGGCCACACCGACCTGCTCGCCGGCGCCGAGACCCTGGAAGTCGTTCCCCTGCGACTGGCGGATCCCCCCGCGGCCGTCCACGCTCTGGTCCCCGCCGTCGCCCTGTGGTCACCCGACCAGGACCGGGCCGTCCGCCCCGCGCACGCCGCGCTCGTCGCCGACTGCCGCCGGCTGGAGGAACTCTTCGCCCGGCCGCTGCCCGACTGCGCCGGCGGCCGGATGATGCTGCGGGCCGCTCCCCTGCCGGCGGGGGACGGGCAGCCGGCAGCGCAAGCGCAAGGCCGGCCGGACGCGGGCGGGGGCCTGCTCCTGCGTTCCGCGGACCGGACCCGACAGACGAGCGTCGCACCCGTCGCGACGACGCTCGACCTACCGGCCGACCAGGACACGCCGGTCTGGGCCGTCATGGTGCTGCCACCCGACGACCCCGCCCTCGCCGAGCTCGGCGACCCGTTCCAGACCGCCGCCTACATGCGGATCGCCGTGGACGCGGCAGCCTGGGAGGAGGCCAGGACCTGGGTGGTGTCCTCCTCACCCGCCTACCGGCTGGAGAACTCCTACCAGCTGTCGGGAGTCCTCGACAGCACCGGCAGCTGGGTCCTGCTCGGACTGACCGCCTCCGCCGCCGTCACCGTCCTCGGCGCCCTGCTGGCCGTCGCCGAGGACGGTGGACGCCGCCGGGAGTGGTTCGCCCTGCGCGCCCTCGGCATGGCCCGCGGCCGGCTGACGGCCGTCCAGTTCACCGAGGCCCTGGTCGCTGCGGCCCTCACCGTGGCCCTGGCCACCCTCGCCTCCACGGGCGTCACCGTCACCTATCTGCGGATCAACGAGGACCGCCTCGACAGCGGCCTTCCCTACCTCCTCGCGGCGGGGGCCGGCATGAGCGTGGTCGTCCTCGCCGCCGCCGCCAGTAGTTGGGCCACCCTGCGGACGCCCTATCGCTAGGGCCCGCGGTCACCCGCGTGCGGCCGTCGCGCCGGACCTACGCGCCGGGCGGACCGGCGCAGGTACGGAAGAGGTCGAGCAGTTCGCGTCCGGGCTCGCTGTCCGGATCGAAACCCTGGACGCCCCGTAGCCCGGACGGGATGCCGGGCCCCAGGAGAAGGGCGCCGTGGCAGCGGAAGCAGAACGCGATCTCGAAGAGGAGATCGGTGGAACTGTGAGCCCGAACGGCGTAGACGGGCGTGAAGCAGCGACGCAGCTCGTCGCCCGGCAGTGCGGAGACCAGGTTCAGTGTCTGCCGAGCCTGCTCCTCCACCCGGACGTCCAGGACATCGCCGACCACGGTGCCGGAGTCCGGCCATGCGGTGATGCGGACCACTTCGATCAGGTCGGTCTGTGCGGCGGTCTCGGGAAGCAGCATCCGTACAGGATCACCGGCGAGGCCACGGCCTGGGAAGGCCGAAGGGCTCGTCCGGTCATTCCACCGGCATCGACATGTAGACGGCGCGGGCTCCGTAGCAGGGCGGGACGGTGACGTCGCGGTGGGCGCGGTAGCCGAGGAGGGCGAGGAGGATGTCGGTGCGGCGGACCGCGACCATGGAGATGCGGTCGAAGCCGCGACGGCGGGCCTCGTCGCGCAGGTGGCGGATGAAGCGGAGGGCGAGGTCGCGTCCGCGCAGTTCCTCGGTGATGACGAGGTCGTGCACGTGGAGGTTGGTGGAGTCGAAGGCGGCCTGCTCGGGGCTGCTCAGGTCGGGGCACTGGTACAGCGGGTAGGGCAGGCTCAGGAGGTAGCCGACGACCTTGCCGTCGCGCTCGGCGACGTAGCAGGTCTCGGGGGAGGCCTGGGCCCGGGAGTACAGGGCCTCGCGGCCCTCGGAGAGGCCGTCGGCGGTGTAGGCGGCGGACTCCAGCTCGACCACGGTGTCCCAGTCGTCCTCGGCGAGACGGCGGAAGGTGACGTCGGCGACCTTGGGGGCGGTCATCCGATCACCGCCTCGGCGGCTGCCAACTCGACCGGCGACACGCCGTGTTCGGGATGTCCGGACGGATCGGAGGAGCCCAGGGCCGGCCGGTGCACCGCGGCGTCGACGTGCTCGACGGCGTATGCCCGGGTGGTGGGCAGGGCGAGGCAGATTCTTCTCATGCCGCTTCTCCGATGGGTGAACTGATGGGTCGTCGGACGATGGGAGACCCTGCGGCCGGGCCTCGGGGGCGCCGGTCCGCGGCGGGTCCGGGGCCGCCCCCACCTCGTCGACCGTCCCGGGTCCGCCGGGGAAAGCGAACCCGGGACGCGGTGAATTCGCGCTGATCGCAAGCGCGTTCACCGGGCCTCCGTCGGGTCGAGGCCCGGCCTTCGACTACGGTGGACTAGACCAACTGGAGTGTCAACGCGCGCCGCCCGCACGGCCCCCGCCGGGCCGTCGCACACTGCCCGATCGGGCAGACCGCGCGCCGGCCTCCGGTCAGGGCCGCGCGGGTTCGCGCCGCACGCGTCCGAGGAGCGGGTCCTGACGCAGGATCGCGCGGTGGACACCGGCGAGTTCCGCGCCCGGCTCGATGCCGAGTTCGCCGACGAGCCGGCCGCGGGTCCGCCGGTAGAGGGCGAGGGCGTCCGCCTGGCGGCCGGTGCGGTAGAGCGCCCGCATCAGCAGGGCCTGCGGCTGCTCCCACAGCGGGTGGCCGGCGGCCAGCCGCCAGAGCCGGGCCACCGCCTCCTCCGAGCGGCCGAGCGCGAGGTCCGCCTCGGCCACCAACTGCTCGGCGCCCAGGCGGACCTCGTCCAGTCGGGCGGCCTCCCACTGGAAGGCGGACAGGTCCTGCAGCTCGCCCAGTGCCGGGCCCCGCCAGAGCGCCAGCGCCTGGTGGGCCGAGGTGCGGGCGGCGGCCGCGTCGCCGGCGGTGAGCGAGGCGCGGGCGGTGTCGAGGAGCTTCCCGGCGCGCCGGTAGTCGAGCTGGTCGTCCTGGACGGTGAGCCGGTAGCCGGACGGGCCGCCGAGCAGCCGCGGGGCCGATCCGCCGGTGTCGCCCGGGCGGGCCAGGGCGGTGCGCAGCCGGGAGACGTAGCTCTGCAGGGTGTTGAGCGCGCTCGCGGGCTCCCGCCCGCCCCAGACGTTGTCGATCAGCGGTCCGACCGGCACCGGGCGGCCGGGGGAGAGCAGCAGGGTGGCGAGCACCGCCCGCTGCCGGGCGCCGCCGATCGGCAGGGCCTCGCCGTCGTACCGGACCTCCAGGGGGCCCAGCGCGCACAACTCCCAGGCCCCGTCCGTCCGGACCGCCCCGACGCCCGCCCCGACGCCCGCCCCGATACCTGCTCCGTCATCCGCTCTGCCGCTCACGCTGTGCCACCCTCCGCGTCGTTCGTGTCCCGGTGCTCGGACCGTGGGCGAGTAGCGTGCTCTCTGCGCGTAGACGGCCACTCAACAGCGACTAAACGTTTGACCGTGTGCAGACTTCGTCAACGATGCACCGCCATCCTGCCCAGCATCTCCCCACCTACGCGCGTCGATGCACGTGGGTTGCACGTGCTTTGCACGCGGCGACGACCACGCTCTGTGGTGGATGACGGAGCCCCGCCCGGACCGAGCGGCCGGGGCCGACCGAGGGGGACGAGATGGACTTCCGCGACCGCACCCTGGTGCGACTGGCCGATCCGGAGCAGCGGGACCGGCTGTTCGACCAGCGGTCGCTGGAGAACCTGGTGGCGGCCGGCTACGAGACGGCGGCCGGCGTGACCGGCCCCTACCGGGCGGACTTCGCCGAACTGCGGCTCGGCGTGCGGCTGGAGCGCCCGGTCACCGCCGAGGGCGGCTGGTCCGCGCCGGGCGGTGCCCGGCAGGAGGGGCGCTTCACCCTCACCGGCCTCGGCGGGCCCACGGCGGACGCGCTGTGGCGCGGCGGCGTGACGGTGCGCACCGCCGCCGGGGGCGGCCGGGTCGACGCGGTGGACGCCGCGCCGCTCGCCCCGGCCGAGGGGCCGGAGCTGACCGTCCGCTACGCGCCGGCTGCCGGGACGCCGCGCCCGGTGGTGCTGCCGGTGCTGGTGGCGTTGCTCGTCCGCGAGAGCGTACGGCCGGCCGACCTGCTCGCCGAGAGCCGGGGGCTGGCCGGGGCGCTGGGCGCGCTCGGTACGGCGGCGGTGCTGGGGACGGGGCCGGGGACGGTGCCGCTGGCGCCGCGCGGCCGGGCGCAGGTCGGCTGGCTGGTGCCGCCCGCGGTGTTCGACGACCCGGACTGGCCGGGCGGCTCCACCGCCGCGGGCCCCGCCGAACAGCGCGCGGCCCGCGCGGCGGCGGCCGGGCGGCTGCTGGCCGCCCAGGGGATCGCCCTGCTGGTCGTCCCCGAGGCCGCGGCCGCCTGAGCCGAATGCCTGAGCCGAATGCCTGAGCCGGCCGCCCCACGCGACCGTCCGCCGTGACATCCCCGGAACCGACCGCTTCCACCGCCCGGTTCACCGGCCGGAGAGCAGGAGAGGAAAGCCATGCCCACTGCGTACCCCTTCGTCGACATCGAGATCGACAAGTCCGGGCTGACGCCCCGTGTCCAGCCCTCCAGCGGGGTGATCGCGATCGTCGGCACCACCCCGGACGGCGCGAGCGGCGGGACCGCCGCCGTCAACGTGCCGTACGTCGTCACCACCCCGGACGAGGTGCGCGCCCTGTTCGGCCAGGACAGCGTGCTGCAGAAGGCGCTGCTGCTCGCCCTCACCCAGGACCGGGTGCCGCAGAAGGTCTACGGCGTGCGGGTCAAGGGCACCGAGCACGCCGCCGGACTGGCCGCCCTGGAGGCGGTCGACGACGTGTCCGTGGTCTGCCTGGCCGGCGTGACCGATGCCGGCACCGAGACCCCGCCGGCCGGCCTGCTCGCGCTGCGCGCGCACGTCGAGGAGATCTCCGCGAAGGGCCTGCGCCGGATCGGCGTCGCCATGATCGACCCCAAGGCGGAGAAGGCGCCGGACTACGTCGCCAAGGTGCTCACCCCGGCGCTGCTCAAGCTGCGCAGCGACAGCGGCCGGATGGTCCTGGTCGCGGCCCGGGGCGCGGACGGCGACGTCGCCGCCGCCACCGCCGCGGTGATCGCCGCCCACCCGCCGCACGCCTCGCTGCTGCTCAAGCAGGTCAAGGGGGTGCGGATCCCGAAGGAGAAGCAGTACGGGCCGTCGGAGATCATCGAGCTCTCCAGGGCCGGCCTGAACCCGGTGATCGACCCGGCGCTGATCGCGGGGGAGGGCCTGCACCTGGCCGAGGGTCAGACCTTCACCACCGACCCCGCGTACGGGTACATCGACCTGCGCCGGGTGGTGGACCACGTGGAGTTCCTGCTCCGCGCCGGGCTGATCGGCAGCGTCGGCGACGCCCGGATCACCCGCACCGGCCTGACCATGCTCAAGCAGCGCACCGAGGGCATCCTCGGCGGCCTGCTGCGCGCGTCGGTCATCGCCGGATTCGAGGTGCGGATCCCGGTGCTGGAGGTCCTCGGCCGCCCGGAGACGGAGTGGACCCAGGCCGACCGGGACGCCGTGCGGGCCGCGCGCGAGCAGCGGGCGGTCGACGTCCAGACCTCGATCACCTACGGCCCGGCCGTGCACCGCCTGCACGTCAAGCTCGCCGTCACCTACTGACCCCTTCCGCCGAGGACACCTGGGAGCCCGCCACCATGGCCGACTGGAACACCCGCCTGGCCGTCGCGTACATCGACGACGCCGGCAAGAGCGCCGAGATCGCCCCGATCGACTCGATGTCCACCACCTTCAACCTCAACGCCGAGCCGCTGCACTCGCTGGGCGCGACGCACGTCGGCGTCGTCTACCAGCCGTCGCAGGTCAACTTCTCGATGACGGTGAAGGCCATCGGGCCCGCCGCCGCCGAACTCACCGCGATCGCGCTGCGCGGCGGCCGCTTCGACATCGTCCTCCAGGAGCAGTCGGGCACCGACTGGTCCTTCCGGACCGTGGTCATGTCGGACTGCGTGGTCACCGCCTCCGCGCAGTCGGCGAGCATCGCCGGTGCGCCGACCGTGACCTTCTCGGGCTTCTCGCTCGCGGCGAAGGTCGAGGGCAAGTCCGGGCCGGCGGTCGCGATCCCCTGACCGGCCGGCAGCCCGCCGGCCCCGCCGGCCCACGGGCCGGGCCGGCGGCCGCACCCGGCCGCCGGCCACGCACCGCCACCACCCGCCACCCGCCACGAACCGAGGAGCGCACGTGCCCGAGGCCGCGCACTACCACTTCCCGGTGGAGATCGAGGTCGCGCACGCGCCCCAGGTCGACCACCAGGCCATCGCCGACCTCGTGCTGGAGCGGCTCACCGCCCAGCTGGAGGCGCTCGACCCCGCCCCGCGCCGGGACTGAGGGGGAACCGATCGTGTCCAGTTTCCAGCGGTACGGGCCGCCGTCCCTGGTCCTCTCGGACGGGCTGGCCACCGTGCCCCTGTGGGCGGTGACCAGTCTGGACCTGAGCCGCCAGTACCAGTACGAGCGGACCGGGCCCGCCGAGCCGCGGGAGACCGTGATGGTCTCCGGGCTGCTGGTCGGCGCCGAGCGGTTCGCCTGGAGGGCGGCGCTGGAGGCGCTGGCCGAGTACGAGACCGGCACCGGCGCGTTCGCCGCCGGGCCGGCCGTCACGGGGGCGGCGACCGCCGGCCTCACCGCGGCCGCCCCGGCCCGGCGGCTGACCCTGCTGGCCGAGTCCACCATCCGCACCGACCTGCGGATCGTCTCGCTCTCCTTCGCCGAGCGGGCCGAACGCCGGGAGGTCGTCGAGGTCTCGCTCACGCTCGTCCACGCGCCCACCTGGCGGGGCGGGGCGGACGCCCTGACCGGCGCCGCGGCGGCCGGCCTCTCGGCGCTCGCCGACTGGGGGAGCCACCGCGACCGGGACGGCCGCCGATGACCGGCCCGCTCCGGCCCACGACCGGCCAGACCCGGCCCGTCACCGACCCGCCCCGGCCCGTGACCGCCCCGGCGCCCCGACGACCCACCGACCGCCCGACGAGGGAGGGACACCGTTGAGACCCACCGCACCGATCCTCCGGCTGCTCACCCCCGCAGGGCCCGACCCGCTGCCGCCCGGCGCCACCGTGGTCGAGGCCGCGCTGGACGGCGGCCTGCCCGAGTACCTGCCGCTCCACCCCGAGCTGGGCGTCTTCGTGGTGGCCGTGCTCGGCCGCGCCGACACCTGGCACGCCGCCCGCCCCGCCGCCGTGGTCAGCACCCCCGCCGCCCCGGGCCGCGCGTTCCGCCTGGTGCTGCGCGTCAGCGGCGGGTACGCCGGCGCGCTGCCGCTGACCGCCGGGGCCCGGCGGACCGTCGAGCTGCCGGGATCGCCCCGGCTCGCCACCGAGATCGCTTTGCTGGACTGGGAGTTGCGGGCCGGATCGGTGCGCGGCGCGGGCCGCCACGGCTCCCGGATCACGCTCGCCTGGTGGGACCTCGGGGGTGCGTCGTGAGCGACTGGGCGCTGCGGATCACCGGCGGAGCCGCGCCGCTGGAGCTGTCCGGCGCGCAGACCCGCGGCGTGGTCACCCTGCGGGCCGAGGCGTCGCTGCCGTCCGGCCTCGCCGCCGCCACCGTACGGCTGACCGTGCGCGGGCTGGCCGAGACCGTCGCCGACCGGCTGGCGGCCGGCCCGGGACCGCTGGTCGCCGAGCTGTTCCTGCACGGCGCGGACGCCGCCCGGCCGTTCGACCCGGCGGCCCGGGTGGCGGCGGCCGTCGTCGAGCGGACGGTGCGCCACCAGGGCCGTTACGGGCCGGAGTTGCGGCTGGACGGGATCGACGAGGCCTACCACCGGCTGTCGGCCGCCTGCCGCACCCCGGTGCCGGCCGGCGACCACCGTACCCAGGCCGCCGAGCTGGGCCGCCGGGCGGGTGTGGCCGTACAGGCGCACGGCGCCGCCGTCCGCGGCGGACCGCTGGCCGCCGGGCCCAGCCACCTGGAGCACCTGGCCGGCCTGGAGCGCGCGCTGGCCGAGCACGACGGCCGGGGCGGGCGCGCCCTCGCGCTGTTCCGGGACGGGGTGCTGCACCTCGGCGCCCGCCCGGCGGCGCTGGTCGCCGTCCACGAGGTGCGGCCGCGCTGGGCCGAGGAACTGGCCGGTGCCCGCCCCGACCGCCCCGCCGTCCGGCTCGGACTGCCCGGTGACGCCCGGCTGCTGCCCGGTGACCTGGTGCGCCCCGGTGCCGGAGCGCGGCCACTGTACGTCACGGCGGTGCGTCACACCCTCGACCGGGTGCACGGCTTCACCACGGTGGTCGCCGCCGTCGCCGTCACCGGGCCCGACGCGGCCTGGGACGGCCGGCCGGGCGCCGCCGAGCGCGTCACCCTCCGCTCCGAGCCGACCGCCGACCCGGCCGCCGCGGCCGCCCGGGCCGTCGCCGGCCTCGGCCGCGCCGCCGCGGCGCGGGCCGCCGTGCCGGAGGCCGCCGAGGTGCGCGGCGCGGACGGGCCCACCGCCACCGTCTGGCGCGGGCTCGCGCCCGGCGACGGCGAGCCGATGCAGCACCGCCGGCTGGACACCGCCCGCACCGAGCCGGACCGGCTGCCCGGCGTCGGCTACGCCACCCCGTTCGCCTGGGGCCGGTACGGCCTGGTGCTGCCGCGCTACCCCGGCACCCGGGTGCTGCTGGTGCCCCGGCGGGAGCGCGCCGACGACGCGGTGGACGTCGGGGCGCTGTGGCGGGACGGCGAGGGCCCGGCCGCCCGCGCCGGCGACTGGTGGCTGCACCTGCCCGCCGCGGTCCCGGCCGGCCAGCGCGAACGGGTCGCCGACGACCGGCCCGGCGCCGACCCCGGCGACCGCGCGAGCAACGACCTGACCGACGCCGACGGCAACCGGGTGATCGAGGTCGGCGAGCTGACCGTCCGGGTCGGGCGCAAGGCGCTGCACGGCCCGGGCGTGCGCCCCGAGCGGGCCGGCACCGAACACGCCGTCACCATCGAGCACGCCGACGGCGGGGCGTCCGTGGTGATCGCCGCCGACGGCACCATCACGCTCACCGGCAAGAACCTGCGATTCGAGGCACAGGAGACCATCGCGATGAAGGCGGAGAACGTCAAGGTCGCCGTCACCGGCCACATGGACGTGACCGGATGACCGCCGCCTGGAACCTCGCCGTCGGGCCGCCCGCCGAGCCCGCGCCCGTCATCGGAACGACCGCCGGAGCGACCGCCGGAACGACCGCCGGCGACCCGCCCGTGCCGGACCCGCTCGCCGCCGACCTGCAGCTGCGCGACGGCGACCTCGCCGCCGTCACCGGCCCGGACTGCGTCCTGCAGTCGGTGCGGCTCGCGCTGACCACCGCGCTCGGCACCGACCCGCTGGACCGGGGCTTCGGCTTCGACGGCCTGCGGGTGCTCGCCGAGGAGCGCACCCCCGAGCTGGTCCGCGAGCGGATCCGGGTCGCCGTCCTCGCCGTCCTGGGGCGCGACCCCCGGGTGCGGCGTGTGCTCGACGTCCGGGTCGACGACCCGTCCGGCGCCGACCGGGCCCTGGTGGTCGGCGCGGTCCTGGAAACCGACACCGGCGCGGTGCTGCCGGTGACCCTCACCACCGGAGTGCAGCGTGCCTGACCAGTCCGCCCCGACCGCCCCGTCCGCCCCGTCCGCCGCGGACCAGCAGCTCCAGCCCGGTGAGGCCCTGTACGGGGTCACCGACCGGGGCTTCGTGCCCAAGCCGTACGCCCGCCTGGTGACCGAGCGCTTCGAGCTGGCCCGCGAGGTGTTCGGCGCCGACCTCGACCTCGGCCCCGGCTCGGTGATCCGCCGCCTGCTGGAGGTCACCGCGCTGGAGGACGCCCGCACCTGGTCGGCCCTGGCCGGCTCCTACGACGACGCCTTCGTCTCCACCGCCGGCGGCGACGCGCTCACCGCGCTCGGCGCCGAACTCGGCCTGCCCCGCCCGTACCTGGAGGCGGCCGGCGAGCTGCGGCTCACCCTGCGCGGCACGCCGTCCGCGCCGGTCGTGGTGCCGCGCGGGGTGCGCCTGCTGACCCCGCGCGGCGACGACGTCGCCACCGACGCCCGGGCGGAACTCTCCGTCCAGCAGCGGCAGGTCACCGTCCCGGTGGTCGCCTTCCGCCCCGGGCCGGAGGGCAATCTCGACCCGGCCAGGACCGAGCAGCGGATCACCACCTGGAACCCGCAGGACCCCTGGCGCACCGAGTTCCTCGCCGGTCCGGGCAGGGCGGGCGCCGAGATCGAGATCGACGGCGCCGCCGCCCGGCTCACCGGCGGCGAACGGCACTGGCCCGACGACCGCTACCGCCGACTGCTGCTGCGCGCGCCGCGCTCGCTGTGGAACGCCGAGGCGATCCGGCTGGCCGCCGCGCTGGTGCCGGGCGTGCGCCAGGTCCAGGTCAGCGACGTCTACGGCGGCCTGGACATCCACCAGTCGATCTTCGGCACGCTCGACGGCAACTTCATCGACCGGCTGTTCGGCGACGAGGCCACCGCGGCCAGCCCGTTCGGGCTGAACGTCCTGGTGGCGCCGACCCCGGCCGCGATCTGGGGCGGCCCCGGCGGCGGCGGACTCCACGACGCCGTCCGCAAGGCGATCGACGACCTGCGCCCGCTCGGCGTGGTGCCGCGCATCCAGCCCGCCGTCGAGGTCGGCGTGCTGCTCTCCGCCCGGCTGGTGCTGCGCGGTTCCACCACCCCGCCCGACCAGCTGAAGGCCCGGCTGCTCACCCGGGTCGCCGAGTACGTCGACGGGCTCGGCTTCGGCGAGGAGGTCCGGCACGCGGCGGTGCTCGCCGCGATGATGGCCGAACCCGGCATCGCCGACGTCGCCGGCCTCACGCTCGCCAAGTACCCGCCCGCCCTCGGCGCCGCCGCGGCGCCCGCCGCCGGCCCCAACCTGCGGCTGGCGGCCAACGAGATCGCCGTGCTGGTCGAGGACGCGAAGGGGCTCACCCAGTGACTTCCCCGCCGATCCCCACGATCACGGAGGCCCCCGCCGCCGCCCACCGCGCCATGGCGGACCACCTGCCCGCCCCGCTGCGCGCCGCCGTGCAGGACGAGCCCCTCCCGCTCACCGCCGCGGACGGCCGCCTCACCGGCCGGCTGCCCGCCGGGCCCGGCCGCCCGCTGATACTGGCCGGAGCGGGCCGCGACCTCGCCGAACGCGGCCTGCGGCTGACCGCCACCGTGGCCGGCACCGCCCTGCCGCCCCTGCTGATCGCCCCGTACACCGAGGCCGACGCGCTGCGCCCGCTGCCGCTCGGCGCTACCTGGCCGCCCGGCGCGCCGTTCGAACTGGCCGCCGCCTGGCTGGACGGCGACGGCACCGCCCGCCCGCTGCCCGCCGCCGAGGCCGCCGACCTGCTGCGGGTGCGCTGCCTGGCCGGTACCACCGCCCGGCTGCTGTACGTGCTCGGCGCGCCCAAGGCCGAGATCCGCCGCACCGCCCGGCAGATCGCCGCCTCCCGCACCCTGACCGGGGCCCGCTCCGGAGCCCTCGACGGCCTCGGCGCCGAACTGGGCGCGCCCCGCTTCGCCGAGCGCCTCACCGTGCGCCCCGACGGCGCCGCCGTCGAGCCGGCCCGGGAGGGCGACGAGGACTACCGGGCCCGCCTCGCCGTGCTGCGCCCCTGGGCGGTCCCCTCGCCGCAGGGCCTGGCCGGGCTGCTCAACGGCGCGGCCGGGGAGGGCGGGGCGCTGGCCCGGTTCGCCGTCCCCGCGCCGTTCGGCGTCGAGGACAGCGCCAACGGCCTGGCCATGGCCTTCCGGGTGGTCGCCCCCGGTGGCGAGGCCGACCGGCTCGCGGTGCTCGACCAGGTCCGTGCCGTCCACCTGGTCCAGCCCGGCCCGGACGGCGACGCCGTGCACGCCGCCCGGCCGCGGTCGGCCGACCGCCGGGCCCGCGACGAGCAGCTGCGCGCCGCCCTGCGCACCGGCTGGACCTTCGCCGACCGCGCCGCCGTGCGGCCCGCGCTGGCCCGCGGCCTGGCCGCCGCCCTGGTCCGGCTGGCGGCCTGCCGCCGGGCCCTCGGCCTCGCCGCGCCCGGCACCGTGCTGAGGGTCCAGGACGCGGCCGGCGGTAGCCGCTACGAACTCGGCGTCGGCGCCGACCTGACCCCGCTCACCGCCGCCGAACTCACCGCGCTCGCCGCCCGGCTCCGCGCCCCAGGCCCGGCCGTGGACCCGTCCGTCGCCCCGGAGATCCGCGCGCTGATCGCCGAACTGCGCCCGCCCGCCGACCCGGCCGACGACCCCGACGGCCGCTGGCTGCTCGCCCCCTGCGGCCTGGCGACCGTGCACCGGCTCGCCGAGGACCGCCTGTTCGTCTCCCACCTGCCGCTGCACGGCATGGCCGTCGACCTCGACGCCGACCTGCTGCGGGCCCGGTACGCCGCCCGGCAGGACGAGCGCACCCACGCCGTGCTCGGCGACGGCCTGGCCGCCGCGCTGCGGGCCTGGGCGCCGGACGGCGCGGGGACGGCCGTCCCCGCCGACCGGGCGGCGGCCGTGCAGCGGCTGCGCGCCGAGGCCCAGCAGCTGGGCGCCGCCGACCCGGCGGTCGCCGCGTTCCGGGCGGCCGGGCTGCCGGCGGTCGCCAACCCGGTCCCGGCCCTCGAACAACTGCCGTCGCTGCCCGCCGAGTTGTACACCGTGATCACCCTGCCCGGGCAGCTCGGCACCGACCTGCTCGCGGGCCGGGCCGAGGCGGTCGCCAGGCTCCGCCGGCTGGTCGGCCTGCTGCGCGACCAGTGGCTGGTCTCCGCCCTGCCGGTGGTGCTCGCCCCGGCCGGCGGGGTCCGCACCCTGGCCCTGGTGCTCGGCGCCGTCCCGCTGCCGCAGGTCGGCACCAACCTCAACCGCCGCCGCGCGGTGGGCTTCCGCTGGCAGACCGTGCCGCTGCGCGGCTCGCTGACCCTGTCCGCCACCACCGGCCCCGGCACCACGGTGCGCACCGCCGACGGCGGCGCCGGCGTCGTGGTCGCCCTCGGCTACGCCCGCCGACGGCGCACCGACCCCTACGAGTTCAGCGTCGACCTGCCCGGCGGCACCCTCGGCCACCGCGAGTACGAGGCGCTGATGAACCTGCTCGACCGGGTCCACCCGGCCGGCATCGCGGTCGACACCTCGCCGATCCGGCGCGGCCGGGTCGTGCTGGGCAGCGGCCCCGACCCGACCCCGCTGAGCCCCGAACAGTCCCGGCTCTACCGGGACTACCGCCCCGGCCGGGGCCGCCTCGCCGACCGGGTCTTCAAACCGATCACCGCGGGACTCCAGGTCGGCGTGCGCGCCACCGTCCGCGTCGACACCTACCTCAAGCCTCGCCAGGGGGAGAAGCCGTGACCCAGCCCGTCCCGCCGATGCAGCGGCCCCGCTACTTCGACTACCAGTTCCTGCGCGCCGACGACTTCGACACCGAGCAGCGCTACCACCGCTCCCGCCGCGAGCTGCTCACCGCGCTGTTCTACAGCCCGGGCGTGGTCACCGGCCTCACCGTCACCTGCACCGACGCCGGCGTCACCGTCGCCGCCGGGCACGCCGTCGACCGGCAGGGCCGGCTGATCGTCCTGCCGGCCGCCGCGCAGGTCCCGGTGCCGGGCGCGGGCGACCTCACGCTGCTGGTCACCGTCCGCTACAGCGAGCGGGCCACCGACCCGAGCGACGAGACCGGCGTGCCCGGCGAGACCCGGTGGACGGAGGAGCCCAAGGTCGAACTGACCGGCGCCGCCGGAGCGGACCAGATCGTGCTCGGCACCTTCCGCCGGGCGGCCGGCAAGGGCACGGTCAGCGCCACCGGCCGGGTCGCGGCCGGCCTGGTGATCCCCGGCCAGTACACCGTGAAGGGCACGCTGACGGCGGAGGGCGACATCACCGGCGCCAACCTGGCCGGCAAGGACGTCCGGGCCACCGGCGCGATCGTCCCCTCGGTCGGCGGCACCGCCGCCAACGGCATCATGTTCCCCCGCGACCCGGGCGGCGGCACCGGTGACGAGGCGTTCCTGCGGTACTTCCCCTACAACGGGGAGAACACCCAGCTGGTGCTCGGCAACGGCAACGACCCCGACGACCTGATCGACTTCTTCCAGGCGGCCAGGACCCGCCTGCGGATCGGCGGCGGCATGCTGCACACGGGCAAGCTGGACGGCAACACCGCCGTGCAGGGCGAGGTCCTCGGCGCGCTCGGCTTCCACGGCAGCGGCGTCCAGCACGCCCAGTTCTCCTTCCGGGCCGGCCGCGGCTTCGAGTTCGTCGACCGCAGCGCCGACTGGCCGTCCCTGGACTACGCCGCCGACAGCAAGCCCTACGCCGACGTCTACGCCCGCAACCTCGCCGTCAACGACGTCACCGCCCGCAACCTCGCCGTCAACGACGTCCGCGCCACCGGCGACGTGTACGTGGGCCGGGACAAGACCCTGGTCGGCAGCGGCAACCTGCACCTCGCCGGGCCCGGCAAGACGGTCGTCAGCAACCAGTACTTCGGCAGCAGCGGCCTGCTGCACGTCCAGGGAGGCCTGTCGGTCGGCGACTACGAGCCGGCGCTCAACCGGGTCACCGCCTGGGACGCCAACTTCGGGGGCGGCATCTACCTCGGCGGCACGATCGGCGACCTCGGCAGCGCCGCCGTCCGGATGTACAACAACGGCGACATCCGCTGCACCGGGATCGTCTACGCCAAGGAGAAGAAGTTCCTCATCGACCACCCGCTCGCCCCCGAGGAGAAGTACCTCCTGCACACCGCGCTGGAGGGGCCCGAGAACGGCGTCTACCAGCGCGGCGAGGGCCGGCTCGCCGACGGCCGGGCCGTGGTCGAACTCCCGGACTACTTCGAGGCGTTGACCCTGGCCGAGGGCCGCACGGTGCAGCTCACCCCGGTCTTCGAGGACGACGACGAGCCGCTCTGCGCGCTGGCCGCCTCCCGGGTGCGGGACGGGCGCTTCACCGTCCGCACGGTCGACGGCTCCAAGGCCTCGCACGCCTTCTGCTGGGAGGTCAAGGCCGTGCGCGCCGACATCGAGCGGCTGGAGCCGGAGGCCGACAAGGCCGCGTTCGACCGCCGGCACGAGGCCGCGGCGGCGCCCTCCGGGGAGCCGGCATGAGCGCCGCCCCCGGAGCGGGCTCCGTCACCGCCACCCCCGGCACCACCCCGGCCAACGGCACCTGGGCCGCCGTCAAGGTCACCACCGAGGCGGCGTCCAGGCTGCGGGTGGACGGCACGGCGCCGCTGCTCGCGGCGAGCGGCGCCTTCCACTTCACCTCCAACAGCGGCGCGCTGGACAGCACCGTCGCCCTCGCCGCCGCCGACACCCGGCTGCGCTGCGACGGCCGGCCGGTGCTGCTGGCCGGCGACGCCAGGTCCGACACGTACGGCAACACCCTCACCGCGGCCTCGCCCGGCCGCCTGCGGACGGAGCGGCGTCCGGCATGATCCCCCAGGTCACCGTGCCGGTCCGGCTGCGCCTCGACGCGACGGCCGCGGCCGGGGGCTCCTACCGCCCCCGGCTGCGGGCCGCGCTCGTCCGGGCGCTGGCCCGGGCCACCGCCACCGCGCCGGTCGGGACGGCGGCGGCGCCCTCCTTCCGCTGGTCCGGACCCGGCACGGCCGGGCTGCCGGCCGGCGTCCGCGCCCGCGTGGAGCGGGAAGTCAGCGCGCTGATCGAGGAGTTGACGGCGCCGGCCGCCCTGCCGGCCGCGGCCGCACCGGTCGCCGGGGGCACCTCGGCGGACCCGGCGGCGGACCGGGCGGCGGACCGGCCCGGTGCCCTCCCGCGCGGCTTCAGCCTGCGCCCCAACTCCGCGTACGACCTCGCCGAGGAGGGCCGCCCCGCCCTCTGGCTCACCGAGTCGATGAGCGTCCGCGAGGCGGCCCGCCGCCTCTACGGCCGCCCGGACGACTGGCGGCTGCTCGTCTACTGGTACAACCGCGACCTCTGGGCCGCCGAACACGACCTCTCCCGCCGCCCGCCGGAGGTCGCCGACCGCCCGCTGCCGGCCGGCGCACGCCTGCGCGTCGAGCCGGGCCTGCTGCCCGCGCCGCTGCGCGCCGGGGTGCTCGCCGCCGCGGCCCTGCGCGAGGCCGGCGAACTCGACCACACCGGCGGCGTCCGGCTGGTGGTCGAGGGTTCCGGCGGGCCCGGCGGCGGCCCGGTCCCGCGCGGCAGCACCGTGCGGATCGGCCTGCGGCTGCCCGAGGACGCCTACCCCGTCCGGGCCGAGTGGCGGCTGCGCCCCGACCCGGCCTACCGGGCGCTCGGCGGCGGCCTGGTCGACGCGGTCCGCACCGGACCCTCCGGCGACCTCACCGGCCCGCGGAACACCGAACCCCACCGGTGGGACCTGCCCGCCGACGCCACCGGTGTGCACGTCGTCTCCTGCCGGCTCTTCCGGGACGGCGAGTTCTGGCAGGAGGTCTGGACCTCCCTGCTGGTGCTGGACCCCGGGGACCTCGCCCGGATCGTGCTGCGCTCCGGCGCCGCCGCCCCGCCCGGCCTGGCCGCGCTCCGCGCCGCGCTGCAGTCCGCGTACGACGAGCGGATGCGCGTCCTCGCCGGGCCCCGGGAGAAGAACGGCCCGGGGCCCTACCTGGCCGCCGAACCGCAGGGCCCGGCGACGCCGGGCAGCGAGGTGCGCTACCAGCTGCTCTGGACCGACCACCCGGGGGAGGAGGTGCGGCTGCGCTGGCAGGTCCGCGCCCTGGACCCGCCGCCGCCCGGGGAGGTGCGCAGCCCGCTCGGCCGGGGCGAGGCGGCCGTCTCCCCGGGCCTGCTCAGGCCCGGGATCCCGACCGGACGGCTCGCACCGGGCCGGGCCTTCAACGACTTCTGGCAGGTCCGCTGGGCCGACCTGCCCGGCCGCTACGAGATCGGCTGCGAGCTGACCTGGAGCCAGGGCTCGCACCGGGTGGTGCTGGAGCAGCGGGTCGCGGTCGAGCCCGGCAGCCGCCCGGGGGCCGCGCCGGAGAGCCCGCGCGCCGCCCGGCAGCGGCTGACCGAGGACCTCGCCCTCGTCGACCGCACCCTCGCCCGCGGTGAGGCGGTGCCGCTGCGCGCCGCCTGGGTGGCGGGCGAGGGCGAGCCGACGGCCGTCCCGCTCCAGCTGTACGTCACCACCGCCCCCGACGCCCCGGCCGCCGGGGTTCACCTGCGGATCTGGGACCTCTCGCCCTCCGGGCGCCGCCGGTACTACGAGGGCGGCGGCGACACCCCGCAGGAGGCGCTGGACCGGGCGCTCGCCGACCTCGCCCGGGTGCCCTACCCGAAGGGCGCCGTGCTCGCCGAGACCGACGGCTTCACCCTCGCCGGGCAGGCGTTCCCGGCCCGCGCCGTCGCGCTGCGCTGCTCCGGGGACATCCCGCTCGCGTCCTTCCTGTCCTCCGCCTCGACCTTCCTGTTCGTCGGCGGCGCCGTGCTGTCGATCGCCGGCGCCCCGTACGCCGGCGCCCCGCTGATCGCGCTGTCGCAGGTCGGCGGGGCCGCGGCGGCCGTCGTGCGGCTGCGCGACCGGGCGCTCTCCGGGGAGCTGCACGCGGACCAGCAGACCCTGCTGGACGCGCTGGACCTCGGCGGCAACCTCACCGGGGCGGTCGGCAGGGGGGCCCAGGTCCTGCGGATCACCAGGGGAGCCGGGGCGCTGGCCTTCGTCGCCCGGGTGGACGGCGCCCTCGGTACCACCCAACTGGTGGTCGCCGACGTGGACCTGGCGCTGCGGCTGGACGCGGCGGTGGCGCGCGGCGAGCAGCGGGAGGTCCTCGGCTTGCTGGGGGAGGCGGCCGCGTCGGGCGCCCTGCTGAAGCTGGGCGCGTCGGCCGAGGGCGCCGCGCTGGACGGCGGCGGCGCCGCCACCGGCTCCCCGGTGGTGCTGCGGCAGGCCACCCCCGACCCCCGCTTCGTCGCGGCGCTGCCGGCCGAACTGCGGGACGGCGTCGAGGTGTTGGAGGGCGGCGGGCGCACCGTCCGGGTCCACTACGAGTACGACGCCCTGGGCCGCGCCAGGGTGCGGATCGCCGCCGGCCCGGACGCCACCCCCGAGGACGCCGCGGCCCACCTGGCCACGATCCGCGAGGTGCGGAAGTACCAGGGCCTGTCCGGCGGGACGGCGATCGTCATCGAGCAGGTCAGGGCCCTGATCACCGGCGAGTTCGTGCCGGAGCCGGGCACCCGGGCCTGGGACGCCAGGGAGGAGATCAGGAAGCTGACCCCGATGATCGCCGCCGAACGGGACCCGGTCAGGGCCGCCCACCTGCGACGCCAACTCGCCCGGCACGAGAGCGTCCTGGCCGCCCGGAGCACCGGGCAGGGCGGCGTGATCGCCGCCGAGGACCGGCCCGGCCGCAAGCGCGGCGAGGGCCCGGTGCGGCTCTACTCGTCCGAGGGCCAGGCGCTGGCGGTGGCGCGCAAGCAGCGGGTCGACCAGGCCCTCGGCCGTTCGCGGGCCGCGGGCACGGAGCACTTCGCGGACGCGGACGCGGCCCGCCGGGCCCTTGAGGCCCATGCCGCGGCCCGGCCGCCGCGCCCCGCCGCGCTGGCGGAACGGATCACGCAGATCGGCAGGCTCGCACCGGAGGACCGCTTCGAGGCACTCGACGCACTGTCGGCGGAGGGAGGCCGTTCGGCCGGGGAGGTGACGTACCTGGAGTGGCTGGGACGTTCCTGGCGGCTGCGGCAGGCGGTCGACGAGGCGGAGGGCGCGGCGAGGTCCGCCGCGGCGGAACAGGTCAACCTGCGGACGGTGAGCGAGGCCCTCGCCGACGAGGTGCGGGAGAAGAGCCGGTCACTGATCGACGTGATGCGCAAGGAGGGACGGAACTACCGTGACCGGAGCCGGACCTCGTTCGACGAGGTGATGGGCGAGAAGGCCTGGAAGCGCCTGGTCGACCGGGAGGTCGAGGCGAAGAAGCCACGGCCCGGGCTGGCCACCGACCACCTCGTCGCCCTCGACCGGATCACCAAGCTGGACGAACTCGTCCCGCTGCTGCGCCTGTACGCCGAGGCCGCGCCCGCCGTCCAGGAGGAGCTGTACCGGGCGCTGCAGGCCCTCGGAGACCACAAGGACAACCTGCGCCGGATGGGCCACTCCGCCAACAGCAGCAAGAACAACCGCAGCTGGCACGAGATCACCTACGACGAGGCGGCCCGTTTCGGCTACACCACGCGCCAGGTGGACGAGATCCGGGTGGCGGAGGACAAGGCACTGGCGGCGCTGCTGCGGCGGATCGAGGAGCTGCGGACGCACTACACGCCCCTGGTGCGCGGGGACGCCGCCGGGCGCTGAGCCCGGCCCGCTGCACGCGCTCTGCACGCGCTCTGCACGGCCCGGGCGGCACGCTCGGCGGAGCACGGACGCGGGCCGGGGGACGGCCGCGCGGCACGGAACGAAGGGGGAAGTACCGCGATGAAGTTCGTCAGTCGCGCCGAGTGGGGCGCCCGGGCGGCCCGCAACGGCCACCCGGCGGTGCCGGCCAACCGGGGCGTCAAGGTCCACTACCTGGGCGGCCCGTACAGCGCCGACGAGCACGGCACCTGCGCGGGGTACATGCGCAAGGTCCAGAACAGCCACATGGACGGCAACGGCTGGTCGGACTTCGCGTACAACCTCGCCGTCTGCGAGCACGGCTGGGTCTTCGAGGGCCGCGGCCGGAACGCGCAGAACGCGGCCAACGGCAACACCGCGCTCAACCGCGACCACTTCGCGGTGCTCGCCTTCGTCGGCGACAGCGGCCACACCGGCCCGACCGCCGACCAGGTCGCCGGACTGCGCGACGCCATCGCCTACCTGCGCGCCAACGGCGCCGGCCGGGAGATCCGCGGCCACCGGGACGGCTACGCCACCGACTGCCCGGGGGCGCCGCTCTACCACCTGGTCACCTCCGGCGCGCTGGAGCCGGGCGCGGGCCCCGGTGCGGGCACCGGCACGCCCGGCGAGGGCGGCTGGGCGCCGTTCCCGGGAGCGGAGTGGTTCCGCACCGGCCCGCGCAGCCCGCTGATCACCGCGATGGGCCGCCGCCTGGTGGAGGAGGGCTGCGGCGCCTACCAGCGGGGTCCGGGCCCCCAGTGGAGCGAGGCCGACCGCCAGAGCTACGCCCGCTGGCAGCGCAAGCTCGGCTACGCCGGCACCGACGCCGACGGCTGGCCCGGCGCCTCCTCCTGGGCGCGCCTGCACGTCCCGAAGTCCTGATCTCCCGCCGCCCGTTCCGCCGTACGGACCCTAGTCCTCCGGGAGGTGGGCGAGCATGCGCTCCATGCCGCCGATCCAGTTGGCCCGCAGGGCGGCGATGGCGCCCGGCAGGTCGTCCTCCAGGAGGCGGCGGGCGATCTCGCAGTGCTCCTCCGACTCGCGGGCCACCGGCTCGTCCTCGGCGACGACCAGGTTCTCGTAGCGCCGCATCCCGGCCTTGACCCGGGTGAGCAGGTCCAGCAGGCGTTCGTTGGCGCAGCCGCTGAGCAGCAGGCCGTGCCACTCGTCGTCGCGCCGGTCGACCGTGGCGTGCTCGGCCACCTGGTCGGGGAAGCCCTGGGCGAGGTCCAGCAGCCGGGGCGCGATGGTCCGCAGGTGGTCCGGGTCGGAGGACTCCAGCGCCAGCGCCTCCAGGGCCGCCACGATGGCGACCAGTTCGCGGAACTCCTTGCGGCTGACCGGCGCGAAGCGGAAGCCGCGCCCCTGGCTGCTCTCCAGCACGCCCTCGCCCGCCAGCGCGATCAGCGCCTCGCGCAGCGGGGTGCGGCTGACGCCGAGTTCGGCGGCCAGCACGGCCTCGTTGACATCGGTTCCCGCCGCGAACTCGCCGCGGGTGAGCCGGTCCATCAGCTCGTCACGGATCTGCTCGCGCAGCGGACGGCGTTCGATCGCCATCGCGTCCCCCAACCTCCGGATTCGAAGCACACCTCTTGACCCGCCCCAGTGTACTGCACTATGCATTTTGAATACAAAATGCGGGACGACGCGGAACGGGGTCTCCACGACCCCGGGGGAGAGGCGCAGCATGGGCCTGACACGGGTGCCGGGTCTGCTGTTCGGCGGTGACTACAACCCCGAGCAGTGGCCCGAGGAGGTGTGGCGGGAGGACGTCCGGCTGATGGCCGAGGCCGGCGTCAACCTGGTCACGGTCGCGGTGTTCTCCTGGTCCCGGCTCGAACCGGCGCCGGGGAGCTACGAGTTCGGCTGGCTGGACCGGGTGCTGGACCTGCTCCACGCGCACGGCATCGCCGTCGACCTCGCCACCGCGACCGCGACCCCGCCGCCCTGGCTGGTCCGCGACCACCCGGAGGTCCGGCCGGTCGACGCCGCCGGCACCCGGCTGGAGTTCGGCTCGCGCCAGGGCTACTGCCCCTCCTCCCCGGTGTTCCGCGCGGCCACCGTCCGGCTGGCCCGCGCGATGGCCGAGCGCTACCGGGCGCACCCGGCGCTGGCGATGTGGCACGTGAGCAACGAGTACGCCGACCACACCGCCGAGTGCTTCTGCGAGGAGTCCGCCCGGGACTTCCGCCGCTGGCTCCAGGAGCGCCACCACTCCCTGGACGGCCTCAACGCCGCCTGGGGGACGTCCTGCTGGGGCCAGCACTACACCGACTGGACGCAGGTGGAGCCGCCCCGCAAGGCGCCGGGGCCGGTCAACCCGGCCCAGCTGCTGGACTGGCGGCGGTTCTCCAGCGACGCGCTGCTCGCCTGCTTCGAGGCCGAGCGCGCCGTCCTCAAGGAGCTCACCCCGGACGTCCCGGTGACCACCAACTTCATGAGCGTCCTGCGCGACCTCGACTACTGGACCTGGGCCGCGGCCGAGGACGTCGTCAGCGACGACGCCTACCCGGACCCGGCCGACCCGCGCGCCGCGGTGAAGGCCGCGCTCAGCTACGACCTGATGCGCTCGCTCAAGCGCGGGCCCTGGCTGCTGCTGGAGTCGGCGCCGAGCGCGGTCAGCTGGCGCGCGGTCAACGTCCCCAAGGACCCGGGCGTGATGCGGCTGCACGGCCTGCAGGCCCTCGCCCACGGCTCGGACGGCGTGATGTTCTTCCAGTGGCGCCAGGCCAGGTACGGCCCGGAGAAGTTCCACTCGGCGATGCTCCCGCACGGCGGCACCGGGACCCGCCAGTGGCGCGAGACGCTCGCGCTCGGCGCGGACCTGCGGCGGCTGGCCGAGGTGGCCGGCACCACCACCCGGGCCGAGGTCGCGCTGCTGCTCGACTGGGACAGCTGGTGGGGGCTGGAGGCCCCCGAGTCGATGCCCTCCGACCGACTGCGGCTGCACGAGCTGCTGCTCTCCTGGTACGCGCCGCTGCACGCCCGGGGCATCGCCGTCGACCTGGCCCCGCCGGGGCGCGACCTGTCCGGCTACCGGCTGGTGATCGCCCCCAACCTCTACCTGTGCACCGCCGAGCACGCCGCCGCGCTGGCCGCCTTCGGCGGGCAGTTGGTGGTCGGCCCGTTCAGCGGGGTGGTCGACCCCGACGACCAGGTCCACGACGGCGGCGCGCCCGGGCCGCTGCGCGAGCTGCTCGGGGTGCGCGTCGAGGAGTGGCGCCCGCTGCCGGACGGCGTCACCCAGGAGATCGTCACGGCGGACGGCACCCGGCTGCTCGCCCGCACCTGGACCGAGTGGCTCTCCACGGACGAGGCGGACGTGCTGGCCCGCTACCGGGGCGGTCCGCTGGACGGCCGCCCGGCCGTCACCCGGTGCGGCGCCGCCACCTACCTGTCCTGCCTGCCCGAGGACGTGACCCCGCTGCTGGACGGGCTGCTGTCCGCCGCCGGCGTCACCGGGGCGCACCTGCCCGCGGGCGTCACCGGGCCGCACCTGCCGGCCGGCGTCGAGGCCTGCCGCCGCGGCCCCTACCTCTTCCTGCTCAACCACGGGACCGAGCCGGCCACCGTGTCCCTGCCCGAAGCCGGGACCGACCTGCTGACCGGCCGTCCGCTGCCCGGCGGCCCCGTGACCGTCGGACCACGCGACGCCGTGGTCCTCAAACCCCGACCGACGACGCCCTGAGGAGTGTTCGTGGCCCACCCCTACATCCCCAACGCGGGGCCCGAGACGCGGGCGGCGATGCTCGCCGAGATCGGCGCCCCCGACGTCGCGGAGTTCTACCGCGACATCCCCGCCGACCTGCGGCTGGACCGCCCGCTGGAACTGCCCGCGCCGTTCGCCGACGAGCACGGCCTGACCCGGCACGTGCGCGGCCTGCTGGCCCGCAACACCGACCCCGCCGCGCTGCTGAGCTTCCTCGGCCACGGCTGCTACCCGCACTACGTCCCGGCGGTCTGCGACGAGGTCAACGGCCGCGGCGAGTTCCTCACCGCCTACGCCGGCGAGCCCTACGAGGACCACGGCCGCTTCCAGGCCCTCTTCGAGTACGTCTCGATGATGGCCGAGCTGCTGGAGATGGACGTCGTCAACGTGCCCACCTACGACGGCTACCAGGCGGCCGGCACGGCGCTGCGGATGGCCGCGCGCCGCACCGGCCGGGCCCGGGTGATGGTCAGCGGCGCGCTCGCGGCCGACAAGCTGGCCAAGATCCGCGACTACCTCGCCCCGGACGTCGAGGTGCTGCTCGCCCCGGTGGCGGACTCCGGCGAGATGGGCGAGGTCCGCCTCGACGACACCTTCGCCGCCCTCTACCTGGAGACGCCCACCGTGCACGGCGTCGTGGAGACCCGCGGCCGCGAACTCGCCGAACTGGCGCACGGCGTGGGAGCCCTGCTGGTGGTCGGCACCGACCCGGTCTCGCTCGGCGTGCTCGCCCCGCCCGCCTCCTGGGGCGCCGACCTGGTCTGCGGGGACATCCAGTCGCTCGGCATGCACCCGCAGTACGGCGGCGGGCAGGCCGGCTTCATCGCGAGCCACGACGACGAGCGGATGGTCGCCGAGTTCCCCTCCCGGCTGTTCGGCATCGCCCCGACCGCCGTCCCCGGCGAGTACGGCTTCGGCGACGTCTTCTACGACCGCACCTCCTTCGCGGTGCGCGAGGAGGGCAAGGAGTGGGTGGGCACCGCGGCCGCCCTGTGGGGCATCACCGCCGGCGTCTACCTCGCGCTGATGGGCCCGCAGGGGCTGCGCGAGCTCGGGGAGACGGTCCTCGCCCGCACCCGGTACGCGATGGGCGCGCTGGCCGCCGCCGGGGCCGTGGTGCGCCACCAGGAGTCCGTGCACTTCCGGGAGTTCGCCGTCGAGGTGCCGGACGCCGACGCGCTGCTCGCCGCCCTGCTGGAGCGCGGCATCCTCGGCGGGGTGCGGCTCGGGCCCCGGGAGGTGCTGGTCTGCGTCACCGAACAGCACTCCATCGCCGACATCGACACCCTCGCCGCGGCCGTCGGGGACGTCCTCGCCGCCGCCCCCTCCGCCCCCGCCGCCCCCGCCGCTCCTGGAGACGCCAAGTGAGTTCGCACGACGCACCCGAGCCGTTCGCCACCCTGCCGGTGGCGCCCAAGCCCGCCCTGCGCCGCTTCCACCAGGCCCGCTGGGACGAGGAGATCGTCTTCGAGCTGTCCCGGCCCGGCCGGCGCGGCGTGGGCGTGCCCGCCCCGGACGCGCCCCTGGTCGAACTGCCCGAGGCGGTCGCCCGCCGCACCCCGCCCGCGCTGCCCGAGCTCTCCCAGAACCAGGTGGTCCGGCACTACCTGCGGCTCTCCCAGGAGACCCTCGGCGCCGACTTCAACATCGACGTCGGCCAGGGCACCTGCACCATGAAGTACAGCCCCAAGGTCAACGACTCCTTCGCCCGCGACCCCCGGGTGGCCGCCCTGCACCCGCTGCAGCCCGAGTCCACCGTGCAGGGCGTGCTGGAGATCTACTGGCGGCTGGAGCAGATCCTCAAGGAGATCTCCGGCATGGCCCGGGTCTCCCTGCAGCCCGGCGCCGGCTCCGCCGCGATCTACGCCAACATCGCGATGATCCGCGCCTACCACGCCGCCCGCGGCGAGGGGCACCGGCGCGACCAGGTGATCACCACGATGTTCTCGCACCCCTCGAACGCGGCCTGCGCCAAGGTCGCCGGGTACGAGGTGATCACCCTGATGCCGGACGCCGACGGCAACCCGGACATCGAGGCGCTGCGCGCCGCCGTCGGCCCGCGCACCGCCGCCCTGCTGATCACCAACCCGGAGGACACCGGGATCTTCAACCCGCGGATCCGCGAGTTCGTCGAGCTGGTGCACGCGGCCGGCGGCCTGGCCTGCTACGACCAGGCCAACGCCAACGGCATCCTCGGCATCACCCGGGCCCGGGACGCCGGCTTCGACCTGTGCCACTTCAACCTGCACAAGACCTTCTCCACCCCGCACGCCTGCGGCGGCCCGGCGGCCGGCGCGTGCGGCGTCTCCGAGGCACTGGTGCCGTTCCTGCCCGGCCCGGTGGTCGACCGGGTCGCCGGCGACCGGGCGGGCGGGTCCTTCACGCTCACCGCCCCCGAGCGCTCGGTCGGCAAGATCCGGCCCTTCCTCGGGGTGACCCCCAACGTGGTGCGCGCCTACGCCTGGGTGATGGCGCTCGGGGCCGAGGGCCTGCGCGAGGTCGCCGAGACGGCCGTGCTCAACAACAACTACCTGCTGGCCAGGGTCGCCCGGATCCCCGGTGCCTCGGTGCCCTGGGCCGAGCGCCGGCGGGTCGAGCAGGTCCGCTACTCCTGGCAGCAGCTCGCCGAGGAGACCGGTGTGCACTCGGAGGAGATCGGCATCCGGGCGGCGGACTTCGGCGTGCACTACTGGACCAGCCACCACCCGTACGTGGTGCCCGAGCCGTTCACCCTGGAGCCGACCGAGTCCTACTCCCGGGAGGACCTCGACGAGTACGCGGCGATCCTCGCGCACGTCGCCGACGAGGCCCGCAAGGACCCGGAGTTCGTCCGGGGCGCGCCCTACCGGCAGACCGTCCACAAGACCGACCCGGTCACGCTGGACGACCCGGCCCAGTGGTCGCCCAGCTGGCGCGCCTACCTGCGCAAGCACGGCGCGAAGCGGCCGGGATGATCGTCGGCCTGATCGTGAACCCCGTCGCGGGCCTCGGCGGCGAGGTCGCCCTCAAGGGCAGCGACGGGGCCGACGTCCAGGCCAGGGCGCTCGCGCTGGGCGCCGTCCCCCGGGCGCGGGCCCGGGCCGCCGCCGCGCTGCGGGCCCTGCGCCTGCGGCGCCCGGACGCGGTGGTGCGCACCGTGGCCGGGCCGATGGGGGAGGACAGCGCGCTCGCGGCGGGTGTGCGCCACGAGGTCGTCCACCGCCCGGCGGGCCCGGCCACCGGCGCGGCCGACACCCGGGCGGCGGTGGCGGCGCTCGCGGACGTGGACCTGCTGCTGTTCGCGGGCGGCGACGGGACGGCGCGCGACGTCCTGGACGCCGGGCCGCGCCCGCCGGTGCTCGGCGTGCCGGCCGGGGTGAAGGTCTACTCGGGCTGCTTCGCGGTCAGCCCGGCCGCGGCCGGCGCGGGCGCCGCCGCCTTCGACGGGCGCACCGCCGAGGCCGAGGTGGTCGACCTCGACGAGGAGGCGCACCGGGCGGGCGGCGTCGGCGCCCGGCTGTACGGGACCGTGCGGGTGCCGGCCGCCCGGGCCCGGCTGAGCGGGCGCAAGACCGGCTCCTCGGCGGCGCCGCCGGGCTCGGCGGAGTCCATCGCCCGGGCGGTGGTGGCGGCCATGCGGCCCGGCACCGCGTACGCGCTCGGGCCCGGCGCGACCACGCTCGCCGTGGGGCGGGCGCTCGGCCTGGAACTGACGCCGCTGGGCGTGGACGTCGTGCGGGACGGCGCCGTGCTCGACCGCGACGTGACGGAGCAGCGGCTGCTCACCCTTGCCATGTCACAGGTGACGCATGGCGTGCTGTCGGTGATCGGCGGCCAGGGCTTCGTCGTCGGGCGCGGCAACCAGCAGTTCAGCCCCCGGGTGCTGGACGCGCTCGCCGGGATCGTCGTGCTCGCCACCCAGCAGAAGCTCGCCGCGCTCGGCGGGCGGCCGCTGCTGGTGGACACCGGCGACCCGCTGGCCGACGCCGCGCTCGCCGGCCACGTCCGGGTGGTCACCGGACACCGTGAATCCGTGCTGTACCGCATCCAGTCGGCGAGTGAGGAGCTCCCATGAACAACCCCACCGGAACCCTGCGCAACAAGGTCGCCATCGTGACCGGCGGTGCCTCCGGCATCGGCCGGGCCACCGCCAGGCTGTTCGCCGCCGAGGGCGCCGCCGTGGTCGTCGCCGACCTCGCGGACGCGGGCGAGGTCGTCCGCGAGATCGAGGCGGCGGGCGGCCGGGCCGTCGCGGTGCGCGCCGACGTCTCCTCGGAGACCGACTGCGAGCGGGTCGTCACCATCGCCGTGGAGACCTACGGCGCCCTGCACGTGCTGTTCAACAACGCCGGGATCATCCGCCGCCAGACGGCGCTGGAGATCTCCGCCGACGACTGGGACCGGGTGATGGCGGTCAACGTCCGCTCCGTCTACCTGATGTGCCGCTTCGCCGTGCCGGCGATGACGCAGGGCGGCTCGATCATCAACACCGGCTCCGGCTGGGGGCTGAAGGGCGGCGCCAACGCGCTCTCCTACTGCGCCTCCAAGGCCGCGGTCGTCAACATGACGCGCGCCCTGGCGATCGACCACGCCGCCGCCGGGATCCGGGTCAACTCGGTCAACCCGGGCGACACCATGACGCCGATGCTCCGCGACGAGGCGCGCCAGCTCCAGGAGGAGTGGGCGGCCTTCGAGAAGGACGCCGCCGACCGGCCGATGGGCCGGGCCGGTGCGCCGGAGGAGATCGCCGCCGCCGTGCTGTTCCTGGCCGGGGACGCCAGCAGCTACATGACCGGCTCGGCGCTCGTCGTCGACGGCGGCGGCCTCGCCTGACCCCACCCCCGCACGTCTGACCCCACCCCCGCACGTCCCACCCCACCCGTACCACCCACCTCATCCCCTCACGAAAGCCCAGGAGGCATCCGATGTCCGCTTTCAGGAGAAGAACAGCCCTGGTCGCCGCCGCGCTGGCACTGGCCACCACCGTCTCCGCGTGCAGCGGCACCAACGGCGCGGGCGGCGCCGGCGGCGGTGACAAGGCCGACGGCGGCAAGGTCACCCTGCGCTGGTCGACCTGGGGCTCGGCCGAGGACACGGCGGTCTTCAAGGCCTTCACCGACGAGTTCGCCAAGAACCACCCCGAGATCACCCTCAAGCTGGAGCAGGTCGCCTCCTACGACGACTACCAGCCCAAGCTGCTCACCCAGCTCACTTCGAAGACCGCCCCCGACGTCTTCTACGTCGGCGACGACTACATCGGCAAGCTCGTCGCCGACGGCGTGCTCTCCCCGCTCGACGACAGGCTCGCCGGGCCGGACAGCCGCAGCAGGCCCGCCGACTTCTTCGAGGGCATCTACGGCGGTGCCAAGAAGGACGGCGTCACCTACGGCGTCCCCAACGACACCAACCCCGAGGTGCTCTGGTTCGACAAGAAGGCCCTGGCCGCCGCCGGCATCACCGAGGACCCGGCCGCGCTCAACGAGGCCGGCCAGTGGACCATGGCCAAGTACCTGGAGATGAACGCCAAGCTCAAGGCCGCCGGCCTGATCGGCTCGATCTTCTGGAACTGGTACGGCGCCAACTACAGCGTGGTCAACGGCTTCGGCGGCAAGGTCTGGGACGGCGGGAAGTTCGTCGCGACCACCGACCCGAAGACCCGCCAGGCGCTCAAGACCCTCGCCGACGGCTACCGGGACAAGACCTTCGCCTCCGCCGACCTGCTGCCCGAGGGCAACGGCGCGGCCACCCAGTTCGTCAAGCACAAGGCCGGCTTCTACGCCGGCGGCCGCTGGGTGATCGAGGGCATCGACAAGGGCGGCGACCGCGCGAACTACGACATCGTGCCGTTCCCGTCCGAGTCCGGGCAGCCGATCCCGGGCGCCGTCGCCGCCTCCTACCTGGCCATCAACAAGGACAGCAAGCACCAGAAGGAGGCCTTCACCTTCCTGACCGAGTTCGTCAGCAAGGAGGGCCAGCAGCTGCGGCTCAAGGGCGGCAGCGGCGTGCCGTCCGTGCGGGGCGCCGAGAACCTGGTGACCGACGCCAACTACCCGCCGCACGCCAGGACCTTCCTGGACGTGCGCGACCGGGGCTTCGCCAACTTCCCGGACGAGGTCGCCGTCCCCGGCCTGACCAAGGCGATCAACGACCAGCTGATGAAGATCTGGGAGGGCAAGACCGGCTTCGACGAGGGCATGGCCCAGCTGCAGACCCTGGTCGACGGCATGAAGGGCAAGCAGGGGTGAGCGCCGTCACCGAGACGGCGGCCCGGCGGCGCAAGCGCTCCGCCGCCGGGCCGGCCCCGGCCGCCCCCGCCGCGCGCGGCCGCGAGCCGCTCTGGCGCCGCCGTGACCGCCGGTGGGCCCTGGTCTTCCTCGCCCCCCAGCTGCTCGGGCTGCTGGTCTTCCTGGTCGGGCCGCTCGGCTTCGCCGTCGTCCTCTCCTTCATGCGCTGGGACGGCCTCGGCGACGCGACCTGGGTCGGCCTGGAGAACTTCCGCACCCAGCTGACCGACCCGGAGTTCGGCCGGGCGGTGTGGAACACCCTCAAGATCGGCCTGATCACCGTGCCCGGCGGCCTCGCGCTGGCGCTGCTGATCGCGCTCGCCCTGCACGGCGTGCGCGGGCGCACCGCCTACCGGGTGGTCTACTTCCTGCCCGTGGTGACCAGCTCGGTCGCGGTCTCGGTGATCTGGCAGATGATCCTCGGCGGCGGCGCCGACGGCATCCTCAACGGCACCGTCCACGACCTGTTCGGCATCACCCTGCCCGACTGGCTGGCCGACCCGGACTGGGTGGTGGTCGCCGTGGCGGTGGTGACCGTCTGGTCCTCGCTCGGACTCAACGTGGTCATCTTCCTGGCGGGCCTGGCCACCGTCCCGGTCAACCTGCTGGAGGCCGCCCGGATCGACGGCGCCGGGCCCTGGCAGACCCTGCGCTCGGTCACCCTGCCGCTGCTGTCGCCCACCGTCTTCTTCACCGTGGTGGTGTCGGTGATCAGCTCCTTCCAGGCCTTCGACCTGGTCTACGTGCTGGTCAACCCGGACCACAACGAGGGCGCCCAGACCATCGTCTACAAGGTCTACCAGCAGGGCTTCCGGGAGTTCCACTTCGGCCTGTCCAGTGCCGCCGCGCTGCTCCTGCTGCTGCTCACCCTGATCGTCACGGCGGTCCAGTTCCAGGCGCAGAAGCGCCTCGTCCACTACGAGTCCTGAGGCGCCGCCATGACCGTCCGCCACACCACCGCCCCCCGGCAGCTCCTGCTGCACACCGGGCTCGTCCTCGGTGGCCTGCTGATGCTGTTCCCGTTCGTCTGGATGGTGCTGACCTCCTTCAAGGGCGTCAGCCAGATGATCAACGAGCCGCTGTCCTGGCTGCCCTCGCCCTGGCGCGCGCGCAACTACCCGGACGTGCTGAACGAGGTGCCGATCGGGCGGGCCTACTGGAACAGCATGTACATCGCGGCGGTCACCGTCGCCGCCACCCTGCTCACCGGCGCCATGGCCGCCTACGCCTTCGCCCGGATCCCGTTCCGCGGCTCCGGGCCGCTGTTCGGTCTCTTCCTGGCCACCCAGATGGTCCCGGCCCAGGTCACCATCGTGCCGCTGTACATCATGCTGGCCAAGCTCCAGCTGATCGACTCCCACCTGGCGCTGATCCTGCCGGCCATCGCCAACCCCTTCGCCGTGTTCCTGCTGCGCCAGTTCATCCGGGCCGTCCCGGTGGAGCTGGAGGAGGCGGCCCGGATCGACGGCGCCGGCCGCTGGACGATCTTCTGGCGGATCGTGCTGCCCAACATCCGGCCCGGCCTGTGGACGCTCGGCATCATCGTCTTCCTGGCCAGCTGGAACAGCTACTTCTTCCCGCTGGTGTTCCTCAACTCCTCGGAGCTCTTCACCGTCCCGCTGCTGCTCGACTCCTTCAACTCCCAGCGCGGCGGCATCGACTACGGGCTCACCGCGGCACTGTCCGCGATGACCGTGGTGCCGATGCTGATCGCCTTCCTGGTCGGGCAGCGCAAGATCCTCAACAGCATGGCCTCCTCGGGCCTGGGAGGGCGCTGATGTCCCCGTCCCCTTCGTTCGGCGTCGAACTCGACCTCGTGGAGCGGCCGTTCACCGAACGCGGCGCGCGTCTGCTGGTCACCGCCGGCCCCGGCCCGGCGGACGGCCTGCGGGTCGCCCGGGCCGAGTACGAGACCCCGCTCGCCGAGACCACCGAACTCACCGGACTCCTGGTGCACGACGCCGACGGGCGTCCGCTGCCCGTCGTCTCGGCCACGCCCGTCGAGGTGGCCTTCGCCGGCGGCGTCTCGCTGCTGTTCGCCGACCCGGCCACCCTGGTGATCGCCGGGCACGGCGCTCGGGTCTCCTGGCGGCTGCCGGACGGCACCGGGCGCACCCTCGCGCCGGACGGCTGCCACGTGCTGGCCGGCCCGCCCGGGCGGTGGTCCGCCCCCGCCGTGCGGGCCGCCGCCGAGGCCCGCTGGGCCGACTGGTTCGCCCGGATGCCGGCCGTCCGCCCCGACCTCGCCGAGCGGGCCCGGATGGCCTGGTGGACGCTGGCGGTCAACCTGCTGCCGATCGCGGGCCGCGAGGGCCTCGTGCCGTCCAAGTACGGCTACGTCGGGGTCTGGAACTGGGACGCGCTGTTCCACGCCGTCGCGCTGCGGCACGGCGACCCGGCGCTCGCCCGCGACCAGATCCTGCTCTTCCTGGACCACCAGCTGCCCGACGGCCGGCTGCCCGACGTGGTGCACGAGCACGGCGTGCTCGCCGACACCACCGACCTGCCGCGCGCCGACCACGCCCGGCTCGCCGAGCACGTCGGCAGCGCCAACGGCGCGCGCCCCGAGCGCGCGCCGGTCCCGGTCACCAAACCGCCCCTCGCCGCCTGGGCCGTCTGGAAGGTCCACCGCAGCGACCCGGACCCGGCCTTCCTGGAGGCCGTCTACCCGCGGCTGGTGCGCGCGCACGCGTGGTGGTTCACCGCCTCCGACCCGGACGGCGACGGCCTGCCCGAGTACCTGCACCCGTACTCCTCCGGGCTCGACGACAGCCCGGTCTGGGACTACGGACCGCGGGCCGAGCCGCCCGACCTCAACTCCTACCTCGTCCTGGAGGCCGACCGGCTGGCCGACATCGCGGCCGCCCTCGGCCGCCCCGCCGAGGCCGCCGGCTGGCGCGAGCGCGCCGCCGCGCACGCCCGGCTGCTGGTCGACCGGCGCTGGGACGGCACCCGCTTCACCACCCTGGCGGCCGGCGCGCCGGTGCCCGTGCGCACCGCGCTGGACCTGATGCCCCTGTTCACCGGCCGGCTGCCCGCCGGGATCGCCGCCGTCCTGGAGCGGACCCTGCGCTCACCCTCCTACTGGGGCGAGCGGCCGGTGCCGACCGTGGCCTTCGACGACCCCGCCTTCGACCCCGAGGCGATGTGGCGCGGACCGGTCTGGCTCAACGTCAACTACCTGCTGACCGAGGGGCTTCATCGTTCCGGCTTCCCGGAGACCGCCGCCGAGCTGCGCGAGCGCACGCTCGCCATGGTCCGCGACGGGGGTGGCCTCTACGAGTACTGGAACCCCCTGACCGGCGCCCGCGCGCCCCGCGCCACCTCCGGCTTCGGCTGGTCGGCGGCGCTCTTCCTGGACCTCGCCAGGGCTGTCCGATAATCCGACTGTCCCTATTCTCCCTTCATCGCCCGACGCACCGTCACTACCCTTTGCCTGCGAACGGAGGCCCACCTCGACAGGGACGGAGCACCGACCATGCGAACCCGGCTCAGGCACACCCTCGTCCTCCTCGTGACCACCCTGCTGGCCGGGGCGGCGGCGCTGACCGCCGCGGCCCCGGCGAACGCCATCGTCGGCGGCACGCCGGCGAGCGCCGGACAGACCCCCTATCTCGTCTCGCTGGCCCGCGGCGCGCACGTCTGCGGCGGCACCGTCCTCGACGCCACGACGATCGTCACCGCCGCCCACTGCGTCGCGGGCACGGACGCCGGCGTGCTCACCGTGCGGGCCGGCAGCCTCCAGCACGCCTCCGGCGGCGCGCGGGTCAAGGCCGCCGCCGTCGTCGCGCACCCCTCCTACAGCTCCGCGACGCTCGACTACGACCTCGCCCTGGTGCGCCTGGCCGCCCCGCTCGACGCCACCGGCATCGCCGCACTCCCGCTCGCCGCCACCGGCAGCGACCCCTCCTCCGGCCGGGCCCAGGCCTCCGGCTGGGGCGCCACCGCCGAGGGCGGCCCGCTGTCCGCCGCCGCCCGGATCGTCACCGTCCCCCTGATCGGGCGCGACGCGTGCCGCCGGGCGTACGGGCCCTCCGTCGTCACCGACCGGATGATCTGCGCGGGGGAGGACGCCGGCGGCAAGGACGCCTGCCAGGGCGACAGCGGCGGCCCGCTCGTCCAGGGCGGCGTCCTGGTCGGCGTCATCTCCTGGGGCGCGGGCTGCGGGCGGCCCGCCACCGCCGGCGTCTACACCCGGATCGGCGCGCTGCGCCCCTGGATCGACGCCCACCGCAACGGCTGACGGCCCGGCGGCCCCGGCGGCCCGGCGGCCCGGAATCCCGTTGCGCGGGCGGCGGCGGGCCGGTGATGATCCGTGGCATGACCGCCGACGGCACCGCGCAGGACCTGCGCCCCTACCCCAAGATCCCGGCCCGCGGCGGCGTCGCGGCCTCCGGCGCCCGCGTCTGGGCCGCGGTGGAGAAGGTGCACGGGGCGCACTTCGCCGTCGTCTGCGACCGCGGCGGCGTGCGGCCCGCCAAGCGGCGCGAACTCCTCGCCGACGAGGCGCTCGACGACTTCTTCGGGGTCAGCCGGATCTGGCCCGCGCTCGCGGTCGCGGCGGCCCGCTTCGCGGCGGCGGCGCGGGCGGGCGCGGGCGCGGACCCCGGCGCGGTGGTGACCGTCTACGGCGAACTCGCCGGCGGCGGCTACCCGCACCCCGGGGTGCCCGCCGTCGACGGGGTGCGGCCGGTGCAGACCGGCGTCTGGTACGCGCCCGGCCTGCACTGGCTGCCCTTCGACGCCACCGTGGAGACCGCCGGCGGCCCGTGCTGGCTCGCCGACGACGCGCTGCGCGGGGCCGCGGCCGCCGCCGGGCTGCCGTGCGTCCCCGCCCTCGGCCGGGGCGGGCTGACCGCGCTCCAGGAACTGCCCGCCGTGTTCCCCAGCCGGGTCCCGGCCCTGCTGGGCCTGCCCGCGCTGGACGGCAACCCGGCCGAGGGCTACGTCCTCAAGCCGGCCGGGGCCTGGCCGCCGGAGGCCGGGGCGCGGCCCCTGCTGAAGGTCAAGCAGCCCGCCTTCGCCGAGGACGAGCGCTTCGGCGGCGCCCGCCCCTACCTGCCGCCGCCGGACGGCGCGGCCGGCGTCCCCGCCTGGCTCCTGGTGCGGGCCACCGCGCTGCTCACCCCCGCCCGCGCGGCCGCCGCCGTCAGCAAGCTCGGGCCCCGCACCCCGGCGGCCGCCGTCGCCGAGGAGATCGCCGCCGACCTCACCGGGGAACTCGCCGAGGCCCTCGGCGGCCTGCCGCCCGAGACCGGGCGCGCCCTCCGGCGGGCCCTCGCCCCGGCCGCCCTCGCCCTCGCCCGCTTCGACGCCGAGGACCGGCGCGCCGCCTGACCCGGCCGCGCCCCGCCGCGCTCGCGCGCGGCCCTTCTCAGACCGGCACGGCCGTACGGTGGCGTGCGCGGGGTTCCGGTGGGCGGACCCAGGCGTCGAGGACGGCGGCGGAGAACAGGCCCAGCCCCCGGGCGCGGGCCCGGAGCAGGTCGCCCGGGGTGTCGACGTCCAGCCGCAGACCGGGACCGGCGGCCAGCAGCGGCTCCCCGGCGCCGGCCGCCCGGTCGAAGGAAGGGGCCAGGTCGGCGGCGCGCAGGGCCGTCACCGCGGCGGCGCCGGTGCCGGTGTGGTCGGCGACCCGGGCCCGCCGGTGGCGCCGCGCCTGCGTCAGTGCCTCCGCCAGCTCCTGGGGCCGCAGGGTGGGCAGGTCGGAGGCGAGCACGGCCACCGGACGGTCCGGGGCGAGCGCCGCGGCCCCCGCGAGGGCGGCCGCGTTCGGCCCGGCCCGCCGCCCCTCCGGCACCACCGCCGCCCCGAGCGTCTGCGCCTGCCGGGCGGCCAGCGGATCGTCGGTCACCACCAGCACCGGCCCGACACCGGGCGTGGCCCGCACCGCCCGCAGCGTGTCCAGGTAGAACGCGTGGGCCAGCTCCGCGTGGTGACGCCCACTGTGCCGGGCCAGCCGCTGCTTCGCCACCCCGAAGGGCCGCACCGGCAGCACCACCGACCAGAGCACACTCTCCCGATACGGCTCAGCTGTCATGCGCCCACCCTCCGGCCCTCCGCTGGAGGCCGCCTCCATCTCCGCTGGAGTCCCGGTCGTGCCCGGCCCGCCGGGCGCGAACCGTTGCGTCGGCGGGCCGCTTCCATTTACCTTTGCTTTCAAAGCAAACGATGGGAGCGCCCTCATGAGCTGGAACGAACGGATCATCAAGGAATTCCGGGAGAACAACGGGAAGGTGGGCGGCATGTTCGAAGGCGCCCCGATGGTGGTGCTCACCACCGCCGGCCGCCGCACGGGCAAGCCGCACACCACCCCGGCGGTCCACCTGTACGACGACGGCCGCTACCTGGTGTTCGCCTCCAACGCCGGCGGCCCGGAACACCCCGACTGGTACCTCAACCTGGTCGCCTCGCCCCAGGTCACCGTGGAGACCGGCACCGACGAGGGGCGGGTGAAGCCGTTCGCCGCCCGCGCCGTCGTGCTGGAGGGCGAGGAGCGCGACCGGCTGTACGAGCGGCAGTGCGCCGTCGACCCGGCCTTCCGCGAGTACCAGCGGAAGACCGACCGGATCATCCCGGTGGTCGCCCTGTACCCGCTGGACCTCGCCGGCGACGAGGAGCGCAACCGGATGATCGGCCGTCAGCTGATCGCCCACCACGACGAGTTGCGCGCCGAGATCGCCGAGGTCCGGGCCGCCGTCGAGAGCGCCCTGAACGGCGGGGCCGCCGACCGCCCGGGCGCCGACCTCGCCCGGCAACTGCACCGCCGCTGCCTCGGCTTCTGCTACGGACTGCAGATGCACCACACCCGCGAGGACGGCGCCTTCACCGCCTTCGAGCGGCAGTTCCCGCACCTGGTGCCCGCCGTCACCCGGCTGCGCGAGGAGCACAGGACGGTCGAGCGGGCCCTCGCCCGGCTGGAGGAGCTGCTGGAGCGCGGCCCCGCGTCCGACGGCGGCGACGTCGCCGCCCTGCGGGCGGAGGTCGACGGGGTGATCGACGGCCTGGAGGAGCACTTCGCCTACGAGGAGGAACACCTGCTCCCGGCGCTGGACGTGCGCCGGCCCTCCTGACCGCTCCCGTCCGCCCGCGCCGTGACGGCCCCGCGCCGTGACGCGACCGGGCCGTGACGGGGCGTCGGCCGGCGGTCATACTGGGCGCCGGACGCGGGGAGGAGCGGTCGGTGGAGCGGACGTTGCGGGGGGTCGCGGCACTCGCCGAGGCGGTCGTGGAGGTCGGCGCCGCCCCGCTGGGCCTGGACGTGCCGGTCACCGGGCTGGACGTGTTCGACCGGGCGGAGCCCGGCGCCGAACCGGGCGCCCTGGTGGTCGCCGTCGGAGTCGACCCGCGCTCGGAGCGGGCCGAGGCGCTGGTCCGGGCGGCCGGACGCGACCGGGCGGCGGCGGTGGTGTTCCGCGAGGAGGGCGCCGGTGCGCCGAACGAGGCGCTGCGGGCCGCCGCGGCCGAGGCCGGCACCGCGGTGCTGCTGCGCCGGCCGTGGGCCGACTGGGCGCAGCTGATCGGCACCCTGCGGGCCGGGCTCGCGGTGGCCGGGGAGGCCGAGGTGGCCAACGTGCCGCTCGGCGACCTGGACGCGCTGGCCGAGGCGCTCGCCGCGCTGGTGGGCGGCGCGGTGACCATCGAGAGCCCGGACTCCCGGGTGCTCGCCTACTCCTCCGACAACCGGGACGTCGACGACATCCGCCGCTCCACCATCCTGGCCCGCCGGGTGCCGGCCGAACGCCGGGCGGCGATGCGCGAGGACGGCTTCCTCGCGCTGCTGCGCCGCACCCCGGGCGCGCTGCACCGCCGGGCCGACGGCACCGCCCCCGAACGCGCGGCCGTCGCGGTGCGGGCCGGCGAGGAGGTGCTCGGCTCGCTGTGGGTCGCGCCGACCGGCCGCCCGCTGCCGCCGACCGTCGCCGAGGCGCTGCGGGCGGCGGCCCGGATCGCGGCCCCGCACCTGCTGCACGACCGGGCCCGCCGCGGCGGGGAGCGCGCACTGGTGCGGGAGGCGGCCCGCGCCCTGATGGCCGGTCGCGGCTCGGCGGACCTGCCGGCCGCCCGCACCGGACTGCCGCCGGCCGAGCCGTGCGCCGTGCTGGCGCTCGCCGTCGCCGCCGGGCCCGGGCCGGACCCGGTCGCCGGCGGGCGGCTGGCCCGCTCGGCGCTCGCCGCCTGCGCGCGGCGCGGCCACCCCGCCGTGGCGGTGGCCGCCGACGACGGCGCCCGGGTGCTGCTCGGTGGTCTGGACCCCGACCCGCGGCTCGCCGCCGACCGGCTCTCCCGGCTGGCCGGCGCGCTCGCGCGGGACCTGTCGGAGGAGTTCGGCCGGCCGGTGCGGATCGGCGTCGGCGAGGTGCGCGCCGCCCTCGACCGGGCGGCGGAGTCCGCCCGCACGGCCGCCCAGGCGCTGCGCGCGCTGCGGCTGGGCCGCTCCCCGCGGCTTCCCCCGGCCGCCGGGATCGGCGAAGTCGCCGACACCGTCGCCCTGTTGGGTTTCCTGGACGCGCTGCGCGAGCACCCGCCGCCCGGGCCGGACGGCTCGGTGGCGCGGCTGGCGGCGCACGCGGCGAAGCCGGGGGAGGAGGTGCTGCTGGACACGCTGCGCGCCTACCTGGAGCACGCCGGGGACGGCGCGCGGGCCGCCGCCGCGCTGGGCGTGCCCGCCAGCACCTTCCGCTACCGCCGGCAGAAGGCCGAGCGGCTCAGCGGCATCGACCTGGACGACCCGGACGCCCGGCTGCTCGCCCAGCTGCAGCTGCGCCTGCTCGCCCTGGACGCCGCCGAGCGCGACTGACGTGGTCGTGGGCGGCGACGATCCGGCCCCGCCTTCACCTCCGCACGCCAACCCCGGCGGGCCGGCCCGCGGGCGGCGCCGTCCGGTCGGGTGACGCGGGGCCGTCGCCGGGAATCCGCGCCGTGGGACGAAGACGCGGCCCTCGCCCGCCCGGCAGCCTGGTGCCGTACCCGGGGCGATCCCGTCCCCCGCTCCGGGCGTCCGCCCGCCCGCCGAGCCCGTGGAGCGTGACCCGATGACCCTGCCCCAGCCCGCCGCCCCCGGACCGGACGCCGCCGGACCGGCCGCCGGACCCGCCGAGGTCGGCCCGGACGCCGCCGCCCGCCGGGAACTCGTCCTGCGCGAGGCCGTCCGCCGCCGGCTGCTCGACCCGGAGGACGCCCTGCTCGCCGCCTTCGTCGACCTCGACGGCGTCGCCGCGAGTGTCGCCGCCCTGCGCGGCGCCTTCCCGGCCGAGGCCGACGTCCTGCACGCCTTCGCGGCCAAGGCCAACTGCCTGGTGCCGCTGCTGTCCCGGCTGCGCGAGCTCGGCATGGGCTGCGAGGTGGCCAGCCCCGGCGAGCTCGCCCAGGCCCTCGCCGCCGGCTTCGACCCCGCGCGGATCGTCCTCGACTCGCCCGCCAAGACCCGCCGGGAGCTGGTCCGGGCCCTGGAGCTCGGCGTCGCCGTCAACATCGACAGCTGGCAGGAGCTCGACCGGGTCGACGACCTGCTTCGGGCTGGCACCTCCGCCTCCCGGCTGGGCGTGCGGGTCAACCCGCAGATCGGCGGCGGGACGATCGGCGCGATGAGCACCGCCACCCCCACGTCCAAGTTCGGCATCCCGCTGGCGGACGAGGGCAACGCGAAGCGGCTGGTGGAGGCGTTCCGCGCCCGCCCCTGGCTCAGCTGGATCCACGTCCACGTCGGCTCGCAGGGCTGCCCTCTGGGCCTCCTGGCCGAGGGCGTCGGCCGGGCCGTCGCCTTCGCCGAGCGGGTCAACGCCGAGCTGGGCCGCCGCCAGGTGACGGGCATCGACCTCGGCGGCGGACTGTCCGTCAACTTCGCCGACGACACCACCGCCCCCACCTACGCCGACTACGTCGGACGGCTGCGCGCGCACGCTCCTGAGCTGTTCGACGGCCGCTACCGGGTGGTCACCGAGTTCGGCCGCTCGCTGCTCGCCAAGAACGGCTTCACCGCCGCGTACGTCGAGTACACCAAGGTCGCCGGGGGCCGCTCGATCGCCATCACCCACGCCGGCGCCCAGGTCGCCACCCGCACGGTGTTCATGCCGGACGCCTGGCCGCTGCGGATCACCGCGCACCACCCCTCGGGCGCCGCCAAGGAGAGCGGCGAGCCGGTGCCGCAGGACGTCGCCGGGCCCTGCTGCTTCGCCGGCGACCTGCTGGCCAGGGCCCGGCCGCTGCCGCCGCTGGAGCCGGGCGACCTGGTCGCGCTGCTCGACACCGGCGCGTACTACGCGAGCACCCACTTCCAGTACAACAGCCTGCCCGAGCCGGCCGTGCACGGCTTCACCGTGGACGCCGGGGGCGCGGTGCACTTCGAGCCGCTGCGCCGGGCCCAGCCCGTCGAGGAGCTGATCCGGCCGGTCGGCTGACCCACGACCGGGGTCACGATCCGGTGACGGAGCGTCAAGACAGCAGACCGGAAGGGGTTCCCGGACGGCGCGGCGCGGGTATCACCCTGCCGCGACCGCCGTCCCCTGCCGCGGTGCGACAGCCTCAGCTCGTCGAAGGAGGCCCCGTCATGTCCACCCGAACCCCCACCGGTGCCCGACCCCCCGCCGATCCCGAGGCCCAGGACGTGCGCACGGTGCGCCGCCTGCGCCTCGGGATCGGCCTCCTCGGCTTCCTGCTGCCGATCGTGCTGCCCGTCGGCAACAGCCTCACCTCCGCCCGGATCGCGCTGCTCAGCTCGATGAGCGCCTCCTACTACACCCACATGCGCAACGTCTTCGTCGGCGGCCTGTGCGCCATCGGCGTCTTCCTGATCTGCTACCGCCACGACCGCCGGGAGGACCGGCTGAGCTCGGTGGCCGGGGTGCTGGCGATCGGGGTGGCGCTCTTCCCCACCGAGCCGCCGGACTCCGTCACCGCGCACCCCAGCGGCGCGCAGACGGCCGTCGGCATGGTCCACCTCGCCTTCGCCGCGGGGCTGTTCGGCGTGCTCGCGTACTTCTGCCTGCGGCTGTTCGCGGACTCGCCGGCCGGCGGAGGGCGGCGCCCTGCCCGTGACTGGGTCTACCTGGTCTGCGGCTGGGTGATCGTGGCGGGGATGGCGACGGTCGCCGCGGCCGGGCTGCTCCACCTGGCCCGGGACTGGCCGCTGACCCTGCCCTACCTGGGCGAGGCGGTCTCCGTGCTCGCCTTCGGCGTGGCCTGGCTGGTGAAGAGCGAGGCGCTCACCGGCCTCGCCCCGCGCCCCGCCCGGGCCGCCACCGCGGGCCCGTAGGTGCCGGTGCCCCCGGGTGCCGATGGCAGGATGCTTGCGGCCGGTGTCGGACCGGCCGGGGCGTGCCGCGGCGCCCGTCGGCACCGCGGGGGAGCGGAGGAGAGGCCGATGGGCCGCAGGAAGCACCACGTGGCCGTGCTGGTCCTGGAGGGCGCCAAGCCGCTGGACGTGGGCATCCCGGCCCAGGTGTTCTCCAGCCGGCCGAGCATGCCGTACACCGTGCGGGTCTGCGGCCCGGCGCCCGGGCTGGTGGCCGGCGGCGACGGCCTCTCCTACCACGTGGCCGAGGGGCTGGAGGCGGTCGAGCACGCCGACACCGTCTTCGTGCCCGGCTACCGCGACCCGGCCACCACCGAACCCCCGGCGGCCGTCGTCGAGGCGCTGGTGGCCGCGCACCGGCGGGGCGCCCGGCTGGCCGCGATCTCCACCGGCGCGTTCGCGCTCGCGGCCACCGGACTGCTCGACGGCAAGCGGGCGACCACCCACTGGCACTACGCCAAGGCCCTGGCGGAGCGCCACCCCCGCATCCGGGTCGACGAGAACGTGCTGTTCGTCGACGAGGGCGCCGTGCTCACCTCGGCGGGCGCGGCCTCCGGCATCGACCTCTGCCTGCACCTGGTGCGGCGCGATCACGGCGTCGGGCTGTCCAACCACGTGGCGCGGCGGCTGGTCGCCGCGCCCTACCGCAGCGGCGGCCAGGCCCAGTACGTGCCGCGCAGCGTGCCCGAGCCGCTGGGGGACCTCTTCGCCGACACCCGTGAGTGGGCCCTGGAACACCTCGCCGAGCAGCTGACCCTGGAGGGGCTCGCCCGGCACGCCCGGGTCTCGGCGCGCACCTTCTCGCGGCGGTTCGTGGAGGACACCGGCTACACGCCCATGCAATGGGTGCTGCGGGCCCGGGTGGACCTCGCGCGCGAGCTGCTGGAGCGCACCGACCTGGGGGTCGAGCAGATCGCCGACCGGGTCGGGCTCGGCACCGGGGCGAACCTGCGGCTGCACTTCCACCGCGTCCTCGGCACCTCGCCCACCGAGTACCGGCACACCTTCGCGGCCCGCTCGGAGGACTGAACGCGGCGCGGGCCGGCGCCGTCGCGGTCCGGGCGCCCGTGCGGGGTGTGCCCGATCGTGCAAAAGCGGGGCGCATTCCGCCCCTTCGGGGGCCGCGCTGACTATCGTTGGCGCCAGAAGTGGTCTAGTCCAACCCTCAGCGCTCTCAACTGGACGCCACCGCAAAGAATCTGACGATCCGACGGAGAAGCCCGCGCCATGCAAAGAGTCTGCCTCGCCCTGCCCACCATGCGGACCTGTCCCGACACCATCGTGGACCTCGCCGAGGAGGCGGCCTACGCCGTCGCGAACTTCGGGGTCGAGGTGCACCTCCTCGTCCTCGACACCACCGACACCACCGACGCCGCCGGATTCGCGAAGAACGCGGAGGCGGTGGCCTCGCTGCCCCCCACCCCGGGCGTCTTCGTCCACCACCTCGGCGAGGCGCGGCAGCGGGAGTTCTTCCGCCGGGTGACCGAGCGCTCCGGCGCCGCCGACCCCGAGGTGCTGCTCGACATGATGGTCCCGCAGGACGTCGCGTACGGCTCCTGCGTCAACCGGATCTTCCTGGGCGCGGCCGCCCTGGGCTGCACCTCGGCGCACCTGCGCAACGACGACGCCGACTTCCAGGTCCTCGACGGGCAGAAGGTCTTCCCGATCCACCACGAGCTGCTCTCGATCGGCAAGCCGGCCGGCGAGGCGGTGGCCGGCGTGACCCGCTCCGAGCTCGACCCGGCGGACGCGGACAAGCCGGTGATGCTGGTCAGCGGCTCCTTCATGGGCGAGCTCAACGTGGACATCGGCGAGATCCGCGAGCTGGACCCGGAGGTCTACCGCGACATCGTGCGCCTGTGGACCCCGCCGGTGTGGCCGGACGAGGACCGGGACGCGATGGTGGACGTCTCCTTCAAGGGCACCGGCACCGAGCCGTTCACCGCCGACCATTCCGTCCTCGGCGTGCCCGACATCTGGGACGTCTTCATGTGCAACGTCGCCCTGGACCACCGGGGCTACGAGGTGCTGCCGCTGCTGCCCTCGGTCCGCACCCTCGGCTGCGACTACGCCCTGCTGCACTCCCTGGTCCACGCCAAGCTGCCCGGCGTCGTCCACAACCGCCACATCGTCAACTACTACACGCCCGAGCGCCGCACCGGCGCCGGCTTCGTCCCCTACCAGCTGGGGTTCGTCAAGCTCCTGCTCTCGATGCTGTACCTGTACCCGGTCTACGGCGGGATGATCGACCTCGGCCGAGGGCTGCTGGACGAGCGGCACGGGCTGAAGGGCGAGGCGATCCTCGACCTGGTGCGCGGCAGCGTCGACTGGGACCGGGCCGGGAACGAGCACTGCCTGGACGTCCTGGACCGCTCCTACCGCAAGCTGGGCGGCAAGTACGCCGAGCTCGCGGACGTGGTGGCCGGGCGGCGTGAGCAGCTCCTGGACGAGGCGCAGGAGGACGCCCGGCGCTGGGCGGTCCTGATCGAGGCCTGGGCGCCCCTGGTCGCCGCCGCCCGCGCGGAGGGGCTCGCCACCGCCTAGCCAGGCGGAACCGGCAGGTGGCCGTCCGGGCGGTTCCGGGGCGGCCACCGGGTCGTGCTCGTCCGCAGGGCCGCCGGAGGGTGGCGGGATCCTTGCGGTCGTTGGCGGGGATGCTGGCGGGATCCTTGCGCACCATGTCGATCCGGCCCCTGTCCGGTCCGCTCCGACCGGTCGATGATTGAACCGTCATCAAACGACCGGAAGATCCGGAACGTCCGGAGCGCACCGGAACGACCGAGGGAGCCCTCATGACCCGCATCGCCATCAACGGCTTCGGCCGCATCGGCCGCAACAGCCTGCGCGCCCTGGTGGAGCGCGGCAGCGAGCTGGAGGTGGTCGCCGTCAACGACCTCACCTCGATCGACTCGCTCGCCCACCTGCTCCGCTTCGACAGCTCGCTCGGCCGCTTCCGCCGCCCGGTGCGGGTCGAGGGGGACGAGCTGGTCGTCGACGGCCGCCGGATCAAGGTGCTCGCCGAGCGCGACCCCGCCGACCTGCCGTGGGCCGGACTCGGCGTGGACATCGTGCTGGAGGCCACCGGCCGCTTCACCTCCGCCGAGGCCGCCCGCGCCCACCTCAAGGCCGGGGCGCGCAAGGTCCTGGTGAGCGCCCCGTCCGACGGCGCCGACGTCACCCTGGCCTACGGCGTGAACACCGACGCCTACGACCCGGCCGGGCACGTGATCGTCTCCAACGCCTCCTGCACCACCAACGCGCTCGCCCCGCTCGCCTCCGTGCTGGACGAACTCGCCGGCATCGAGCACGGCTTCATGACCACCGTGCACGCCTACACCCAGGAGCAGAACCTCCAGGACGGCCCGCACCGCGACCCGCGCCGTGCCCGCGCCGCCGGCGTCAACATCGTGCCGACCACCACCGGCGCCGCCAAGGCCATCGGCCTGGTCCTGCCGAACCTCGACGGCAAGCTCTCCGGCGACTCCATCCGGGTGCCGGTCCCGGTCGGCTCCATCGTCGAGCTGAACACCACGGTCGAGCGCGAGGTCACCCGCGAGGAGGTGCTCGCCGCCTACCGCGCCGCCGCCGACGGCCCGCTGAAGGGCATCCTCGACTACGCCGACGAGCCTCTGGTCTCCAGCGACATCACCGGCGAGCCGGCCTCCTCGATCTTCGACGCCGCCCTGACCCGGGTCGACGGCAAGCACGTCAAGGTGGTCGCCTGGTACGACAACGAGTGGGGCTTCTCCAACCGGGTCATCGACACCCTGGAGCTGCTCTCCCGGGGCTGACCCGCCCGCGCGCCGGTATCGCTGCGGTGATGTGACACGGGTGTTGCGTCCCCGTGGCGATCCTCCGGCGGCCCTTGAGCGGCCCCGGCCGCTGTGTGACGGTGGACGGCACGCCCGGCGGGACACCCGCCGGGCGGGCAGAGCCGACGAAAGAGGACACCGTGCCGACCCGTGAACAGCCCCTGCGGAAACTGGGATTCCTGACCATCGGGCTGTTCGATCCGGCCGACCCGGCCCAGGGCCACGAGTCGACGCTGCGGCTGATCGAACTCGGTGAGCGGCTGGGCTTCGACAGCGCCTGGGTGCGCCACCGCCACCTGCAGTACGGCATCTCCTCCCCGGTCGCCGTGCTCGCGGCGGCCACCCAGCGCACCAGCCGGATCGAGCTGGGCACGGCGGTGATCCCGGTCGGCTGGGAGAACCCGCTGCGGCTGGCCGAGGACCTCGCCACCACCGACCTGCTCTCCGGCGGCCGGCTCAACCCGGGCGTGAGCGTCGGGCGTCCCGGTCACTGGGAGCGGGTGGCCGGCGCGCTCTACCCGGACACCGCCGAGGCCGAGGACTTCGGCTACCGGCGGGTGAGCCGGCTGCTGGACTTCCTGCGCGGCGAGCGGCCGGCCACCGACTTCAGCGGGGTCGAGGGCATCGAGGTGTACTCGGACAAGGTCCAGCCGGTCTCGCCCGGCCTGGCCGACCGCTTCTGGTACGGCGCCGGCAGCCTGCGCTCGGCCCGCTGGGCCGGCGAGCAGGGGCTCGGCCTGCTCACCAGCAACGTGGTGCGGGCGGAGGAGGCGGAGGACTTCGCCGAGATCCAGCGCTCGCAGATCGCCGCCTTCCGCGCCCACCACCCGCTGGGCGCGCGGGCCCGGGTCTCCCAGGGGCTGGTGGTGATCCCCACCGACAGCGCCACCGCCGACCAGCGGGCCCGCTACCACGAGTACGTCCGCGGCCGGACGGCCCGCACCACCTCCCCGCAGGGCCCGGCGCGGGTGATGTACGCGCGGGACCTGGTCGGCGGCTCCGCCGAGATCGCCGAGCGGCTGTACGCCCACGCCGCCTTCCGGGAGGTGGACACGGCGGTCTTCGCGCTGCCGTTCACCTTCGGCCACGAGGACTACGTCCAGATCCTCACCGACATCGCCACCGTCCTCGCCCCGCTCCTCGGCTGGAAGCCCGCCGCCGGGGCCTGAGCCGGCCCGGCGGCCGACCGGTCGCCCCGGCGCGCGGACCGTCAGAGGCGCTCGGGCACCGGGTTGCCGACGGCCTCGATCGCCCGCCGCACCGGGACCTTCAGGAGCACGGCGAAGCCGATGACGAAGAACACCAGCAGCGAGACGATCGCCGAGCGGTAGCTGCCGGTGACCTGGTAGGCGAGGCCGAAGACCAGCGGCCCCATCCAGCTGGTGCCGCGGTCGCTGATCTTGTAGAAGCTGAAGTACTCCGCCTCCTTGCCGGGCGGGATCAGGTGCGAGAACAGCGACCGCGACAGCGCCTGGCTGCCGCCGAGCACCAGGCCGATCATGCACGCCAGGACGTAGAACCAGAGCGGCTGGTGAGCCGGCATGAAGTAGCCCAGCGCGAGGATGACCACCCAGCCGGCCAGCGAGCCCAGGATGGTCCGCTTGGCGCCGTGGCGGTGGGCGATCCGGCCGAGCAGCAGCGCGCCGCCGATCGCCACCACCTGCACCAGCAGCACGGCGGTGACCAGCGCGGTCTGGTCCAGGCCCAGCTCCTCGCTGCCGAAGAGCGAGGCCTGCGAGACGACGGTCTGGATGCCGTCGTTGTAGCAGAGGAAGGCGGCCAGGTAGAGCAGGGTGAGCGGGTGGCGCCGCATGCCGCGCAGGGTCCGGCCGAGTTCCCGCAGGCTGCCGGCGGCGGGCTCGTCCTCGGCGGCCCCGGCGGCGCGCCCCGGGAGCACCCCGGCCCGGGACGGCAGGCGCAGCATCGGCACGATGGTGAACAGCGCCCACCACAGGCCCGCCGAGGCCAGGCAGATCCGCACCGCGGTGCCGGAGGAGATCCCGAACGCGTCGTGCCCCTGGAACAGCACCAGGTTGGCGATCAGCAGCAGTCCGCCGCCCGCGTAGCCGTACGCCCAGCCCTTGGAGGAGACCGCGTCGCGCTCGTCGGGCGTGGCCAGGCCCGGCAGGTAGGCGTAGGAGAGCGCCACCGACACCGCGTAGGCGAGGTTGGCGACGACCAGCAGACCGCCGCCGAGCAGGTAGCGGTCGCCGTCGAGGAAGAACATGCCCATCGTGGCGGCCGCGCCGAGGTACGCGAAGCCGCCCATCAGCTCCTTGTGCCGCCCGGTGCGGTCCGCGACCGTCCCGGCGACCAGCATCGCCGCGACCGAGAGCAGCACCGAGAAGGAGACCGTGTAGGGGTAGAACGAGCCGGCGCGGATCGACAGCCCCAGCGGGTGCACGTCGCCCTGCGCGTCGGCGGCCTCCTTGGCGATCGAGGTGAGGTACGGCCCGAGGAAGACCGTCAGGACGGTCGAGGAGAAGGCCGCGGTGGCCCAGTCGTTGACGTACCAGCCGAACTGTATGCGGCGCAGTGCGCGGCCGTCCTCGCCGGTGGCGGCCGCCGGGTGCTCCGGGCGGTGGGTCGTGGTGCTCATGGTGTTCCAATCCCCGTGCTGGAGCCGGTGCCGCCGGGGTGCCAGCGGCCGCGCTCGCGGAGGACGTCGCGCAGGACGTCGATGCGATCGGCCATGATGCCATCGACCCCCAGGTCGAGCAGAGAGCGGATGCGTGTGGCGTCGTCCACAGTCCAGACGTGAACCTGCAGGCCGAGGCGGTGCGCGGCGCGCACGAAGGCCCGGTCGACCACGGGGACGCCCCGGTGCCGCTCGGGCACCTGCGCGCAGACGCCGGCCCAGGGCGCCCCGGTGCCGCGCAGCAGCGGCCCGGCCAGCGAGCGCAGCCGCAGCCGGGCGACCTCGCGGGGGCCCAGCGAGGTGGCCAGCCGGGGTCCGGCGGCGGCGCGGACGGCGGCGAGCCGGCTGTCGGAGAAGCCGCCGACGCAGACCCGCTCCCAGGCCCCGGTGCGGCGGATCGCCTCGACCAGGGGTGCGACGGCCGGCGCCGCCTTGACGTCGATGTTGAAGCGGGCCGCGGGGAACGCGCCGAGCAGGTCCTCCAGCAGCGGGACCGGCTCGGTACCGCCGATCCGGGCCTGCCGGACGGTGCGCCAGGGGAGTTCGGCCACCGCTCCGGCGCGGTCGGTGACCCGGTCGAGCCGGTGGTCGTGGAACGCCACCAGCACGCCGTCGGAGGTGGTGTGCACGTCGGTCTCCAGGTACCGGTACCCGAGGGCGACGGCGGCCTCGAAGGCGGCGAGCGAGTTCTCCGGACGGCCGAGGTCGCCGCCGCGGTGCGCGAAGGCGAGCGGCCCCGGATGGTCGAGGAAGGGGTGCATAGGGGCTCCGTGGTGCGAGGGTCGCGTGACATTTTTACACCTGGTGTCAAGCTGTAACGCCCACCGGGGCCCCGGGGCCGCCTATCATGCCGGTGCGGCGGGGCCGTCCGGTGTCCGCCGCGTCCATTGCCCAGGTACCGCCCCAGAGAGGAGCCCCGCGAGTGGGTAGCACTGTCGAGACGCTGGAATTCCAGGCCGAGACGCGCCAGTTGCTCCGGTTGGTGATTCACTCGATCTACTCGAACAAGGACATCTTCCTGCGCGAGCTGATCTCGAACGCCTCCGACGCACTGGACAAGCTGCGGCTGGAATCACTGATCGACTCCGGCCTCGACGCCGACACCTCCGACCTCCACATCGCCCTGGAGGCCGACCCGCAGGCCCGGACGCTGACCGTCCGCGACAACGGCATCGGCATGAGCCGTGACGACCTCGTGGAGCTGATCGGCACCATCGCCAAGTCCGGCACGGCCGGTCTGCTGGAGAAGATCAAGCAGACCGAGGACGCCGCCGCGGCGCAGAGCCTGATCGGGCAGTTCGGCGTCGGCTTCTACTCGGCGTTCATGGTCGCCGACCGGGTCACCCTGCTGACCCGCCGGGCCGGCACCGAGGCCGGCACCCGGTGGGAGTCCGACGGCGCGGGCACCTACGAGATCCAGGCCGTCGACGGCCTGCCCGTGGGCACCTCGGTCACCCTGCACCTCAAGCCGGCCGACGGCGAGGACGGGCTGGCCGACTACCTGGCGGAGTGGAAGATCCGCCAGATCGTCAAGCAGTACTCGGACTTCATCCGCTGGCCGATCCGGATGGAGAGCGAGCGCACCGACGCCGAGGGCGCCACCGACCGGCAGGTCGACACCCTCAACTCGATGAAGGCGCTCTGGGCCCGCCCGCGCAGCGAGGTGACCGAGGCCGAGTACACCGAGTTCTACCAGCAGATCAGCCACGACTGGCTGCCCCCGGCCGAGACCGTCCACATGCGCGCCGAGGGCACCTTCGAGTACGAGGCGCTGCTGTTCATCCCCTCCCAGGCGCCGTTCGACCTGTTCTCCCGGGACGCCAAGCGCGGCGTGCAGCTGTACGTCAAGCGGGTGTTCATCATGGACGACTGCGAAGCGCTGATGCCCGACTACCTGCGCTTCGTCAAGGGCGTCGTGGACGCCCACGACCTCTCGCTGAACATCTCCCGCGAGATCCTCCAGCACGACCGCCAGATCCGCGGTGTGCGCCGGCGCCTGGTGAAGAAGGTCCTCGGCGCGCTGAAGGACGTCCAGGCCAAGGACGCCGAGCGCTACGCCAAGCTCTGGGACCAGTTCGGCCGGGTGCTCAAGGAGGGCCTGATCGAGGACGGCGACAGCACCGAGGCCCTGCTGGAGCTGGTGTCCGCCGCCTCCACCCACGACGCGGAGCGCACCACCACCCTGCGCGAGTACGTCGGGCGGATGAAGGAGGGCCAGGAGGCGATCTACTACCTGACCGGCGAGGACCGCGCCACGGTGGAGAACTCCCCGCACATGGAGGCGTTCGCCGCCAAGGGGTACGAGGTGCTGATCCTCACCGACCCGGTCGACGAGGTGTGGGTCGAGCGGGTGCCCGCCTTCGACGGCCACCGGCTGCAGTCCATCGCCAAGGGTCAGGTCGACCTCGACGAGCCGGCCGACGGGGACGAGGCGGCCGGGACCGAGAAGGCCCGCCGGGAGCAGGAGTTCGCCGCCCTGCTGCCGTGGCTGACCGAGACGCTGTCCGGGCAGGTGAAGCAGGTCCGGCTCTCCTCGCGGCTGACCACCTCGGCGGCCTGCGTCGTCGGCGACGCCCAGGACATGACGCCGACCCTGGAGAAGATGTACCGCGCGATGGGGCAGCAGGTGCCCCCGGTCAAGCGGATCCTGGAGATCAACCCCGGGCACCCGCTGATCACCGCGCTGCGCGCGGCGCACGAGGCCGACCCCGGGGACCCGGCGCTGCCGGAGATCGCCGAACTGGTCCACGGCGGCGCGCTGCTGGCCGAGGGCGGCGACCTGCCCGATCCGTCGCGCTTCACCAGGCTGCTCACCGACCGCCTGGCGCGCGGCCTCTGACCGCACCCCGCCCGTACCGGCTTTGCCACGACGACCCGGCCGCCTCCCGCGGCCGGGTCGTCGTGCGTTTCTCGGCTCAGCCGTCCGGGGTGGGCAGGCGGAAGAAATCCCGGTAGAGGGGGAGTTGCTCGGTCAGCATGGGGGCGCCCGGGTGGGTGGGGAGGCCGAGGGCGGCGGCGGTGCGCAGCAGCGGGGTCTCGGCGGGCGTCATGACGATGTCGGCGACCAGCGCGCCCGGCGGGAGCCGGGCCGGGTCGAAGGGGAGCGGGTCGGCCGGGTCGAGGCCGAGCGGGGTGGCGTTCACGGCGAGGTCGGTGTCGGACGGGGGTTCCGCGGCGGCGCTCACGCGGCCGGACCGCCCGCCGCCGAGCCGCTCCAGCAGTGCGTCCAGCCGGCCCCGGTCGGGGTCGCTGACGGTGAGCCGGGCGACGCCCGCGTCGAGCAGGGCGGCGGCGACGGCGAGCCCGGCACCCCCGGCGCCGGCCAGGGCGACCCGCAGCCCGGCGGGGTGGTGGCCCCGGGCGGTCAGGCCGCGGACGAACCCGGCGCCGTCGAAGTTGTCGCCGTACCAGCGGCCGTCCGGCTCCCGGCGCAGCGCGTTGGTGGAGCCCAACAGGGCGGCGGTCGGGCTGAGTTCGTCGGCGTGCGCGCACATCGCCAGCTTGTGCGGGACGGTCACCAGCAGCCCGTCCAGGTTGCCGGTGGCCTTCAGCCCGCGTACCACCTCGTCGAGCCGCTCCGCCGGGGCGTGCACGGGGACGAGCACGGCGTCCACCCCGCTCGCGGCGAACAGCGGGTTGAGCAGGGCGGGCGCCCTGACCTGGGCGACCGGGTCGCCGAGGACGGCGAACAGCCGGGTGCGGCCGGAGACCGGCGGCATCTCAGGCCTCCCTCACGGCGGCGCGCGGCATGGCGTCCAGGGTGCGGGCGACGAGTTCCTCCGGGACGTCGCGGACGAGTTCGGCGCCGCGCGGGCCGTCCAGCACGAAGGAGAGGCCGTCGACGGCCTTCTTGTCCAGCCGCATCAGGGCGATCAGCGCGCCGGTGGCGACCTCCGGCGGCAGCGCGGTCGGCAGCCCGTAGTGGGCGACCACCGCGTGGTGCTCGGCGACCCGCTCGGGCCCGATCCGGCCGAGCGCGCCGGCCAGCCTTCCCGCGAAGACCGTGCCGACGGCGACCGCCTCGCCGTGCCGCAGCCGGAAGTCGGTGGCGCGCTCCAGCGCATGGCCCAGCGTGTGGCCGTAGTTGAGGATGTGCCGCAGTCCGGCGTCGCGCTCGTCGGCGGCCACCACGGCGGCCTTGCGGGCGACGCTCGCGGCGATCTGCTCCTCCAGCGGCAGCCGGCGCAGGTCCCCGGCGCCGATGAAGTGGCAGCGGGCGATCTCCCCGTAGCCGTTGGTCCGTTCGCGCGGCGGCAGGGTGGCCAGGTAGTCGGTGTCGCAGAGCACGGCGGCGGGCTGCCAGTAGGCGCCCACCAGGTTCTTGCCCTCCGGGAGGTTGACGGCGGTCTTGCCGCCCACGCTCGCGTCGACCTGCGCCAGCAGCGAGGTGGGCAGGTGCACCACCGGGACGCCGCGGTGGTACAGCGCGGCGGCCAGTCCGACCGCGTCGGTCGTGGTGCCGCCGCCGCAGGAGACCACCGCGTCCGCCCGGCCCAGGCCGAACCGGGCGAAGCGGCTGCACAGTTCGGCGATCCAGGCGAGCGACTTGCCTTCCTCGCCGTCCTTCGCGGGGACCACCAGGGTGTCCAGCCCGGTCTCGGGCAGCCACGCGCGGGGCCGGGCGCTGACCACGGCGACCCGGCGGGCGCCGAGGCCGGCCAGTACCCCGGCCAGCCGGTGGCGGGCGCCGGGACCGATCAGCACGGGGTAGCCCCGCGCGCCCAGCTCCACGTCGATGCGCCGCAGTCCGCCGTCCGTGCGGACGGACGTTGCTGTCGTGGTCAACTCGGGTCTCCCGGTGGTTGGGGGTGCGGTGGCCGGCGCGCCAGGGCGAGGGCGCCGTGCAGCGAGGACAGCCCGCCGAGCGCGGCCGGGCGGATCGCCGGGACCGGCCCGCCGGGGCGGGCCAGTGCGGCGGCGTGGGCCTCCACCCGCGCCGCGAGGCCGGGCAGCCCGTCGGCGAACCCGCCGCCCAGCACGGTCAGTTCGGGGTGGACCAGCTCCGCCAGCGAGACGGCCGCCGCCGCCAGCGCGGAGCAGGTCTCCTCGACGGCCTCCTCGGCCCAGGGCGCGCCCTCGGCGAGCGCGGTGCGCAGCCCGGCGAAGTCGACCGGCGCGCCGCGCAGCCGCGCCGCGCGCCGCAGCGTCGCCGGACCGGAGGCGCTCGCCTGCAGGCAGCCGCGCCGCCCGCAGTCGCAGCGCGGGCCCCGGCGGTCGATCACCAGGTGGCCCGTCTCGCAGGAGCCGCGCGCCGGCCCGGGCAGCGGCGCGCCCCGGTGGACGATGCCGCCGCCGACGCCCGTGCCGACGCCCAGGTAGACCAGATGGTCACACCCGGCGTGCTCGGCTTCGGCGAGCGCGGCGAGGTCGCCGTCGTCGGCCCAGGCCACCGCGGCGGCGGGGAACAGCCGGCGCAGGGCCGGGGCGAGCGCGAAGCCCTCCCAGCCGGGGCGCCCCGGCCAGGCCAGCACCCGGCCGTCCGGGCCGACGGTGGCGGGCACCGCGACCCCGACCGCCGAGAAGGTGCCGCCCCACCGCTCGCCCAGCCGGGCGACCGCCCCGGCCAGCGCGGCCCAGTCGGCGTCGGCGCCCCGCGCGGCGGGCCAGCGCAGCACCGCCTGCGCCGTGCGCTGCGGCCCGCCGGGCGGGCCCGCCTCGGCGCGCAGCGCCACCTTGGTGCCGCCGACGTCGATGCCGAGCACGCCCCGGGCGGCCGTCGCGGTGCCCATCAGGACGCCGGCACCTTCGCCAGCAGCGCCTGGGCGGCGAGCCGGTAGCCCAGCGCGCCGAGGCCGACGATGACACCCGAGGCGAGCGGCGCCAGCACCGACTCGTGCCGGAAGGACTCCCGCGCCCAGACGTTCGACAGGTGCACCTCGACGAACGGCCGCGGATAGGCGGCCAGCGCGTCGCGCAGGCCCCAGCCGGCGATCATCAGCGCACCGGGGTTGACGATCGCCCCGACGCTGCCGTCCCAGGCGTCCTGCACCGCCTCGATCAGCTGCCCCTCGGACTCGCGCTGGACGGAGACGACCTTCCAGCCCCGGCCGGCCACCTCGGCCGCCACGGCCGCCTCGATGTCGGCCAGCGTTTCGGTGCCGTAGACCTCCGGCTCGCGGCGGCCGAGAATCCCGAGATTGGGACCGTTCAGCAATAGCAGTTCGCTCATATTCCGGTTATAGCAGCGAGCCCGCCGGGAATTCCCGGAAGCGGGCGTCGGTGCACCAGGACAAGGGAGGGATAGGGGGGTGCCTAGGGGAGGTGACGGGCCGCTTTTCCTGGGTTAGCGTGCCGTTCCACCACCCCCCGAAATGGAAAGGCTGCGCGTAATCATGAGCGCCCAAGGACGTCCGGCCCCGGTGTTCCCGGTCTGGCCGCAGTACGACGAGGCCGAGCGCGAAGGACTCATCAGGGCCCTGGAACAGGGCCAGTGGTGGCGGATGGGCGGCAAGGAGGTCGACACCTTCGAGCAGGAGTTCGCCGACTACCACGGCGCGCCCAAGGCCCTCGCCGTCACCAACGGCACCCACGCCCTGGAGGTCGCCCTCCAGATCCTCGGCGTCGGCCCCGGCACCGAGGTGATCGTGCCCGCCTTCACCTTCATCTCCTCCTCCCAGGCCGCCCAGCGGCTCGGCGCCACCGCGGTGCCGGTCGACGTCGACCTCCACACCTACAACCTGAGCCCCGCCGCGGCGGCCGCCGCGATCACCCCGCGCACCCGGGCGATCATGCCCGTCCACATCGCCGGCCAGATCGCCGACCTGGACGCCCTCGGCGCGCTATCCGCCGAGACCGGCGTACCGATCGTCCAGGACGCCGCGCACGCCCACGGCGCCCAGTGGCGCGGCCGCCGGGTCGGCGAACTCGGCTCGGTCGCCGCGTTCAGCTTCCAGAACGGCAAGCTGATGACCGCCGGCGAGGGCGGCGCCATCACCTTCCCCGAGGCCGCCCAGTACGAGGAGGCGTTCCTGCGGCACAGCTGCGGCCGCCCGCCGACGGACCGCAAGTACTACCACCGGACCTCCGGCTCCAACTTCCGGCTCAACGAGTTCTCGGCGAGCGTCCTGCGCGCCCAGCTCGCCCGCCTGGACGGCCAGATCGCCGTCCGGGAGCAGCGCGCCGCGCTGCTGGACCGCCTGCTGGCCGAGATCCCCCGCCTGGTCCCGCAGGGCCGCGACGAGCGCGCCGACCGCGTCCCGCACTACATGGCGATGTTCCGGGTGCCCGGCCTCGGCGAGGAGCGGCGCAACGCCCTGGTCGACGACCTGATCGCCCGCGGCCTGCCCGCCTTCGTGGTCTTCCGCGCCATCTACCGCTCGGACGGCTTCTGGGAGTCCGCCGCGCCCGACACCACCGTCGACGAGCTGGCCAGGGCCTGCCCCAACAGCGAGGCGCTCACCGCCGACGGCATCTGGCTGCACCACCGCACCCTGCTCGCCGACGAGTCGGCGATCGAGGACACCGCCCAGATCATCGCCGACGCCCTGGCCGCGGTGTGAACGCGGCACCGCGGGAGCCGGACGCGCCGGTGCGGGTCGCGGTCGTCGGCCTCGGCTGGGCGGGGCGCACCATCTGGCTGCCCCGCCTGACGGCGCACCCCGGCTACCGGGTCACCGCCGTCGTCGAACCCGGCCCCGGCGCGGCCGGGCACCTCCCGCCGGGCGCGGCCCTGCTCACCGACGCCGACCGGCTCGGCCCCGACACCGACCTCGCCGTCGTCGCGGTGCCCAACCACCTGCACACCCCGGTCGCCGAACGGCTGCTCGCCCGCGGCGTCCCGGTGTTCCTGGAGAAGCCGGTCTGCCTCAGCGCCGCCGAGGCCGACCGGCTGGCCGCCGCCGAACGCGCGGGCGGGGCCGTGCTGCTGGCCGGCAGCGCCGCCCGCTACCGCGAGGACGTCGCCGCCCTCACCGGGCTGGCGGCGGAACTCGGCCCGATCCGCCATGTCGACCTCGCCTGGGTGCGCGCCAGCGGCGTCCCCGACGCCGGCGGCTGGTTCACCAGCCGCCGGCTCTCCGGGGGCGGCGCGCTGGTCGACCTCGGCTGGCACCTGCTCGACACCGCCCAGAGCGTGCTCGGCGGCCCGGTCCGCTTCCCGGCCGTGCTCGGCTCGCTCTCCGCCGACTTCGTCAACGACGGCGGACGCGGCGCCGGCTGGCGCGGCACCGAGCGCCCGGCCGGCGCGGGCGACGTCGAGGACACCGCCCGCGGCTTCCTGGTCACCGACACCGGCGTCTCGGTCGCGGTCCGGGCGAGCTGGGCCTCGCACGACCCCGTCGACACCACCCGGATCACCGTCGAGGGCGCCACCGGCTCGGCGACCCTGACCTGCACCTTCGGCTTCAGCCCCAACCGCCGCGCACCCCGGCTGACCCGCACCCGCGACGGCGTCACCACCGAGGTCCCGCTGCGCGGCGAGCCGGTCGGCGCCGAGTACGTGCGCCAGCTCGACGCGCTGCCCGCCCTGCTCGCCGACCCGGCCTCGCGCGGCGTCGCCGTGCGCGGCGCCCACCACACCATCTCGGTCATCGAACGCCTCTACGCGGCCGCCCGCGCCCCGCGGCCCCGGCTCGCCGACGAGGCCACCGCCCTCGCCGTCTGACCCTGCGCGCCCCACAGCCCCGGCCCGCAGGCCGCACCAGACCCGGTCACCCGTCCGGGCCGCCCCTCGTCCCATGGAGATCCCATGCCGCTCGACCCGCCCGTTCCCGCCGTACCCGACGGCCGCGCGCTCGCCGCGTTCTCCCCGGTCCGCGCCGTGGTCTTCGACCTGGACGGCGTCATCGTCGACAGCTTCGACGTGATGCGCCGGGCCTTCCTGACCGCCTACGAGGAGGTGGTCGGCGACGGCCGGCCGCCGTTCGAGGAGTACTGCCGCCACCTGGGCCGGTACTTCCCGGACATCATGCGGATCATGGGGCTGCCGCTCGCCCTGGAGGAGCCCTTCGTCCGGGAGAGCTATCGCCTCGCCCATCAGGTCACCGTGCACGACGGGGTGCGCGAGCTGCTCGCCGAGCTCACCGCGCGCGGCGTCCGGCTGGCCGTGGCCACCGGCAAGAGCGGCCCCCGGGCCCGCTCGCTGCTCGACCAGCTCGGCCTGCTCCACCACTTCGACCACGTGCTCGGCTCCGACGAGGTCGCCCGGGCCAAGCCCGCCCCCGACATCGTGCTGCGCGCCCTGGAGCTGCTGGGCGTGCCGGCCGGGCGGACCGTGATGGTCGGCGACGCCGTCACCGACCTGGCCAGCGCCCGGGGCGCCGGCGTCGGCGCGATCGCCGCGCTGTGGGGGGAGACGGACGAGCCGGCCCTGCTCGCGGAACGGCCCGACGCGGTGCTGCGCCGGCCCGACGAACTCCTCGCCCTGCTGCCCGAACCCGCCCCGGCCCACTGACCCGCCCCATCCCGCCGCCCCGCCGCCCCACCGCCTCACCGCCCCGCCGAGCCCTCCCGCCCGGCGGGGCGCCGCCGTTCCCGCCCCACCTCCCACAGGGCCCCGGCCCGCGGCCGCCGCGAATAGGGCCCGTCTAGGGGGTCGGATAGGGGCGGCCCGCAGCCCCCGCCGCAGGAGACTGGGACCGGCCGGAATGCGCACACGGTTGTTCCGGAACGGCCGCCCGGAAATCCACCGGCCCCTTTCCCGGTGAAACCCTCCCGGAAAAGGACCGCGCATTCCTCCCCGATCCCCTCCGCCCCGCCCGGCGGAAAAGGGAACGCACCCGCACCCGAACCCCACCGACCCGACGCAGAAGGAAGTGACGGCATGTTGCGCACCGAGCTGATCCGGCCGCTGCCCGAACTGCTGGCCGATCACGCCCGCGACAGCGCCGAGCGCACCGCGTTCCGCGACGCCGTCCGCGCCGTGACCTACGGCGAGCTGTACACCCGCACCGGCCGGATCGCCGGCCACCTCGCCGACCTGCGCCTGCAGCCGGGCGACCGGGCGGCGATCCTGCTCGGCAACAGCGTCGAGGTGCTGGAGAGCTACTTCGGCATCCTGCGCGCCGGCGCCATCGCCGTCCCGCTCAACCCGCACGCCTCCGGGCCCGAACTCGCCCACCTCCTCGACGACAGCGGCGCCCGCGTGGTGATCACCGACGCCGCCCGGGCGGCCGGCCTCGACGCCCTCGCGCGCGGCCGGGCCGACCTGCGGGTGATCGTCACCGGCGACGGCCCCGCCCCGCCCGGTGCCCTCTCCTTCGAGACCCTCGCCACCACCGAGCCCGCCACCCCCGCGCGTGACGACCTCGGCCTGGACGACCCCGCCTGGATGCTCTACACCTCCGGCACCACCGGCCGCCCCAAGGGCGTGCTGTCCACCCAGCGCAACGGCCTCTGGTCGGTGGCCGCCTGCTACGTGCCGGTGCCCGGCCTCAGCGCCGAGGACCGGGTGGTCTGGCCGCTGCCGCTGTTCCACAGCCTCTCCCACATCGCGTGCGTCCTCGCCGTCACCGCCGTCGGCGCCACCGCCCGCATCCTCGACGGGTTCGCCGCGCAGGACGTCCTGGAGGCGGTCCGCGAGGAGTCCGCGACCTTCCTCGCCGGCGTGCCCACCCTCTACCAGCAGCTGGTGCGCGCCGCCCGCGAGGACGGCTTCACCGCCCCGGCCCTGCGGATGTGCCTGGTCGGCGGCGCGATGACCACCGCCGCGCTGCGCCGCTCCTTCGAGGAGGCCTTCGGAGCGCCGCTCATCGACGCCTACGGCTCCACCGAGACCTGCGGCTCGATCACCGTCAACTGGCCCACCGGCGCCCGCGTCGAGGGCTCCTGCGGTCTGCCCGTGCCCGGCCTCGGCGTGCGGCTCGTCGACGTCGAGACCGGCCTGGACGCCGCCGACGGCGAGGAGGGCGAGGTCTGGGTGCGCGGCCCGAGCGTGATGCTCGGCTACCACAACCAGCCCGAGGCCACCGAGCAGGCGCTGCGCGGCGGTTGGTACCACACCGGCGACCTCGCCCGGCGCGACGGCGCCGGCTACTTCACCATCACCGGCCGGATCAAGGAACTCATCATCCGCGGCGGGGAGAACATCCACCCGGCCGAGGTCGAGGAGGTGCTGCGCGCCGTGCCCGGCGTCGCGGACGTCGCCGTCGTCGGCAAGCCGCACGAGGTGCTCGGCGAGGTGCCGGTGGCCTTCCTGGTGCCCGGCCCCGGCGGCCTCGACCCGGAGGCCCTGCTGGCCGCCTGCCGGGAGCAGCTCTCCTACTTCAAGGTGCCCGAGGAGCTGTACGAGACCGACCGCATCCCGCGCACCGCCTCCGGCAAGATCACCCGGCACGTCCTGCTCGACGCGCCCGCCCGGCTGCGGGCCGCCGGCGGCAGCCACTACGAGCACCTGTTCCGGGTCGACTGGCTGCCGCTGTCCTCCGTGCCCGGCGCCCGCCCGGCCGCCCCCGCCTGGGCGCTGCTCGGCGCCGACGGCTTCGGCCTCGGCGAGGCCCTCGGCGCCGGCCCCGCCCATCCGGACCCGGCCGCGCTGGCCGCCGCCGACCCGCTGCCCGACCTCGCCCTGCTCGGCTGCGGCGCGGGCCTGCGCACCCCCGGCCCGCTCGCCGCCGACGCCGAGCAGGCCGCGCACGGCCTCGAACGGCAGCTGGCGGCCTGGCTCGCCGAGGAGCGGCTGGCCGACACCCGGCTCGTCGTCACCACCCGCGGCGCCGTCGCCGGCGGCGGTGCCACCGACCTCGTCCAGGCCGCGCTCTGGGGCGTGGTCGGCGCCGCCCAGGAGCGGCACCCCGGCCGGTTCGTGCTGGTCGACCTCGACGGCGAGGAGGGCGCCGCCGCCGCGCTGGCCGACGCCGTCGCCTCCGGCGAGCCCCGGCTGATCGTCCGCTCCGGCGTCCCGCTGCGCCCGCGCGCCGCCCGGGTGTCGGCCGCCCTCGCCCACGGCGAGCCGCCGGCCCGCTTCGACCCGCGCCGCGCCGTGCTGGTCACCGGCGCCGACGGGCCGGCCGCCGCCGCCGTGGCCCGCCACCTGGTCGCCGGGCGGGGCGTCCGCCGCATCCTGCTGACCAGCACCCACGGCCCCGCCGACCGGGCCGCCGCCGAGCTCGCCGCCCGGCTCACCGAGGCCGGCGCCGAGGTCGCCCTCACCGCCTGCGACCTCGCCGACCGCGACGCCCTCGCCGCCTACCTGGCCGCCCCCGACACCCGGTTCAACGCCGTCGTGCACACCCCCGGCGCCGCCTTCCCCGGCCTGGGCGCCGCCCTCGCCGCCGCCGTCCACCTGCACGAACTCACCGCCGGCAGCGAGCTGTCCGCCTTCGTCGTGCACACCCCCGCCGGCGGGCTGTCCGGTGCGCCGGGCCCGGGCGAGGCGGCGGCCACGGCGTTCCTCGAAGCGCTCGTCCAGCACCGCGTCCGGCGCGGCCTGCCCGGACTCGCCCTCGCCACCGGCCCCGCCGACGGCGACGGCCGCACCGCCCCGCCCGGCCTCGGCCGGCTCACCGCCCAGGAGCACGCCGCCGCCTTCGACGCCGCCCACCTCGCCGAGCACACCTCCCTGCTGCTGCTCCGGCTGGACCCCGAGGGACTCGACGCGCTCGACCCGCAGGACGTCCCGGCCCTGCTGCGCGACCTCATCGACGCCCCGGCCGGCCCGCGCACCCCCGACAGCGCGACCGCCGCCGCGCTGCGCCGCCGCCTGGCCGGGCGCCCCGCCGCCGACCGGCAGCGCGAGCTGCTCGACCTGGTGCTCACCGAGACCGCCCGGCTCGCCGCCGACCGCCCCGAGGCGATCCGCCCCGACGGCCCGTTCAAGGACCTCGGCTTCACCTCCGCCACCGCCGTCGACCTGCGCGGCCGGCTCACCGCCGCCACCGGCCTGCGGCTGCCCGCCACCCTCGCCTTCGACCACCCCACCCCGGCCGCCGTCGCGGCCCACCTGCTCACCCGGCTGACCGGCCGGCCCGCCCCCGCCAGGCCGGCCCCGGCGCCGCGCAGCGCGCCGCCCGCCGACGACCCCGTGGTCATCGTCGGCGCCGCCTGCCGGCTGCCCGGCGGCGTCGCCTCCCCGGCGGACCTGTGGCGGCTGGTCAGCGAGGGCACCGACGCCATCACCCCGTTCCCGCGCGACCGGGGCTGGGACCTCGACGCCCTCTACGACCCGGACCCGGCCGTCCCCGGCACCTCCTACGCGCGCCACGGCGGATTCCTGCACGACGCGGGCGAGTTCGACGCCGCCTTCTTCGGGATCTCGCCGCGCGAGGCGCTGGCGACGGACCCGCAGCAGCGGCTGCTGCTGGAGACCTCCTGGGAGCTGCTGGAGCGGGCCGGCATCGACCCGACCTCGCTCAAGGGACAGCCGGTCGGCGTCTACGCGGGCCTGATGTACCACGACTACGCCACCGGCCTCGCCGAGGTCCCCGACGGCCTGGAGGGCTACCTCGGCACCGGCAACGCCGGTTCGGTGGCCTCCGGCCGGATCTCCTACACCCTGGGTCTGGAGGGCCCGTCGGTGACGGTGGACACGGCGTGCTCGTCCTCGCTGGTCGCGCTCCACCTGGCCGCGCAGGCGCTGCGCGACGGCGAGTGCACGCTCGCCCTGGCCGGCGGCGCCGCGATCATGGCCCGGCCCACCTCCTTCGTCGAGTTCTCCCGCCAGCGTGCCCTGTCCGCCGACGGCCGGGCCAAGGCCTACGCCGACGCCGCCGACGGCACCGCCTGGGCCGAGGGCGTCGGCCTGGTCCTGCTGGAGCGGCTGTCGGACGCGCGGCGGCTGGGGCACGAGGTGCTGGCCGTGGTCCGCGGCTCGGCCGTCAACCAGGACGGCGCCTCGAACGGCCTGACGGCGCCCAACGGCCCCTCCCAGGAGCGGGTCATCCGGGCCGCGCTCGCCAACGCCGGACTGACCACCGCGGACGTCGACGCCGTCGAGGGCCACGGGACGGGGACGTCGCTCGGCGACCCGATCGAGGCGCAGGCGGTGCTGGCCACCTACGGGCAGGGGCGGTCGGCCGAACAGCCGCTCTGGCTGGGCTCGTTGAAGTCCAATCTCGGCCACGCGCAGGCCGCCGCCGGCGTGGCCGGGGTGATCAAGATGGTGGAGGCGCTGCGGCACGGCGTCCTGCCCAGGTCGCTGCACATCGACGCGCCCAGCTCCCAGGTGGACTGGGAGTCGGGGGCGGTCGCCCTGCTCGCCGAGGAACGCCCCTGGCCCGAGGTGGACCGGCCGCGCCGGGCCGCCGTCTCCTCCTTCGGCGTCAGCGGCACCAACGCCCACGTCGTGCTGGAGCAGGCCCCCGCGCAGCAGACCCCCGTGCAGGAGGTGACCGCCGAACTCGACGCCGGCCCCGGAGCGCCGGTGCCCTGGCTGCTCTCCGCCCGCACCGTCGAGGCGCTGGGCGAACACGCCGCCCGGATCGCGGAGTTCACCGACTCCCGCCCGGCCGCCGAGGCACCGGCCGTCGCCCGCACGCTCGCCGCCTCGCGCGCCGTGCTCGAACGGCGGGCCGTCGTGGTCGCCGCCGACCGGGCACAGGCGCTGGGCGGGCTGCGGGCGCTGGCCGCCGGTGAGGCGGTGCCCGGGCTGGTGACGGGCCGGGCGGAGGTGAGCGGGCGTTCGGTGTTCGTCTTCCCGGGTCAGGGTTCGCAGTGGGCGGGGATGGGGCGGCGGCTGCTCGCCGAGTCCCCGGTCTTCGCCGAGGCGCTGGCCGAGGTCGAGGAGGCGCTGAAGCCCTATGTCGACTGGTCGTTGCTGGACGTGGTGAACCAGGGCGCCGCCTCGCTGGAGCGGGTGGACGTGGTGCAGCCGGTCTCCTTCGCCGTCAACGTGGCCCTGGCCGCCGTGTGGCGTTCCCTGGGCGTGGTCCCGGACGCGGTGGTGGGCCACTCGCAGGGCGAGATCGCGGCGGCCCACGTCGCCGGGATCCTGTCGCTGGACGACGCCGCCGCCGTGGTCGCCCTGCGCTCGCAGGCGATCGCGCGCGGCCTGGCCGGGCGCGGCGGCATGGTCTCGATCGCTCTGCCCGCCGCCGAGGTCACCGGCGCGCTGCCGGACGGCGTGGAACTGGCGGCCGTCAACGGTCCTTCCTCCGTCGTGGTGGCCGGGGACCCGGCCGGACTGGACACCGTGGTCGCCGCGTTCGAGCAGCGCGGAGCACGGGTGCGCCGGATCCCGGTCGACTACGCCTCCCACACCGCGCACGTGGAGTCGATCGAGCGCGAACTCGCCGAGCTGCTCGGGGCGGTGAAGCCCCAGCAGGCCGCGATCCCGTTCCTGTCCACGGTCGAGGGCCGCTGGCTGGAGGGCCCCGAGCTGGACGCCGGCTACTGGTACCGCAACCTGCGCCGGACCGTCCGATTCGCCGACGCCGTGGGGACCTTGGCCGCCGAGGGCTTCCGGGCGCTCGTCGAGGTCAGCGCCCACCCCGTGCTCACCCACGCCGCCGCCGAGGCGCTGGAGGAGGCCGTCGACGCCCCGGTCGTGGCCACCGGCACCCTGCGCCGCGACGACGGCGGCTGGGACCGCGTCCTGCTCTCCGCCGCCGAACTCCACGTCCACGGCGTCCCCGTGGACTGGTCGACGGCCCACACCGGCGCCGGCCGCGTCCGCCCCGCCGACCTCCCCACCTACCCCTTCCAGCGCGAGCGGTACTGGCTGCACCCCGGCCGCGCCGCCGGTGACCTCGCCGCCCTCGGCCTGGACGAGGCCGGCCACCCGCTGCTGGAGGCCGGGCTGCTGCTCGGCTCCGAGGAGGGCGCCGTCTTCACCGGCCGGATCGGCGAGCGCACCCTGCCCTGGCTGGCCGACCACCGGGTCGGCGGCACGATCCTGCTGCCCGGCACCGCCCTGCTGGACGCCCTGGCGCACGTCGGGCACCGGCTCGGCGCGCCCACGGTCGAGGAACTGACCGTCTCCGCCCCGGTCGTCGTGCCCGACGGCGGCGGCGTCGACCTCCAGGTCCACGTCGGCGAGGCCGAGGACGGCCGCCGCGCCGTCCGGGTGCTCACCCGCACCGGCCCCGGCCGGCCGTGGAGCGCGCACGCCACCGGAACCCTCGCCCCCGAGGGCCCCGAGCCCGCCCCCGCCCCTGACGGGCCGACGGCCTGGCCGCCCGCCGGCGCCCGCCCGCTCGACCTCGACGGCCTCTACGACCGGCTCACCGTCGACTACGGCCCCGCGTTCCACGCCGTCGAGGCCGCCTGGCTCGCCGACGGCCGCCTGTTCGCCCGGCTCCGCCTGCCCGAGGGCACCACCGACGCCGGCGCGTACGGGCTGCACCCGGCACTGCTCGACGCCGCCCTGCACCCGCTCGGCGAGGCCGGGCTCCTCCCGGGCGCCGACGTGCCCCGGCTCGCCTTCTCCTGGTCCGGGGTGCGCCTGCACGCCACCGGGGCCGAGACGCTGCGCGTGGTCGTCGGCGTCACCGGGCCCGACACCCTGACCATCCGGGCCGCCGACGAGACCGGCGCCCCCGTCCTGGACGTCGAGGCCCTCACCGTGCGGCCGGTGGACCCGCGCAGCCTGGCCGGCGCCACCGGGTCCGAGGACGCGGCCCTGTTCGAGGTCGCCTGGGTCCCCGCACCCGAGCCGGCCGGCGCCGGCACCACCGCCTGGGCCCCGCACGCCGAACTGCCCGAGGACGGACCGCTGCCACCCCTCGTCGTCCTGCCCGCCGGCTCCGGCGCGCCGGACGAGGCCGTCCCCGAGCGCGCCCACGCCGTCGGGCACGAGGTCCTGCGAGCCCTGCAGGCCTGGCTGGCCGACGAACGGACCGCCGACTCCCGGCTCGCCGTCGTCGTCCGCGAGGGCGACCTCGTCCAGGAACCCGTCCGCGGCCTGGTGCGGACCGCGCAGTCCGAGAACCCCGGCCGCTTTGTCCTGGTCGAGGCCGAGGACCCGGCCACCGCCGCCGAGGCGGTCGCCGCCGCACCCGTCGACGAGCCCCAGCTCGCCGTGCGCGACGGCCGCCGCCTGGTCGCCCGCCTGCGGCGCACCCCGGCCGGCGCGCCGGCCGCCCCCGCCGCAGACGCGCCGTCCCCGCTCGCGGGCGGCACCGTCCTGGTCACCGGCGCCACCGGCGGCCTCGGCGGCCTGGTGGCCCGTCACCTCGCCGCCGTCCACCGCGTCGCCGAACTCGTCCTGGTCTCCCGCTCCGCCGTGCCCGCCGACCTGCTCGCCGACCTCGCGGCCCACGGCACCCGCGTCCGGGCCGAGGCGGTGGACGCCGCCGACCGGACGGCGCTGGCGGCCGTCGTCGAGGCGGTCGCGGACCGCCTGACCGGCGTCGTGCACGTCGCCGGGATCGTCGACGACGGCGTGATCGAGGCGCTGGACGACACCAAGTGGCACACCGTGCTGCGCCCGAAGGTCGACGCCGCCTGGCACCTGCACGAGCTCACCGCCGGCCTCGGCCTCGCCGCCTTCGCCCTCTACTCCTCCGCCTCCGGCGTCCTCGGCGGCTCGGGCCAGGGCAACTACGCGGCGGGCAACGCCTTCCTGGACGGCCTGGCCGCCCACCGCCGCGCCCTCGGCCTGCCCGCCGTGTCGCTCGCCTGGGGCCTGTGGGCCGAGGCCGCCGGCATGGGCGGCCGGCTCAGCGACACCGACCTCGCCCGGATGGCCCGGGTCGGCACCCGGCCGCTCTCCGCGGACCAGGGCCTGGCCCTGTTCGACGCCGCCCTGAGCGGTGAGCGGGCGGCCGTGGTGCCGATCCGGCTGGACGTCACCGGCGTCCGCGCCGAGGACCTCCCGCCGCTCCTGCGCGACCTCGCACCCGCCGCCCGCGCCCCGCGCGCCCTGCGGCGGGCCGCCGCCCGGTCCGCCGCGGACGGCGCCGGCGCTCTCGCCCGCCGACTGGCCGGGCTCACCGCCGCCGACCGCGACGAGCTGCTGCTCGCCCTGGTCCGCGACACCGCCGCCGCCGTGCTCGGCCACGGCACGGCCGGGACGCTGGACGTCGACAAGGCGTTCAAGGACCTGGGCATCGACTCGCTGACCGCCGTCGAACTGCGCAACGCGCTCGGCACCGCCACCGGCCTGCGGCTGCCCGCCACGCTGGTGTTCAACTACCCGACCCCGAAGGCCCTCGCGGCCCACCTCGCCGGCGAACTCGTCGGCGACCTCGCCGCCCCCGAGCCCGCCGGCCCCGCTGCCGTGGTGCGTTCGGCCGCCGATGACGAGGCCGTCGCGATCGTCGCCATGGGCTGCCGCTTCCCCGGCGGCCTGGACTCCGCCGAGGACCTCTGGCGCTTCGTCGCCGCCGGCGGCGACGCCGTCTCCGCGCTGCCCACCGACCGGGGCTGGGACCTCGACGGCAGCTACGACCCCGACCCCGACGCACCCGGGCGCACCTATGTGCGCGGCGGCGGGTTCCTGCCCGGCATCGCCGACTTCGACGCCGCCTTCTTCGGGATCAACCCCCGTGAGGCGCTGGCGATGGACCCGCAGCAGCGGCTGCTGCTGGAGGTCGCCTGGGAGACCCTGGAGCGGGCCGGCCTCGACCCCACCGCCCTGCGCTCCACCCCCACCGGCGTCTTCATCGGCACCCACGGTCAGGACTACGGCACCCAGGGCACCGGCGGCCGGGCCGACGAGGGCTACCTGGTCACCGGCAACGCGGGCAGCGTGCTCTCCGGCCGGCTCTCCTACACCCTCGGCCTGGAGGGGCCCGCGATCACCGTCGACACCGCCTGCTCCTCCTCGCTGGTCGCCGTCCACCTGGCGGCCCAGGCGCTGCGCAGCGGCGAGTGCACGCTGGCCCTCGCCGGCGGCGCCTCGGTGATGTCCACGCTGGAGGGCCTGGTCGGCTTCTCCCGGCAGCGCGGCCTGGCCGCCGACGGCCGGAGCAAGGCCTTCGCCGACGCCGCCGACGGCTTCGGGATGTCCGAAGGGGTGGGCCTGCTGCTGCTGGAGCGGCTGTCGGACGCGCGGCGGCTGGGGCACGAGGTGCTGGCCGTGGTCCGCGGCTCGGCCGTCAACCAGGACGGTGCCTCGAACGGCCTGACGGCGCCCAACGGCCCGTCCCAGGAGCGGGTCATCCGGGCCGCGCTCGCCAACGCCGGACTGACCGCCGGCGAGGTCGACGCCGTCGAGGCCCACGGCACCGGCACCCCGCTCGGCGACCCCATCGAGGCGCACGCCCTGCTCGCCACCTACGGCAGGGGCCGCGTGGCCGAACAGCCGCTCTGGCTGGGGTCGGTGAAGTCCAACATCGGGCACACCCAGGCGGCCGCGGGTGCGGCCGGGGTGATCAAGATGGTGGAGGCGCTGCGGCACGGCGTCCTGCCGAGGACGCTGCACATCGACGCGCCCTCCTCGCACATCGACTGGTCGTCGGGCGGCATCGCCCTGCTCACCGAGCAGCGGGCCTGGCCCGAGGCCGACCGGCCGCGCCGGGCCGGCGTCTCGGCCTTCGGGGTCAGCGGCACCAACGCCCACGTGATCCTGGAGCAGGCGGAGCCGGTCGCGGCGGACGAGAACGCGCACGACGTGCCGGGCGCGGTCCCGTGGGTGCTCTCGGGCGCCTCGGAGCCGGCCCTGCGCGAGCAGGCCGCGCGGCTGGCGGCGCACGCGGACGGGCACCCGGCGCTGGACCGCGCCGCGACCGCCCGCGCCCTGGTCACCGCGCGCACCCGGTTCCCGGAGCGGGCCGTCGTGGTCGCCGCCGACCGGGCGCAGGCGCTGGGCGGGCTGCGGGCGCTGGCCGCCGGTGAGGCGGTGCCCGGGCTGGTGACGGGCCGGGCGGAGGTGAGCGGGCGTTCGGTGTTCGTCTTCCCGGGTCAGGGGTCGCAGTGGGCGGGGATGGGGCGGCGGCTGCTGGCGGAGTCCCCGGTCTTCGCGGAGGCGCTGGCGGAGGTCGA
>NZ_JBEPAM010000033.1:0-94178 GCF_040298605.1 Kitasatospora sp. NPDC001527 | reverse complement strand
CACGCCCTCCCGGTCGGTGGTGTGATCGTCCGAGAAACGACGGTCACCCGTCGCGTCCGGCACGTACTTCACACAGACAACGATCCTCAAGCTCATGAGCGGTTCTCCTGGTACGGGTGCACTGGTCGGATGCACTGGTCCACGACCCCGGCGGCACCGAGGGTACTGAGTGCCAGATCGGCGCTGGGCCGGGTCCGGCCCGTCGGCTCTCCTCGACAGCCTCCGAGGCTCTCCCGAGAGAATACGGCACTCAGTACCCCGCGTAAAGGAACTCAGTACCCTTTCCGGCCTTCCGGGCCGCCGGAAGCGGGGCGGCAAGGGCGTCGCAAGGTTTGTGCAAGACCGGCCAGGACCCGTCATGGAATCCGCCAGACCGCCCGGGCAGACACCCGCCGGGGCCGCCGAGACCCGGGGCCCCGGTCCGGGATCAAGGAGGGGGAACGACATGACCTTGGTGCACGGGGAAGTCGACGAAGTCAACCACGGGGAACGGTCCGGCGGGGAGCAGCACGGCCGGACGGAGGGGCACGGCGGGGGCCCGGCACGACGGCCGCTGCCGTGGGCCACGCTCACCGACTGCAAGGAGGTGCTGGTCGTCGTCCACTCGGTGGTCTACGGCCAGCGGCTGCACGACATCTACCCGCTGCTCGCCGCGGACCTGCGGGTGCACGTCCAGTTCACGGTGCCGCCGCACGCGTTCAACGGGGGCGCGGAGGCCCACGTCCGGCGGCTCGGGGGCACGGTGCTGCCGTGGGCGGAGGCCGTCCGGCGGGAGTTCGACCTGGTGCTCGCCGCCGGGTCGCAGGGCCTGGAGCGGTTGCGCGGGCCGCTGGTGCGGCTGCCGCACGGGGCCGGGCACATCAAGCTGTCGCCGGCGGGGGTCGGCGCCGGGCGCACGGTCGCCGGGCTGGGGCCCGAGTACGTCACCTGGCGCGGGCGGCTGGTGCCCGCCGCGTACGCGCTCGCCCACGAGGACGACCGCGCCGAACTGGGCCGCGGCTGCCCGGAGGCGCTGCCGATCGTCGAGGTGGTCGGCGACGGCTGCTACGACCGGATCGCCGCCGCCCTGCCCGAGCGCGAGCGCTACCGCGCGGCGCTCGGGCTGCGGCCCGGCGAACGGCTGGTGCTGGTCTGCTCCACCTGGGGCAGCGGCTCGCTGTTCACCCGGCTCGACGCCGTGCTGCCGCGGCTGGCCGCCGAACTGCCCCGGCACGGCTACCGCACCGCGCTGCTGGTCCACCCCAACGTCGCCGCCGCGCACAGCCCGTGGGCGGTCCGCTCGTGGGCGACGGCCACCGCGCGCGGGGCGGTCACCGTGATCGCGCCGGAGGAGGACTGGCGTCCGCTGCTGGTCGCCGCCGACTTCGTCATCGGCGACCACGGCTCGGTCACCCTCTACGGCACCATGACCGGCGCGCCGATCCTGCTCGCCGAGTACCCGCACCGGGACGTCAACCCGCGCTCACCGGGCGCGCTGCTCGCCCGCACCGCGCCGGCGCTCAGCCCGTCCCACCCGCTCACCGCCCAGCTGGCGTACGCCGCCGAGCAGTACCGGCGGGAGGAGTACGCGGCGATCGCGGCCCGGATCAGCTCGCAGCCGGGGCGCTTCGACCGCCGGATGCGGCGGCTGCTCTACCGGGTCCTCGGGCTGGGCGAGCCCGCGCACCTGCCGGAGCCGCCCGCGCTGCCGCGGCCCGCGCCGCTGTGGCCGGCGGGCGGCGGGCGGGAGGAGGGGTGACCGCGCCGCACACGGCCCTGCACACCGTGCGGCTCGTCCCGGCCGACGGCCCGTCGCCGTCGGCCGGGACGGCGGGCACGCGCTTCGAGGCCCGCATCCACTCCCCCGCCGGGGTCTGCCACGGGCTGCTCGTCAGCCGGAGCCCGGCCGGCCGCCCCGGCGGGCCGCTGACCCGCGCGTTCGTCGACGAGCACCTCGCGATCGACCTCGCCGACCCCGACGCCGCCCGCCGGCGCCGCCACGCCGATGTGCTCCACCTCGGCGCGACCGCCCCCGGGCGGGCCAGGGAACGGCTCGCCGCCGTCCTGCGGACCCACCCCGGCTGCGCGGTCGCCACCGCGGACGGCGAGGGCGGCACGCTGCTGGTGCTGGCCCGGACGGGCGGGCGGCTGGTGCTCCGGCCCCGGCCGGGCGACGGCGCGCCGCCCTCACCCGCACAGCGCCTGGCCGTCGGCTCGCTGGCCCACACCTGGCTCGCCACCGGCCGCACCCTCGCCGAGCTCACCACCCTGACCGCCTCGGCCCCCACCTCCCGCCCCGCCTGCCCGGGCTGCCCCCTGGCCGGCTGACCCGAGCCCGGGCGTCCCGCCACCACCCGACGGGACGCCCGGGCCTGCCGCCCCCAGCCACCCTCACCCGCACAGCGCCCGCCCGTCGGCCCACCGGCCCGTACCCGGCCCACCACCGACCGCGCTCTCCCCGAGGCCACCCGCACCGCCTCGCGCATCGCCACCAGCCGGTGCCGGAAGCCGGGCGGCCAACCGCCGGGGGTGGGGCGCTACCGGTCCTCCGGTGGGGTGGCGAGGGTGGTGAGGGCGGCGGTGAGGCGGGCGGCGTCGGGGGCGGAGAGGGCCTCGTAGCGGGCCAGGGACTCGCGGTAGCGGGTGACCGCCTCGGTGAGGTCGCCGCGGGCGCGGGCGAGGTCTCCGGTGAGTTCGAGGACGCGGGCCTCCCAGTGGCGGGCGCCCCCGGCGCGGAACCCGGCGAGCGCCTCCGCGTAGCACCGGCCCGCCTCCGCGTGGGCGCCGAGGGCGGCGTGGGCCTGCCCGAGGAAGGCGAGCGCGCGGGCCGCCTCGTACGCGGCCGGGACGGCGACGAGGTCGCGGTGGGCCCCGGCGATGACGGGGACCGCCTCGGCGGCGCGGCCGTCCGCGAGCAGCACGTCGCCGAGCGCGAGGCGGGCGAGCGCGGTGCCCCGCGGATACCCCTCGGCCTCGCGGAGAGCGGCCGTCGCGCGCAGGCAGTCGGCCGCCTCCGCGAGCCGGCCCGCCGTGCGGTGGGTCTGACTGAGGCCGTACAGGGCGTCGGCCTCGGCGAGCGGCCGGCCGACCGCGCGGGCCAGGTGGAGCGCCTCGGTGAACCACGCGGCGGCCTCCTCCCCCTCCCCCGCGTTGCGCAGGCCGTTGCCGCCGGAGGTGAGCATCCGCAGCCGGCCGTCGGTGTCGCCGGCCTGCCGGGCCGCGGTGCGACCGATCCGGTGCGCGTCGATCCACAGCCGGGCCGGGCGCAGCCGCAGGAACAGCGGCCACATGGCGTCGACCAGTTGCCAGGCGGTGGCGGGCCTGCCGGTGTCGTGTGCCCAGCGGACGGCCTCGGCGAGCCGTCCGGTCTCCGCGTCGAGCCAGCGGACGGCCGCCGCCTCGTCCGCGAACTCGCGGGCTCCCGGCACCGGTTCGGTGGTGTAGTCGCGGCGCAGGGTGCGGTGGCTGGGGCTCAGCAGCGCCTCGGCGGCGGTGGTGGAGGCCAGGTACCAGTCGAGGACGCGGTCGACGGCGGCCAGGCCCTCCGGCCGCTCGCGCACCTCGTCGGCGCGGGCCCGGGCGTGGAGTTTGACCAGGTCGTGGAAGCGGAAGCCGTCCTCCATCTCCTCCAGCAGGTGGACGTCGATGAGTCCGCCGAGCAGCCGGTCGGCCTCGGCGCGCTCCAGGCCGCCGACCGCGCAGACCACGTCCAGGGTGAAGACGGGGAACGGCAGCAGGCCGAGCAGCCCGTACAGCCGGACCGTGTCCGCCCCCAGCACCTCGAAGGACGCGTCCAGGGCGTGTCGCACGGCTTCCCCCTCGACGTCGAGCGCGGCGAGCCCCTGGGACTCCTGGTCGAGCGCCTCGGCGGTGGCGGCGAGCGGCTGGACCGGGCGGGCGGCGATCCGGGCGGCCGCCAGGCAGACGGCGAGCGGGAGCCGGCCGCAGCGCTCCACCACCAGGGCGGCGGCGTGCCGTTCGCGGGCCACCCGGTCGGCGCCGACCCGCTGGGCGAGCAGCTGCACCGAGGCGTCGTCCGAGAGCACGTCGACCGGCCGGAACACGGCGCCGTCTATGCCGAGCCCGGTGAGCCGGCGGCGGCTGGTGACCACGACCACGGCGTGCTCCGAGCCGGGCAGCAGCGGGCGGACCTGGGCCGCGGTGGAGGCGTTGTCGAGCAGGACGGCGATCCGGCGTTCGGCGGCGAGCGAGCGCCAGAGGGCGGCGCCCTCGGCGAGGCTGCGCGGCACCGGCGCGATGCCGAAGGCGCGCAGGAAGCCGCCGAGCGCCTCGGCCGGGTCGGCGGGGCCGCCCGGGGCGTGACCGCGCAGGTCGGCGTAGAGCTGGCCGTCCGGGAAGCGGCCGGCGAGGCGGCGCAGCCACTGGGCGGCGAGGGCGGTCTTGCCGACCCCGGCCGGGCCGGTGACCACCACGGTGACGTCGGCGGATCCGTCCGGGGTGTCGTCCAACTCGCGGTCCAGGGCTTCGAGATCGGCGTCCCGGCCGACCAACCTCCGGGGTGTCGGCGGGAGTTGGCGGGGCACCGGGAGCGCCGGGGCGGCGGGAGGCGGGGCGGGCTGGCCATAGACGGTCAACTGGTGGATCGCCCCCGCCTGGACGACCGATCCGCCGACCCGGGCACCGGACACCGAGTTCCGGGTCGCGGCGTTCGGTTCGTGCGGTTCGTGCGGTTCACGCTCTCCGTGCGGTTGATGAACTCCCGCTCCGCCGAACCGATCCGGCTCCACTGGCTCCCCCTACCGGTAGAACGATGGACTGAAGTGACGGGAGCGGCCGATGTGCCCGGGCAATCGGTGGCGCTCCTATATCACATGAGGCTCCGTCGGACCGGGTTAAGTGTCAACAATGCCTCGCCGCACAGCGGGAGACGGTATGGATCCGGCCCCCGCAATCGTGGGATGCTCCCTGCGACAGCAAGCTGGTAGCCAACCGGCGGGGGGCGTCACAATGGAGTTCCATCTTCTGGGTCCGATTGAACTTTCGGTGAACGGCGAGTTGTCGGCAATTCGCTCGGACAAGGGGCGCCAGCTGCTGGCCGCCCTGGCGCTGGAGGTGGGCCGCCCGCTCAGCCACGACCTGCTGGCCAACCGGCTGTGGGACGAGGAACCCCCGCCCAGCGCGGTGGCCAGCATCTACAGCCATGTCTCCCGCATTCGCGGCCAGTTGCGAAAGGCCGTCGCCGAAGAAGGCCTCGGTTCGTCCCGGGACACCCCGACCATCGAGAGACGATCGCACACATATGCGCTTCGTGCCGATCCCCAATTGATCGACTGGCATCGCTTCGTCGATCTGTCTCTGCGCGCCCGCCAACTCACCGAGAACGGCGAGGACGTCCAGGCCCGCACGGTGCTGGGCCGGGCCGAGGAGATCTGGCGCGGCGAACCGCTCGCGGGCCTGCCCGGCAGCTGGGCCCAGTCCACCCGCACCACGATGGCCGACCAGCGCCTCGCCACCACCCTGCTGCGGATCGAGATCGACCTCCGGCTCGGCCGCTTCGCCGAGGTCGTCCCCGAACTCACCGCCCTGCGCGAGGAGCGCCCCACCGACGAGCGGGTCGCCGCCCACCTGCTGGTCGCCCTGCACGGCGCCGGCCGCCAGGCGGACGCGCTCACCGTCTACCCCACGGTCGTCCGCCGGCTGCGCACCGAACTCGGCACCGGTCCCGGCGAGGCCCTCACCCGGCTGCACGAGCGGATGCTCGCCGGGGACCCGCTCGCCGGCGACCCGCGGACCGGAACGGCCGGCCGCACGCCCGCGGCACGCCCCTCCGCCGCCCCGCGCGCCAGCGGCCCGCCGCACGCCCCGGCGGGGCGGCGCCTGATCGGCCGCCGGGACGACCTGCGCCGCCTGCTCGGGAGCTCCGAGGAGACGGCCGAGCAGGGCGGGGTGGTGACCGTCTCGGCGATCCTCGGCATGGCCGGGGTCGGCAAGACCACCCTGGCCCTGCACGCCGCCCACCTGATGCGGGGCCGGTTCCCCGAGGGCTACGTCCACCTCAACCTGGGCGCCCACGCCGTCAACCAGAGCCCGCTCGCCCCGCAGGCGGTCGCCACCGCCCTGCTGCGCCGGCTCGGGGTGCCGGCCACCACCATCCCGCTCGACAGCGAGGAGCTGTTCGCGCTCTGCGCCGAGGTGCTCTCCACCCGGCGGGCCGTGGTCGTGCTCGACGACGCGGCGGCCGCGGCCCAGCTGCGGCCGCTGCTGCCGAACGCGCCCGCCGCGCTGATCCTCGTCACCAGCCGCCGCCGGCTCGCCGAACTGCCCGGCTCCAGACCGGTGTTCCTGGACATCCTGTCGGTGGACGACGCGGTCGCCCTGTTCACCTCGGTGGTCGGGCGGGAGCGCGCCGACGACCGGAGCCGGATCGTCGAGATCGTCGACCGCTGCGGCCTGCTCCCGCTGGCGATCGAGATCGCCGCCAGCCGCTTCAAGGCACGGCCCTCCTGGACGCTGGACCACCTCGCCCTGCGGCTCTCCCGCAAGACCGGGCGGCTCGCCGAGATCCGGCACGACACGGAGAGCGTCGCCCGCGCCTTCGAGATGTCCTACCGGTCGCTGCCGGCCGAGCAGCAGGAGGCCTTCCGGCTGCTCGGCGCCCACCCCGGACCGGACATCGGCCTGCACGCGGCGGCGGCGCTGCTCGGCCGGCCGGTCGACGAGACGGACCACCTGCTGGAGGCGCTGCTGCACTGCCACCTGGTGCAGGAGAATTCGCCCGAACGGTACCAACTCCACGATCTGCTGCGCGATTACGCGCTCGCCCTGATCCGTGACGAAGGGGCCGGGGAGGAAGGCGGGGCCGCGTTGCGGCGACTGCTCGGATTCATGATTCACGCGGCCGATCAGGCGGACCGCCTGCTGTATCCCCGCCGGTCACGCCTCCCTCTCCCGGACTTCCGCCAATTGCCGGGAATGGAAACGCTGTTGTACGACCTTGACCTGGATTCGCACGAGTCGGCGCGGGACTGGCTGGACACCGAACAGGCCGCCCTGACCGCCCTGGGCACCCACGCCCGCGCCACCGGCCACCCGGAGGCCGCCGCCTGGCTGGCCCACGTGCTGGCCGGCCGCCTGGACGCCCAGGCCTACTGGAGCGAGGCCCACGACCTGCACCGGGCCGCCGTGGCGTACTGGCGTTCGGCGGCGAACGACCGCTGCGAGGCCCGCGCCCTGATCGACCTCGGCGCCACCCTCGCCAACGCCTCCCGCTACCCCGCCGCCTTCGAGTCCCTCGACCGCGCCCTCACCCTCGCCCGCGCGGAACAGGACGCCGACGCCACCGCCGAGGCCCTGAGCCTGCTCGGGGAGGTGCTCTGGCACCAGAGCTCCCTCACGGAGGCACTCGCCCGACAGGAGGAGGCGCTGCGGATGCGAAGAGAGAGCGGAGACCGCTGGAACATCGCCCGCTGCCTCGCCAACATCGGCATCGTGCAGAATTCCCTGGGAAATCACGAAATGGCGCTCGACGCCTATCAGGGCGCCCTTCCATTGGCCCGCCAGTTCAATGACCGGGTCTTCGAGATGATCATCCTGAACAATATCGGAGACCTCCACCTGGGAGCCGGGAACAAATCCGCGGCCCGCACCACGTTCGAGCGGATCCTCGACGGCGGCGCGGAATGCATGTCACCGTTCGACCTGGCCGTGGTGAGGATCAACCTGGCGTCGGCCCTGGACGTTCCGGACGACCTCGACCGCGCCATGACCCTCTACCGGTCGGCTCTGACGGTGTACCGATCAGTCGGCAGCATCCGCCACGAGGCCGATGCGCTCAACAGCCTCGGCGACACACTCCGGACCGCCGGCCGCCCCGTCGACGCCCGTGACCAGTACGCCGCCGCCCTGGAGCTGGCCCAATCGGTCGGGGCCGGCCTCGAAGAGGTGGCGGCCCTGCGGGGACTCGGCCACACCGAGGAGTCTCTCGGCCGCACCGACTCCGCGATCGACCGCCTGACGGCCGCCGTGCTCCTCGCCGAACAGGTCGGGGTGGCCGAACAGGCGGCCGCCGCGAAGGACGAGCTGGCCAGGCTACGAGGGCGGAAGCGATCGGAGTAGCGCATTCCGTTTGAACGCATCACTTCACGATTCACGCATGATCGAATTTGATCGCCGAGAAACCGTGCAGTCGCGGCTTGAGTTCGCCGGACGACCGGGATCGAACATGCTCCCAGCGCCCGCGCAGGAGTTTGCACCGCAGCGGCCCGGCCTGCTACACATGGCCGCGGAGGCCGAAGATCTTCGGCCCGCATAAGCCTTGCAGAACGCACAGAAAGAATTCGCATATGCGCGACATTCGCACTCCGATAGCCGAATTCCCCCGTTCCCGCACCGCCGGTTCGGCGCGCCCCACGGCGGGGTCGGCCACGCCGGGGTTCTGGTGGATGCCCATCTGGTACTGAACCGGATCCGCCGGAGGGCGTGACCGGGGTTCCGGTCACGCCCTCCGGTGTGTGCGGCGGGGGTCAGGGGGTGGTGAGGGGGACGGCGGCCTCGGGGGTGAAGATGCGGGCGGTGAGGGACTCCTGGAGGTAGAGGGCGACGGTGTCGGCGGTGTGGGAGAGGTAGCCGACGCTGACGTCCTGGCCGAGTCGGAGTTCGAAGTCGCCGCCGCGGGTGGAGAGCAGGAGGGCGCCTTCGATGGCGGGGGCCCAGATGAGCTCGCCGTCGAGGAGGCGGGCGATGTGGCTGGCGACGGGGTAGCCGTGGTCGGAGGTCTCGTTGACGGCGGTGTAGGCGTCGGCGCCGAGGAGGAGGGCGTAGGGGCCGCCGACGCCGGCCAGGCGGAGGGTGGTGAGAGCCCTGCTGACCGCCTCGGGGTACTCCCGGACGTCGGTGGGGAGCGGGACGGCGGGGTTGGTGGCGGCGGCGCGGATGCCCTCGATGCCGGCGGCGGGGTAGCCGTCGAAGACGGCGCGGTCCTCGGTGAGGGCCAGGGTGCGGGCGGCGTCCTTCACCGGCTGCCAGTCGCTGTCCCGGGAGCCGCGCTCGACGTCGTCCACGGCGGCGCGGTCGACCGAGAAGGGCACCCGGAGTTCGACGAGCGGCCGCACCTCGCGGGCGTGGGCCTGGACGCCCGGGCCGGGCGGCTCGATGGCCGTGAGGTGGCCGGTGCCGACGGCGGCGAGGGCGGGGCCGTCGGGGCCGTCGACGTCCACGACGCGGCGGCCGGCGAGGTGGAGCTTGACGGTCTGCCGGGCCTCCTCCTCGATCTCCGCCCAGGCCGCGGCGGAGACGGGGGCGAGTTCGCGGTGCAGGTTGTTCATGACGCGGGGGTGCCTTTCAGGCTGCCGATGGCGAGGGAGCCGTCGGAGGAGGCTGCGGACGGGGCTGCGGACGGGGCTGCGGACGGGGCCGGGGCGGGAACGGCGACGGAGGCCGCGGCGGACGGCGCGGGCGGCGGGGCGTCCAGGAAGTCGGCGGCCGGGACGTGGAACAGGGTTCCGGTGGCCGCGACGGAGAAGTCGAGCAGGCGGTCGTGGGCGCCGGGCGGGCGGCCGACGAACATGTTCTCCAGCATCTCCTCGGTCACCGCCGGCGTGCGCGAGTAGCCGATGAAGTACGTCCCGAACTCCCCTCCCCCGGCGAACGAGCCGAACGCCATGTTGAACCGCATGATCTGCCGCTCCTCGCCGTCCGGGCCGGTGACGGTGGTCAGCGCCACGTGCGAGTCGGCGGGCTTGAGGTCGTCGGCGAGCTCGATGTCGGTGAGCTTGGTACGGCCGACCGCGCGTTCCTGCGCCTCGACGGGCAGGCGGTTCCAGGCGTCCAGGTCGTGCAGGTACTTCTGGACGATCACATAGCTGCCGCCCGCGAACTCCGGGTCCTCCGCGCCGATCAGGACGGCCTCCGCCGCCGCCCGGCCCTCGGGGTTCTCGGTGCCGTCGACGAAGCCCAGGAGGTCGCGGTCGTCGAAGTAGCGGAAGCCGTGCACGGCGTCGACCACGGTGGCGGCCCCGGCGAGGCGGTTGGTGAGCTGGCCCGCCAGCTCGAAGCAGAGGTCCATCCGGGCGGCGCGCAGGTGGAACAGCAGGTCGCCGGGGGTGGCCGGGGCCCGGTGCCGGGCGCCGGCGATCTCCCGGAAGGGGTGCAGCCCGGCCGGGCGGGGACCGTCGAAGAGCCGGTCCCAGGCGTCCGAGCCGATGCCGGTGACACAGGTCAGGCCGGCGTCGGGGGCGCGGAAGCCGACCGCGCGGCGCAGGCCGGCCAGGTCGGGCAGGAGCGCCCGGACGGCGGGTTCGCCGCCGGGGTCGATGGTGAGGACGAGGAAGATCGCGGCGCTGGTGAGCGGGGTGAGGACGGGCTGCGGCATCGGCGGACTCCGGTCAACGGGGTCTGATCATCCGTACGATTACACCCCAGAGCTGGCATTTCGGCACGGGAGGCAGGCCGGGCGGAGCAGCAGGACGGCAGCGGGCGGCCCCCCACCCGGGCGGACCGGTGAGGGGCCGCCCGGGTGGGGGGCGCGGCGGCGGACGGTCAGGACGGCGCGCCGCGGCGGCGCAGACCGAGGGCGGTGACCAGCGCGCCGAGGGCGACCGCCGCGACCGGGACCACCAGGGCGGCCCGGAAGCCGTCCATGCCGGGGCGCCCCGCGCCGGTGGCGGCCAGGTGGACGGCGGTGACCGCGGAGAGGCCGAGCGCCGCGCCGAACTGGAAGGCGGTGTTGAGCAACCCGCCGGCCAGGCCCTGCTCCTCCTCCGCGACGCCGTCGGTGGCGGCGATGGTCAGCGGCCCGTAGGCGAGGGCGAAGGCCAGACCGGTGAGGATCATGGTCGGGAACATCATCGGATAGCTCCAGTCCGGGCCGGCCGGCAGGAACAGCGCGTAGGACACCACCGCCAGGCAGAAGCCGCCGAGGATCACCCGGACGGTGCCGAACCGCTCCACCAGCCGGGGTGTGAGGGTCGGCGCGAGCACCGCGTCCACGCCGACGGCGAGCAGCGCGAGGCCGGTCTGCAGCGGGGTCCAGCCGCGCAGGTCCTGCAGGTAGAGGGTGACGGTGAACTGGAAGCCGAAGAAGGAGCCGGCGAACAGCAGCGCGCCGAGGTTCGCGCGCAGCAGCGGGCCGGAGCGCAGCAGGCCGAGGCGGACCAGCGGCGCGGCGGAGCGCCGTTCGACGGCGGCGAAGAGGGCCAGCAGGGCCAGTCCGCCGGCCGCCTCGGCGAGGGTCGGGCCGAGGGCGGCGTCCGGTTCGCCGATCCGCACCACCGCGTGGACCAGCAGCAGCATCGCGCCGGTGGCGGTGGCGGCGCCGGCCAGGTCGAAGCGCTCGCCGGGACGGCGGGCGGGTGGTTGGTCGCGCGGGAGCAGCGGCAGGGCGGCGAGCAGCAGGGCGCCGGCCAGCAGCACCGGGGCGAAGAAGACCCAGCGCCAGCCGACCGCGGTGAGCAGGCCGCCGGCCACCAGGCCGAGCGAGAAGCCGGCGGCCGCGGTGCCCGCGTAGAGCAGCAGCGCGCGGTTGCGGCGCGGGCCCTCGGCGAAGGCGGTGGTGATGATCGCCAGGCCGGCCGGGGTCATGAAGGCGGCCGCGAGGCCGGTGGCGAAGCGGGCCAGGACGAGCACCCAGGGGGCGCCGGCGAGGCCGCCGAGTCCGGAGAAGAGGACGAAGACGGTGAGCCAGAACAGGAAGGTCCGGCGGCGTCCGAGCAGGTCGGCGGTGCGGCCGCCGAGCAGCATGAAGCCGCCGTAGCCGAGCACGTAGGCGCTCAGCACCCAGCTGAGCGAGCCGGTGTCCATGCCGAGGTCGGCGCGGATCGAGGGGAGCGCCACGTTGAGCATCGCGACGTCGATGCCCTCCAGGAAGATCGCGCCGCACAGGACGAGGAGCACGGCGGTCTCGCGGCCGGTGAGGCGGTCGGACGGCGACGGGGGCGGCGGTGGAGCCGCGGGGGGACGGGCGGGCGTGCCGGTTTCGGGCACGGCCGAGGGCACGGCTGGGGAGGCGGACACGGAGGTCTCCTGGGAGTGCGCGGGGGGCGGGGAGGCCGGACGGGGCGGTTCCCCTTCGTCCGGTCGGTTCCCTCTTGTAACCACCAGCCATCCTGAGGCAGCATCAGGAACCATGGAAGAAGGCACTTCGAAGTCACCGACGCACTGCGCGGATACCGGGGACGACTACGACGTTCTCCAGTGGGACACCCGGGAGGACTGCGAGGTCCGGCAGATCCTCGACCGGATCGCCGACAAGTGGTCGCTGCTGGTGATCGCCCTGCTGGACCGCGGTTCGCTGCGCTTCACCGAGCTGCGGCGGGAGATCGACGGGGTCAGCCAGCGGATGCTGACCGTCACGCTGCGGCAGCTGGAGCGCGACGGCCTGGTCGAGCGGACGGTGCACCCGGTGGTGCCGCCCCGGGTCGACTACGCGCTGACGCCGCTCGGGCGGACCCTGCACGAGACCGTCCGCTCGCTGGTCGCCTGGACCGAGACGCACCAGCGCGAGATCGCGGCGGCCCGGGCCTCCTACGACGCCCGGGTGGGCTGAGCGCGCGAGAAGGGGCGGCCCCGGTCTCCCGGGTCCGCCCCTTCTCGTGTGCGTGCGTGCCCGCGCCGCCGCCGTCAGACCCGCAGGGCCGCCAGCTGCTCGGCGAACGGGACCACCGTCTCCTCCTCGGACCCGCCGTCCGCCGCCGGCCCGCTGGGGGCGCGGCCGGCGAGCAGCCCGGCGAGTTCGCCGGCCGCCCGGTCGATCCGGCCCGGAAGCCCGTCGGTGAGCCGGTCCCCCGTGGTGCCCCAGTCGTCGGTGGCCGCGTAGACCGAGGTCGGGACGACCACCGAGCGCAGGTAGCTGAACAGCGGCCGCACCGCGTGCTCCAGCGCCAGCGAGTGCCGGGGCGTGCCGCCGGTGGCGGCGATCAGCACCGGCTTGCCGGTGAGCACGTCGGGGTCGAGCACGTCGAAGAACGACTTGAACAGTCCGCTGTAGGAGGCGGCGAAGATCGGCGTCACGGTGATCAGCCCGTCGGCGCGGGTGACCGCCTCGATCGCCTCGCGCAGCGCGGCGCCGGGGAAGCCGGTGACGAAGTTGTGCGCGATGTCGGTGGCGAGGTCGCGCAGTTCGATCACCGTCACCTCCGTCTCGCGCCCGTCCCGGGCGAGCCGGCGGACCGTCGCGTCGGCGAGCCGGTCGGCGAGCAGGCGCGTCGAGGACGGCTTGCTCAGGCCGGCGCTGATCACGACCAGTCGGTACGCGGTCACTTGGCCACCTCCACGTTCTCCTCGGTGTGCTGCTCCTGCTCCCGGCGGGCGCGGTCGGCCTCGACCAGCGAGGCGTGGGTCGGCGCGTCCGGGACGCCGGCCGGGCGGCCCTTGGCGAACTCCTCGCGCAGCACCGGCACGACCTCCTCGCCGAGCAGGTCCAGCTGCTCCAGCACGGTCTTCAGCGGCAGGCCGGCGTGGTCCATCAGGAACAGCTGGCGCTGGTAGTCGCCGAAGGTCTCGCGGAAGGTCAGGGTCTTCTCGATGACCTCCTGCGGGCTGCCGACGGTGAGCGGGGTCTGCTCGGTGAACTCCTCCATGGACGGCCCGTGTCCGTACACCGGCGCGTTGTCGAAGTACGGGCGGAACTCGCGCACCGCGTCCTGCGAGTTCTTGCGCATGAACACCTGGCCGCCGAGGCCGACGACGGCCTGCTCGGGGGTGCCGTGCCCGTAGTGGGCGAAGCGCTCGCGGTAGAGGTTGATCAGCTTCTTGAAGTGCTCCTTGGGCCAGAAGATGTTGTTCGCGAAGAAGCCGTCGCCGTAGTAGGCGGCCTGCTCGGCGATCTCGGGGCTGCGGATCGAGCCGTGCCAGACGAACGGCGGGACGCCGTCGAGCGGGCGCGGGGTGGCGGTGAAGGACTGCAGCGGGGTGCGGAAGCGGCCCGACCAGTCGACCACGTCCTCGCGCCACAGCTGGTGCAGCAGCGCGTAGTTCTCGATCGCGAGCGGGATGCCCTGGCGGATGTCCTTGCCGAACCACGGGTAGACCGGGCCGGTGTTGCCGCGGCCCATCATGAGGTCCACCCGGCCGTCGGCGAGGTGCTGGAGCACCGCGTAGTCCTCGGCGATCTTCACCGGGTCGTTGGTGGTGATCAGCGTGGTCGAGGTGGACAGGATGATGCGGTCGGTCTGCGCGGCGATGTAGCCGAGCAGGGTGGTCGGCGAGGACGGCACGAACGGCGGGTTGTGGTGCTCGCCGGTCGCGAAGACGTCCAGGCCGACCTCCTCGGCCTTGCGAGCGATGGCCACGGTCGCCTTGATCCGCTCGTGCTCGGTCGGGGTGCGGCCGGTGGTCGGGTCGGGGGTGACGTCGCCGACGGTGAAGATTCCGAACTGCATGTTGCTCACCACGCTCCAGGCTGAATCCCGCAGGGAAACCCGGCTCAGGATCCGATCGTCAAAGTTTCAACGACCTTAGCATCCGCCACCCGGGTGTTATTCCCCTCCGCGCCCGACTTCTGGTCCGAGACCGCACGACGGGCCCGCAGGGCGTCCGGGAGCAGGGTCAGCAGGCCCGCGAGCGCCATCGCGACCCCGAGCCAGAGCACGGCGCGCAGGCCCCAGGCGTCGATGGCGAGCCCGCCGAGCAGGGAGCTGAGGATGACACCCAGCGTGATGAAGGAGTTGTGGACGGTGTTCACCAGCGGGCGGGCGTTGCCGATCCGCTGCACCCGCGAGGCCATCGCCGGGTTCATGGTGACGCCGACCAGGCCGACCCCGAGCAGCAGGGCGACCGCCGGCACCCGGAGCTGGGCGAAGAGCGCGAGGCCGGCCAGGAAGACGGTGTTCAGCGCCAGGCCGACGGCGAGCACCGGCAGCGCGTACCGGTCGGCGAGCCGGCCGACCACGGTGTTGCCGATCACGGTCGCCGCTCCGTAGGCGACGAGCAGCAGCGGGACGGAACCGACGGAGAAGCCGGTGATCTCGGTCAGGACCGGGTTGACGTAGCTGAACAGCGAGAAGGTCGCGCCGATGATCAGGGTGCTGGTGGCGAAGGCCAGCCAGAGCCGCCGGTTGCGCAGCGCGCCCAGCTCGGCGCGCAGCGAGCCGCCGCCCTCGGCGTGGTCGGCGTCCGGCACCCCGGCGAGGGTGGCCAGGGCGACCAGCACGGTGAGCACGGCGATCGCCCAGAACGCCGCCCGCCAGCCGAGGCGCTCACCGATGACGGTCGCCAGCGGCAGGCCCAGCAGGGTGCCGAGCATCAGGCCGTTCATCAGTACGGCGATCGCCCGGCCGCGCAGCTCGGGGCGGGCCAGCTGGGCGCAGAGCGAGATCGAGATGCCGAAGAAGGCCTGCGCGGCGATCCCGCAGACCACCCGGGCCACCAGCATGACCGGGTAGCCGGTGGCGGTCGCGGCGAGCACGTTGCCGACCAGGAAGACGGCGAACAGCAGCATCAGCGCGTATTTCTGACGCACCCTCAGGAGCGTGATAGTGAGGAAGGGCCCGCCGAAGGACATCGCGACGGAGAAGGCGGTGATCAGGTAGCCGATCTGCGGGACGGTCGCGTCGAGGCCCTGCGCCAGCTGCGGCATCAGCCCGGCGACGGCGAACTCGCTGGTCACCATCGCGAAGATGCCGAGGGCGAGGACGTACACGGCACGTGGCATGGGAGTGCTCCCCCGATAGTTTTGGATGGATCGGTTCAAAACAAGGGCAGGCGAGAGCGCCCGAGCGGCCGGCCGGGCCGACGGGCGGGCAGGCCCCCCGAAGGCCGGGGCGCTCGAAGATCAGACCTCTTGAAGGTCAGACCGCTCGAAGATCAGGGCGTGAGCGCGTCCACCGCGGTGGCGGCGATGGCCTCGACGGCGGCCCGGTCGGCCCCGCCCTTGGCCGCGACCCGCATCCCGGCGATCACCGCGTTCACGAAGCGGGCCAGCTCGCCCGCCTCCCGGCGCGCGGCGATCTCCCCGGCGCGCTGCCCGGCCCCGATGGCGGCGGACAGCGCGGCGAGCCGCACCTCCTGGTCCTGCTCCAGCACCCCGGCCGCCTCCGGGTCGCGCCCGGCGAGCTCGACGACGGTGTTCACGGTCAGGCAGCCGAGACTGCGCCCCTGCGGGCGGTTCTCGAACTCCCCGTCGACGACCCGTGCGAGCAGCAGCCGGACCCGCTCCAGCGGGGGCAGTTCCGGATCCTCCAGCAGGGCGACCTGCGGGACGGTCATCAGCTCGTTGTAGCGGTCCAGCGACCGGCGGAACAGGTCGCGCTTGCTGCTGAACGTGTTGTAGATGCTGCTCCGCCCCAGACCCGTCGCCTCGCAGAGGTCCTGGGTCGAGGTGGCCTCGTAGCCGTTGGCCCAGAACGCGCGCATCGCCGCGTCCAGCGCCCGGTCCTCGTCGAAGGTGCGCGGTCTCGCCATGTCAGCACCGTAGCCGTTTTGGATCGATCAGTGCAATACCGTTCGGCGTCCGCCCGCCGGTGGGACGCCGACGGGTCGGCCGGGTGCCCGCGCGGGACAATGGGAGGAGCCGGGAGCGGTCGGCCGGAGCACCCGAAGGGCGGCGAACCGATGGCGGAGTACATCGCGGTGAGCGCGCTGAGCCACGAGGGCCTGGTGCGCGGACAGAACGAGGACAGCCTCACCGTCGGGCCGTGGACGCTCTGCGCGACCGTCACCACCAACCCGCAGACCCTGCTCTTCCCGCTCGGCCCGCCGTGCGTGGTCGCGGTCGCCGACGGGCTCGGCGGCCATCCCGGCGGCGAGGTCGCCAGCTCCCTGGTCGCCCGGCGGCTGGCGGCGGCCGGGCCGGGGCTCGACGGCGAGGAGAGCGTCCGGGACGCCCTGCAGACCTGCAACCGGGACGTCTACGCGGCCGCCGGCGGGGATCCGGGGCTGGCCGCGATGGGCACCACGGTGGCGGGCCTGGTCCTGCTCGCGGACCGGGCCGTGGTCTTCAACATCGGCGACAGCCGCGTCTACCGCATCGGGGACGGCTCGCTGCACCGGATCAGCGTGGACGACAGCCCGCCGCTGCCGCCCGGGCGGCGCACCACCTCGGTGGTCACCCAGACCCTCGGCGGCTCGCTCGGGCTGACCTTCGTCGAGCCGCACGTCCGCAGCGCGCCGCTGGCCGTCGGCGACCGGTACCTGGTGTGCAGCGACGGGCTGACCGACGCGGTGCCGGAGGAGGAGCTGTCGGCGCTGCTCGCGCGTCCGCCCGCGGAGTCCCAACGGGCCGACGGGCGGACGGCGTTCGAGCTCTGGAAGGCGGCGATCGAGGCCGGCGGGCCGGACAACATCACGCTCGCCCTGGTGCGGATCGGGCAGTGACGGGGAGGGCCCCGGCGGTAACTCCGCCGGGGCCCTCGGTCAGTGCTGTCGGGTCACAACTCCTCGGTCAGTACTCGGCCTTGACGGTCGCGCCGGAGAAGCCCTGCGGGGCGTAGAGGCTCAGGAAGACGTAGCCGGCGGGCGGGTTGGTGATGGTCAGGGTCTCGTTGTTGCCGTTCGGGTCGGCGGACTTGGCGGTGAAGGCGTCGGTGTACGCCCAGCCGTCGCCGTTGTAGTACAGGTCGCCGTTGCCGGTGCCGCCCGTGCTGGTGAGCTTCAGCTGCGTCACCCCGGCCGGGAGGAGCAGGTAGAAGTGCGCGTAGTTGCCGGCGGTCGCCGCCGCGTTGCTGCGCGTGCAGTTCTTGTCCAGCAGGCGGGTGTCGGTGGCGGTGCACTCCGACCCGTCGCCGCCGCCGGCGCCGACGGCGACATCCTGCCGGGCGCTCGCGGTGGAGCCCTTGTCGTCGGTCACCGTGAGGGTGACGGTGTAGCTGCCGGCCTTGGCGTACGTCTTGGCCGGGTTGGCGGTGGTGGCGGTGGTGCCGTCGCCGAAGTCCCAGGCGTAGGAGGCGATCGTGCCGTCCTGGTCGGTGGAGGTGCTGGTGAAGGAGACGCCCAGGCCGTTGACCGCGGCGGTGAAGGCCGCGGTGGGCGCCTGGTTGCCGCCGGGGTTGGTGCCGCCGGCGCAGGCGCCGGCCGCGCACTTGGTCAGCCAGCTGTCGAAGTCGGCGTCGTAGCGGGTGCCGATGGTCTGCTTGAGGATGGTGCGGGCGCCCTCCCAGTCACCGGCGCGGTACTTGGCGAGCACGGCGTCCAGGTCGGCGCGGTGCTGCTCCAGCATGTAGCGGACGGCCAGGTAGCCCCAGCGGTAGACGCGCTCCTGGTCGCCGTACGCGGTGTCGAAGAGGTCGGAGAGCCGGTAGGTGTGAAGGCCCGCGGCGGTGATCGCCGCGTCGTAGGTCTCGTTGCGGTAGGAGTAGGAGACGTACTCGGCGAAGCCCTCGACCCACCAGATGGTCGGGGTGGTCATGCCGGCGTCGAAGTCGCCGTACATGTTGAACCGGCCGTCGAGGTAGTGGGTGTACTCGTGGTTGAGGTTCCAGATCTGGAAGTCCGGGAGGGCCCAGTCGGCCTCGTAGGCGAGGAAGCGCGGCTGGTTGCCGGCCTCGCCCGGCTTGCCCTCCAGGTACATGCCGCCGTTGTTGGTGTCGATGCCGAAGATGCCGGCGGCGAACACCACGTAGTCGAAGCGGGTGTGGAAGACCACGACCTCGATGGTGGTGTTCTGGTCGTCGGCGACGGGGCCGCCGTCCTTGGCCACCGAGTGGAAGAAGGCGTCCTGGCCGTTGAGGCTGGAGCAGGTCGTCTCCAGCTGCGCGGCGTCCAGCTTCTGGGCGCGGACGCGGATGCTCGGGCTGCAGGCGTGGTCGACGGTCAGGACGGCCGCCCGGAGCCGGGCCGGGGCGTCACAGGTGCCGTAGGTGGAGCAGGTTCCCGGGTCGTAGGCCTCGGCCATCTCGGCGACGGCGGCCCACTGGTACGCGGTGCGGTCGCTCGGCGAGGAGTGGTCGGCCAGGCCCTTCAGCAGCGGGGTGACCTTGGGTCGCAGCGCCTCGTACTGCACGAAACGGCCCAGCTCGCGGGTCGCGTTGTAGACCAGGAAGGTGTAGTCGCCGCCCAGCAGGGCGCTGTTGGCGTTGGCGAAGGCGGAGAGCGAGTCGAGCACGCTCGGGTCGGCCTGCACCGCCTCGACGAAGCCCTTCGCCTGGTGGCCGCGCCACAGCACGGTGAACACGCCGTTGAGCGCGTTGCCCATGTTCGCCGGGTTGTGGGTGGCGGCGTCGTAGGCGCCCAGCAGGCGCTTGACCTCCGGCAGGTAGCGGACGTTCTCCTGCGCGCTGTCGATCAGGATGACCGCCTCGCCCAGCGTGCCCGCGTTGGCCGCGGTGACGTCACGGGAGTGCGCGTTGTTGAAGAAGGTGTCCAGCGCGCCGCGGATCGAGGTCTGCAGGGCGGTGCCGTAGGTGCCCACGTCGGAGGCGTGGTACCACTGCACGTAGTAGCCGGCCCGCAGGAACAGCACCAGCTGAGCGGTGGAGGTGGAGTTGTCACCCGGGTAGTTCGCGGCGTTGTCGCGCAGGGCGTCCGCCACCGTGACCATCTGGGACTCGCGGAAGGTTCCGTTGGCGTCCCCGCCGGTCAGGGTGAACAGGCTGTTGATGCAGCCGATGTCGGCCGCCTTGACGGCCTGCACGAGAGCACCGCCGGTGCGGCTGAAGTCCGGGATGTTGCAGGGCTGTTCGGCGAGAGCCATGGGGGCGCTCTCGCCGAAGGCCTTGGCCAGCTCGGCCTTCTGCTCGGCCTGCTGTTCCGCCTTCGACAGACGCTCGGCGCGCGCGGGGTCCGCGGTCGAGAACGGGGCGCGGTCACGGGCCGCGACCGGCTTCTTCTCGCCGTGGGCGTCCGGCGTGTCACCGATCGCGGGCTGCGGGGCCAGCCCGGCGGGCCCGGCCGAGGTCGCGGGCGAGCCTCCGCCGGAGGGCGGCGAAGCCGGGGCGGGGTCGGCCTGAGCGCTCGGGGCGAACAGTCCGACCGCCACGAACATCGCGAGGAGGAGCGTCAACAACCTCGCGACGTGGGGACGTTGGTGCAAGGGACGTGCGGTACTCACGTGGGGGCCTCCGGGCCTTCGTCGGCCGCGTGGGGGCGCGGCCGGTGGGAATGGTGAGGACCGTTGCGACGGCGCCATTGGGGCGGTGCCGTCGAGCACCGGTGGGGAGTGTGACATGTACAATGGCATACATCACATGACCGAGGAACCCTCGGAACGGACAACTGCCGCTTCCCCACAGGAACTTCACCGAATGACCGCAGAACGGCAGAGGCCGCCGGTCGGTCGACCGGCGGCCTCTGGGTGTTCCGGCGGCGGGGACGGCCGCCGCGATCGGCGCGTCAGGCGCGGGCCAGGAGCACCGCACCCGCGGTGACCAGGGCGAGCAGGACGGCGGCCGCGCCGTACGACAGCCGGTGCGAGCGCACCACCGGCAGGTAGCGGTCCACGGCGTAGCGGCCGGGGCCGGTCAGCGCGAGCGCCGCCGCGGCGGCGATCAGCAGCAGCTCGTACTCGCTGCCGCCCTTCATGGCGAAGAAGCTGCCGCTCCAGGTGACGGCGAGGGCGTTGAGCATGGTGCCCAGGATCGCGGCGGCGGCCAGCGGCGCCAGCACGCCGACGGCGAGCGCCAGTCCGCCGCCGGTCTCGGTGAGGCCGGCCACGACGGCCATGAACTTGGGCGCCGGGTAGCCCTTCGCGCCGAAGAACGCGGAGGTGCCGTCGATCCCGCCGCCGCCGAACCAGCCGAAGAGCTTCTGGCTGCCGTGCGCGGCCATGGTGAGACCGAGGGCCACCCGCAGCAGCAGGAGGCCGGTGTCGTAGGCGTGCGGGGAGGTGGCCGCGGATCCGGGGACCGTCGCCGCGGCGGCGTGGTTGGTGGGGGCGGTCGTGCTCGGGCTGCTGCTCGGCATGCGCGTCTCCATCGAAAAAAGGGGGGTTCGTCGATGCTGGACCGATTTGTTCAAATTCGAACCAGCGGGGTTGTTTGACCGTACCTGCAAGTTTGAATTTGAACAACTGGCCGGACGTGAGATTTTGGCGTGGCCGGGTCAGTAGTGGTCTGGACCTGCGTACGACGGCGTGGGGCAGGGCACGCTCAGGGCATGGCACACCGCAACCAACACCGACGGACGGAGCGGAAGGGCACCCCGTACCCCGAGGCCCTCGCCGCCTTCACCGAACGGGTGAGGCTGGTCACGCCCGACCAGTGGGACGCGCCCACCCCCTGCGCCGACTGGACCGTGCGGGACCTGGTCAACCACCTCACCGGCGAGCAGCTCTGGGTCCCCGAACTGCTGATGGGCGCCACCATCGCCGAGGTGGGCGGCCGCTTCGACGGCGACGTCCTCGGCGACGACCCGGTCGGCGCCTGGAGCGCCGCCGCGGACGCCGCCCGCGGCGCCTTCGCCGTCCCCGGAGCCGCCGACCTCACCGTGCACCTGTCCTTCGGCGACGTCTCCGGGCAGTACTACCTGGACCAGCTCACCGCCGACGCCGTCGTGCACACCTGGGACCTCGCCGAGGGCACCGGCCGGCTCACCCGGCTGCCGGAGGGCCTGGTGGACTTCGCGCTCGCCGAGTACACCGGCTACGGGGACCTCTCCGGCAGCGGGCTGTTCGACCCGCCGCTGCCGGTGGCGGAGGACGCCGACGCCCAGACCCGGATGCTCGCGCTCACCGGACGCCGGTACCGCCCCTGAGCCGGAACCGCCCCTGACCTGCGGCGCCGCCCGGCGGGAGCGGCTCCCGGGCGGCTCCCGGGAGCCTTCTCCCCCGCCGCGGCGCCCGGGTGACCGGGGCGGCGCCGGATACTGGAGGTGTCGGGGGGAGCCGAAACCGAAGCGGACGGGAGAGGCGGGCGCGCCATGAGCCGCAAGCCGGACATCCTCGGCGAGTTCACCGCGGAGCACCGCGCGGTGGAGGACCTGCTCGCCCGGATCGAGGCCGCCCCGGCCCGCCCCGGGGAGTCCGGCCGGGACGGCGGAGCGGGCCGGGAGCAGCTGATCGAGCGGCTCACCGACCTGCTGTTCAGCCACTGCGCGGCGGAGGAGGAACACCTGTTCCCGGTCGTCCAGCACGACGTGCCGGACGGCGGCGCGCTGGTGTTCCGGTGCATCCACGACCACCTCGCGATCGGCCAGTACCTCGCCGACCTCCAGGCCCTGGCGCCGGGCGACCCCGCGCCGGACACCCTGCTGCGCGGGCTGGCCGAGCTGCTGCGCCGGCACCTGGCGGCCGAGGAGGAGCAGCTGTTCCCCGCCGCCCGCAAGGCCCTCCCCGCCGCCGCCCGGACCGCGCTCGCCGAACGGCTGCGGGCCGATCGGGCGGAGATCGCCGAGGCCGGGCCGTAGGGCCGTGGCGATCAGGGCTTGGCGCTGATCACCGCGAAACGGCCGCCCTCCGGGTCCTGCAGCCGGGCGACCCGCCCGTACGGCGAGTCGAAGGCCGGGCCCAGCGCGCTGCCACCGAGCTGCTCCGCCCTGGCCAGCGCCGCGTCGGTGTCCGGCACCGAGAACGACACCTCCCAGTGCGGCGGCATCCCCGCCGGGCCGGTCGCCTGTTCCCTGGCGAGCGCGGCCACGCTGCGCCCCTCGGCCCGCAGCACCACCCGGTCGTGCTCCCAGCGGACCTCGAACCGCTCCGGGTCCCGGCCGTCCCAGCGGAACACCTCGCCGTAGAAGAGCGCGGCCGCGAACGGGTCCGGGGTGCGCAGCTCGATCCAGACCGGCGCGCCCAGGAGGTCCAGCCGCCGGGCACGGCCCAGCGGGCCCTCCCAGATGCCGAACACCGCGCCCAGGGGGTCCGCGGCGAACGCCACCCGGCCGGCGTCGAAGGAGAGCGGGCCCACCGCGAGCGTCGCGCCCCGCTCGCGGACCGCGTCGGCGGCGGCGTCCGCGTTCTCCGTGCCGAAGTAGCTGGTCCAGGCGACGGGCATGCCCCAGCCACCGCTCGCCACGCCCAGTCCGGCCACCGCCTCGCCGCCGGCCACGGCGTGCACGTACGGGCCGAAACGGTCCGGCCCCGGCTCGAACTCCCAGCCCAGCAGCGGCCCGTAGAAGGCCTTGGCCGTGTCGAGGTCGCGCGCCATCAGGCTGACCCAGCACGGGACGGCCGCCACGCAGCGCACCTCGGCCGTCGTCCCACCGCTGACCATCGCGACCACCTCCGAGACCCCGGCTGCCGGGCCCCTCCCGACTCCCACGGCCGTCCGGCCGCCCGGGCGACTTCAGCCTAGGCCGTGTCCGCCGGTTCGCGGAGGTGCCACGCCCCCTCCTGCCCGGGGCACCGGGACACCGCCGAAGCCGTCCCGGCCCGCGCCCGGGGCGGTCGGGGCCAGGTTCTGCCCCGGATCGCTCCGCCGTCAGGCGGCGGGGGCGAGGCGGGCGACGAGGTGGAGGCGGTCGCCGTCGGCGGTGGCGGCGGGCCGGTCGCCGTCCGTCCAGGGCGGGTCGGTGCGCGGGCCGGGCCGGTCGTGGAGGGCGAGGACGGTGAAGCCGTGGACGGCGAGCAGGTGGCGCAGCTCCTGGGGGAAGAGCAGCCGCCAGGCGGAGTGCTGCTCGACCGGCGGGCTGCCGTCGTCGGCGGCCCAACTACGGGTGCGGCGCAGGAGTTGGGCGGCGTGGTCGATCCACAGCACGGTGCGCGAGGTGTGCGTGACGCCGTCGTGGGTGACGCTGTCGAGCCGTGCGGCGTCGAGGAGTTCGGTGCGGCCGAGGAAGAAGGCGCCGTTGCGCATCTCGGCGACCAGCAGGCCGCCGGGGCGCAGGTGGTGGCGGAGCCGGCCGAACAGGGCGTCGAGGTCGGCGTTGGTGTGGCAGTAGAGCAGTGCGCTGTCCAGGCAGAGCACGGCGTCGAACCGCCCGGGCAGCGTGAACTCCCGCATGTCGCCGACGTGGTAGGACGGGCCGGGGTGGCGGGTCCGGGCGTGGGCGATCATCGCCGGGGAGCTGTCCAGGCCGGTGACGGTGCGTCCGGCCGTGCGGTGCAGCCAGCCCGCGTCGCGGCCGGTGCCGCAGCCGAGGTCCAGGACCTCGGGGCCCGCGCCGTGCTCCCGGAGCATCGACTCGGCCCACCGGGCGGCGGTGAACCCGGGGTCGGGGAAGCGGAGTTCGTAGAGCTCCGGGCGGTCGGTGAGCAGGTTGCGGCGGGCGGCGTCCGGGCCGGCGGCCGTGCGGCGGTGCGTCATCGGGCTCCGGCCACCGTCCGGGGCTCGGCCTCCGTGCGCGCGGCGGGCAGCACGCCGAGGCCGGCGCGGTCCGGGGTGCGGACGGTGCCGTCGGCGCCGCCGATGCCCTGCCAGGGGTCGTGGGCGAGCAGCAGGTGGCCGTCGAGGTCCAGCCAGCGGGCCCGGTCGGCGAGGTGGACGGCGGGCGCGATGCCGAGGGAGCTGGCCGCCAGGCAGCCGAGCATCAGCTCGGTGCCGCTGCCGTGCAGGGCCTCGGCGATGCGCAGTACCTGGTGGACGCCGCCGCACTTGGCGAGCTTGAGGTTGACGCCGTGCACCCGGCCGGCCAGCCGGCAGGCGTCCTCGTAGTCGACGGCGTCCTCGTCGGCGATCACCGGGACGGGCGAGCGTTCGGCGACGGCGGCGAGCGCGTCGGGGCTGCCCGGGGGGATCGGCTGCTCGACGGCCTCGACGCCGGTGGCGGCGAAGGCGGGCAGCAGCCGGAGGGCCTGGGCGGGGGTCCAGGCTCCGTTGGGGTCGAGCAGCAGCCGGGCGGCCGGGGCGGCCTCGTGGACGGCCTGGACGCGGGCCAGGTCGAGGCCGGGGTCGGCGGCGCCGGCCTTGACCTTGAGCACGGTGAACCCGGCGTCGGCGAGCCGGGCGGCCTGCACGGCGGCGCGGGCGGGCGGGTCGATGCCGATGGTGCGGGCGGTGGCGGCGGCGACCGGTTCGGCCCGGCCGAGCAGCCGGTGGACGGGCTCACCGGCCCGCTTGCCGACCAGGTCGAGCAGGGCGGCCTCGACGGCGGCCAGCACCCCGGCCGGCAGCGGCGCGTACGGGGCCGCGCCGTCGCGCAGGTCGGCGAGCGCCTGCTCAGGGTCCGGGCCGTCCTCCAGCGCGGGGCGCAACGCGTCGAGCCCGCGCAGGATCCGGTCGGTGGGCAGGGCCAGGTGGACGCTGCTGACCACCTCACCGTGGCCGGTCAACCCGCCGTGTGCGAGGGCGAGTTGGACGGCGTCCCGTTCGGTGGTCACCGAGCGGGAGATACGCAGCGGCTCGGCCAGGCGGAGCCGGACGGTGCGGACGTCGAGCCTCATCGGTCCTCCTCGGGGCGGGCGGCGACGGTGACCGCCGGGACGGCGGCGGGCGCGGTCCGGCCGGTGCGGCAGCGGGCCCAGCCGGTGACCTCGACGGCCGCCGGGTGCGGGATCTCGGTCGGGCGCGGCGCGGCCCGTTCGGCGTCCAGGCCGTGCCGCCGGCAGAACGCGTCGTCGTACACGGTGCCCAGGTAGCGGTGCGGGCCGTCGGGGAAGACGGTGGCGACGGCGGCGTCCGGGTGCGCGCGGGCGGCCCAGGCGGCGACCAGGGCGACCGCGCCGGTGGACCAGCCGCCGCTGACGAAGGCGCCCCGGGCGAGGCGCCGGCAGGCGTCGACGGCCTCGGCCGGGCCGACCCAGTGCACCTCGTCGAAGGCGTGGTGGACGACGTTGCGCGGGTGGATGGAACTGCCGAGGCCGCGCATCAGCCGGGACCGGGCGGGCTGGCCGAAGATGGTGGAGCCGACCGAGTCGACGCCGATGATCCGCAGCCGGGGCCAGCGGCGGCGCAGCGCCTCGGCGAGGCCGGCGCTGTGGCCGCCGGTGCCGACGCTGCAGACCAGCACGTCCAGGTGGTCGAGGTCGGCGGTGATCTCCTGGGCCATCGCCCGGTAACCGGCCGCGTTGTCGGGGTTGTTGTACTGGTCGGGCCAGTAGGCGCCGGGCAGCCGGTCGAGCACGGCGCGCACCCGGGCGAGCCGGGCGGCCTGCCAGCCGCCGTGCCGGGCGGGCCGCTCGACCAGCTCCAGCCGGGCACCGTAGGAGCGCAGCAGCTGTCGCATGGACGGCTCGAGTTCGTTGTCGCCGACCAGGACGACGGGGTGGCCGAGGGCCTGTCCGGCGAAGGCGAGGCCGACGCCCATGGTGCCCGAGGTGGACTCCACCACCGTGGCTCCGGGCCGCAGTTCGCCCCGGGCGTGGGCGCCGCGGAGCATCGCGACAGCCGGGCGGGCCTTCATGCCGCCGGCGCTCAGCCCCTCCAGCTTGGCCCAGAAGCCGGGGTGCGGGTGCGGGAGCGGGGTGGTGATCCGGGCCAGCGGGGTGCCGCCGAGCAGCGGCAGCAGGGCCGGGTTGCCGAGCACCGGAGTGTCCAGCACCGCGCCGGAGCCGAGCAGGGCGGTCACCGGGCCGCACCCCCGTACAGGTGGAGCACGGAGGGACCGCCGTCGAGCCAGAAGAAGGGGTAGGGCTCGGCGCTGACGGCGGTGACGCCGTGGCCGAGCAGCCGGGGCAGCACGGCGCTGCCGGTCTGCGCGAACAGCACCAGGGGCTTTCCGGTGGCGCGGGCGTGGGCGAGCAGCGGGTCGAGGGAGCCGTTGCCGAGGGTCATGCCGGAGGCGAGGATCGCGTCGCAGTCGTCGAGGTGGGCGAGGGCGTCGGTGTGCACCGGCTCGTCCCATTCGGTGGTGCCGCCCTTGAGGTCGCACGCCAGGTACTCGACCCCGTGCGAACGGAGCTGCTCCAGGAGGGAGTTGACGACGCCGACGACCAGCACCCGGCGGACGGCGGCGAGCGGCAGCAGCCCCACCACGGCGGAGGCGCGCAGCCGCGACTTCGCGAGCGAGGAGCCCGCCGGCAGCCCGAAGCGCCGGGCGCCGTGCACCGGTCCGTGCGGGCGGCAGTGGCCCAGGTAGGCGTCGAGGGCGGCGACCCGGACGGCGGCGAGCGGGTGGTCGAGCAGCTCGCCGACGGTGGCGCCGACGCAGTCGGTGATCGTGTCGGCGGGGAGTTCGCCGGGTTCGACGGCGCAGGAACCGACGGCGGAGCCGATGCGCAGGCTGAGCACCTCGTTGCGGTACCCGCGGGCGCGTCCGCCGTGCCGGACGGCCTGGACGGTGCTGAAGGCGAGCGCGATCGGCAGGGAGGCCGGGTCGGGCCCGTACGCCCCCGTACGGACCCGCCCGGTGATCTGGTCGAGCACGGAGCGGGCGGGGGCCCCGACGCTCGCGGTGAGGGCGCTCGCGACGGGGGCACTGCCGACGGGGGCGCTCGCGGTGGGGGCCTCGGTGAGGGTGGCGCTCACGCGGACACCGCCATGGCCTCGGCCGGACGGCCGGCGGCCGCGAGGCGGGGGCGGAGCCCGGCGAGCAGCCGCTCGGCGCTGCGGCGCGCCCCGGCCCCGCCGGCGTCGGCGGTCATGACGTGCCCGAGGTACTCGTTGTTGCTGGTCGCGGGCCGCACCTCGCGGCCGGCCGCGGCGAGGGCGAGCTCGACCACCGCCGGGTCGCGCCGCACCGCGTCCTCCCCGTCGAAGCCGGCCAGCAGGCCGCTCTGCCCGCCGCCGGGCACCAGGAAGGCGATGGCGGCGCTGGCGGTCCCGGTCGGCCGGGCGGTCAGGTCGGGGCGGCGGCCGAGCGCGAGGTCGACGGCGGCGGCGGCCAGGTCGACCCCGGTGACCCGCCGGACCAGCTCGGTGATCCGGTTGCCGGCCGGACGCGGGTTGACCTCGACCACCCGGGGCCCGGCGGAGGTGAGCTTGACCTCGGTGTGCGCGACGACCCGGTCGAGGCCGAGCGCGGCCAGTGCGGCGACCGCGGTGCCGGCGGCGGCCTCGGCCTCGGCCGGGTCCAGGGCGGCCGGGAACATGTGGCCGGTCTCGATGAAGGCGGGCGCGCCGCCGACGCTCTTGTCGGTGATCCCGACGACGTGCGCGACGCCGTCCACCGAGACCGTCTCGACGCTGACCTCCGGTCCGGTGAGCAGTTCCTCCAGCAGCACCGCCGGCTCCCGCCGCTGGCCGCGAGCGTTGACCGGGAAGGCGTCCAACGCCCCGAACGCGGCGAGGAGTTCGTCCTCGTCGCGGACCGCTCGGACGAACATCCCGGCGCACAGGTCGACCGGCTTGACGACCAGCGGGTAGCCGATCGCCCGGGCGGCGGCGCGGGCCTGCTCCCGGTCGGCGCAGAGCGCGTGGGCGGGCCCGGGGACGCCGGCCCCGGCGAGCCGGCGGCGGGTGAGGTCCTTGCGGCAGGCGGCGGCGACGGCCTCCGGCTCCGGGCCGGGCAGGCCGAGCCTGCGGGCCACCCGGGCGACCTGCGGCAGGTAGTAGTCGCAGGAGGAGAGCACGCCGTCGAAGCCGAGCAGCGCGTGCAGCCGCTCGGCGTACGGGAGCAGCGTGTCCGGGTCGTTGGTGTCGGCGGTGAGGATGTTCCCGGCGGCGAGCAGCGGGTGCGGACCGTCGGCGGGGGCGGCGGCCCGCAAGTAGTGGTGCAGGTCGCGGGTGAGGAAGGTGAAGCGGTGTCCGCCCTCCTCCAGCGCTCGTGGCAACAGCCGGCTCATGGAGCCGACCCAGCTCTCGACCACCAGCAGATGCGCCACGGCTCTTCCTCTCGACGGCCACCGCGGAGACCGCGGACTCGACGGACAATCAGGACCGTAACGGGATTCGTTTTCATTTTCAACGCGCCGGACCGCATGCTTGTCGCTGCGTCAGATGAAAGTGGTTTTCATGTACTCTTGCCCTCCCCCGTCGCACCCCAGCCTCGCCGGAGCTTTCTGATGGACCGTCAACTCCCTTATGCCGTCCGCCATGCGCTGCCGCAGGACGTGCCCGGCGCGCGCCGGCTGATCCTCGACACCTTCTACCGCGAGTTCGGCTACGGCTACGTGCCCGACTGGCACGCCGACGTCGTCGACCTCCAGGGGTACTACCTGGACCACCCCCGGCACGCCCTGCTGGTCGCCGTGCACGGCGAGGAGGTGGTGGCCACCACCGCGCTGCACTCCACCGGACCGGCCCACCCGCCGCATCCGCGCGAGATCGCCCGGCGCTACCCGTCCGGAACCACCGCGCAGCTCGTCCGGGTCTACGTCCGCGCCGAGCACCGGCGGCACGGGCTGGCCCGGGAGCTGGTCCGCCGCGCCTGCGCGTTCGCCGCCGCGGAGGGCGGCTACCGGCGGCTCTACCTGCACACCAACACCGCGGTCCCCGGCGCCGAACCGTTCTGGCGCAGCCTCGCGGAGGAGGTCTACGACGCCCGCCCGACCGGCGAGCACGGCCCCGGCGTGGCCACCGTCCACTTCGAGATCCCGCTGCGCCGGCCGGTGGCGGCGGCGGCGCGGGCGGCGCTCAGCGGAGGCGCCGGGAGGATGTGACACAGGTCACACCGAGGCGCGAAATTTCCGGGGAGCGATTCCCCGTTTAGCCCTTCGTAGGACTAAGCGGGGAGTGACTCCCCGGAACCCGTATCCCGGGAGGAGTGCACCCGTGACCACCGTCGCCCCCCGTTCGACCCGCACCGCGGGGCCGGCCCGTGCGCCCAGGCTGCGCGCGGACGCCAGCCGCAACCGCGAGCGGATCGTCCTGGCGGCCCGGGACGCCTTCGTCGAGCACGGCGCGGACGCGCCGCTGGACGAAATCGCGAAGCGGGCGGGCGTCGGAAACGCTACGCTCTACCGGAACTTCCCCACCAGGACGGCACTGATCCGTGAGGTCGCGCTGCTCGTCAAGAACCGCATCGTGGCGATCGCCGAACGCGCGGCCGCCGAGGTCGCCGGCCCGTTCGACGCCCTGGAGCGGTTCGCCCACGAGACGGTCGACGAGAAGGTCGGCGCGCTGTGCCCGATGCTCACCGACCGGGTGGACCGGAACGACCCGGAGCTGGCGGAGGCACGCGAGCGCCTGCTGGCCGTCGCCGGCGGCCTGCTGGAGCGGGCGAAGGCGGCGGGCGAGGCCCGTCCGGACGTCGACCACGGCGACCTGTTCATCGCGCTGAGCCAGCTCACCCGCCCGCTGCCGGGCACCGGGTGCCGCGTCCTGGAAGGGTTCGTCCACCGGCACCTCCAACTGTTCCTGGACGGCATGCGGGCACCCGCCCCGTCCGTCCTGCCCGGCCGGGCCGCGACCTTCGAGGACTTCCACGGCGACCACTGACCCAACGCTGATCCACCGCTGATCAGCCGCGCCGGCCGACCGGCGTGACCCCGACACCGAGACCTTCACCGCGGGGACGCGGTGCGGCCGCCCGTGCGCGCCCGCCGCCGCCTCCTGCCCGCGTCCCTTTCGCACACCCCGCTCCCCGAAGTGAGTACCTCCATGCCACGAACCGACGCCCTGCCCGCCACCCAGCCCGATCCGAGGCGCTGGAAGGCCCTGATATTCATCGGCCTCGCGCAGCTGATGGTCGTCCTCGACGCCACCATCGTGAACATCGCGCTGCCGTCCGCCCAGAAGGACCTCGGCATCACCGACGGCAACCGCCAGTGGGTGATCACCGCCTACGCGCTGGCCTTCGGCGGTCTGCTGCTCTTCGGCGGCCGGGTGGCCGACCTGTGGGGGCGCAAGCGGGCCTTCGTGGTCGGCCTCACCGGCTTCGCGATCGCCTCCGCGCTGGGCGGCGCCGCCGCCAACACCGCGATGCTGCTCGGCGCCCGTGCCCTCCAGGGCGTCTTCGGCGCCCTGCTCGCCCCGGCCGCGCTCTCGCTGCTGGCCGTGATGTTCACCGAGGCCAAGGAGCGCGCCAAGGCGTTCGGCATCTACGGCGCGATCGCCGGCGGTGGCGGCGCGATCGGCCTGATCCTCGGCGGTCTGCTGACCGAGTACATGAACTGGCGCTGGACCTTCTTCGTCAACATCCCGTTCGCCGTGATCGCCGCCGTGGGCGCGGTGATGGTGATCCGCGAGCCGGCCGTGGGCCGCAACCGCGACCGCCTGGACGTACCCGGCGTGCTGCTGGTCACCACCGGTCTGGTCGCCCTCGTCTACGCCTTCACGCGGGCCGAGTCGGACGGCTGGAGCTCGGGCATGACGATCGGCCTGTTCATCGCCGCCGCCGTGCTGCTGGCCGCGTTCGTCGTGGTCGAGCAGAAGGTCAAGGCGCCGCTGCTGCCGCTGCGCGTCGTGCTGGACCGCAACCGCGGCGGGGTCTACCTGTCGCTGGGCCTGGCCGTGATCGGCATGTTCGGTCTCTTCCTGTTCCTGACCTACTACCTGCAGATCGTGCTCGACTACAGCCCGGTCCTGACCGGCGTGGCCTTCCTGCCCATGGTGGCGGGCATGATCACCGGCTCGACCCAGATCGGCGCCCGCCTGATGACCCGCCTCCCGGCGCGGTACCTGATGGCGCCCGGCTTCCTGCTCGCCTCGGTCGGCATGCTCATCCTGACCCAGATCGACCTGGACTCCTCCTACCCGGCGCTGATCCTGCCCGGCCTGGTCCTGATGGGCCTCGGCATGGGCACCGCGTTCATGCCGGCCATGAGCCTGGCCACGCACGGCGTCCAGCCGCGCGACGCGGGCGTGGCGTCGGCCATGGTCAACACCTCGCAGCAGGTCGGCGGCGCCATCGGCACCGCGCTGCTGAACACCATCGCGGCCAGCGCCACCACCACCTGGCTGGTGGCCCACGCGGCCGAGGCCACCACCCCGGCCGCCGCGAAGGCGGTGCAGTTCGGGGGCATGGTGCACGGCTTCTCGACCGCGATCTGGTGGTCCTTCGGCATCCTGGTGCTGGCGTCCGTGATCGCGTTCACCCTGATCAACGCCGGCCACCCGGGCTCCGGCGGCGGCAAGGGCGCGGACGCCGACGCGGTGGAGGGCAACGAGGTGCCGGTGCTCGTGCACTGACCCCCGCGGGGTTCGCGACGGTGCGCCGCGGCCCGTCCGGTGTCTTCCCGACACCGGACGGGCCGTTCGCCGTTCCCGGGCTGCTGGATTCCCCGGGTGGAGGTCGGCCCGTGGGGCCGCACCCTCATCGCCACCCGCCTGCACCTGTGGCCGAACACCATCGCCTACGCCGTCCGGGTGGGATTCCTCGTCGTCCCGGCGGCCGTCTTCGTCGTCACCGGGCGCCGGTGCCCGGGCCTCCAGCGGCGGGAGCTGGAGAAGGTGCGGCACGGCCGCGAGACCGGCACCGTCATGCGCCCGCCGCACGGCGGGTTCGTGGAGGTGCACGCCCCGCTCGCACCCGCCGAACCGCACCGGCTCACCGCGCACGAGCAGCCGCGCGCCCTCGAACCGCCCGCCCCCGTGGACGACAATGGAGTGGCCCACCCGGCCGGGGTGCTTGACCGCACCCGTGCGAGGCTGTCCCGTGGGCTCTACGGCGAGGGCGCCCGGATCCCCAGGCCCACCGCCGGCGAGTTCCACCGGGCCAGCGCGCGCCACCCGCCCGTCGGGCGGCACGCCGCCGGACGGCACCGCGCCGCCGAGCACCACGGCACCGAGCACCACGGCACCGAGCACCAGGCCACCGAGCACCACGGCACCGGCGACGGGCGCGGCCACGGAGGCCGCGCCGCCCGCGACCACCCGCCGCAACGGAGAGGGAGGACACCGTGCACGACCGAACCGACCAGTTGGCCGACAGCAGATACCTCCTGCTCACCACCTTCGGCGAGGACGGCCGTCAGGTCCGCTCACAGATCTGGGTGGTCGCCGACGGCACCGCGCTCGGCATCTGGACACCCGCCCACTCCGGCGAGGCCGAACGGATCCGCCGCCACCCCAAGGTCCTGGTGGGCCCGTGCGACGCGCACGGGCGCCCGACCGGGCGTCAGCTCCCGGCCCGCGCCGCCGTCTGCGACGAGGACGCCACCGCCCGCTACCGCACGTCGCTGATCAACAAGTACGGGCTGGCGGCGTTCCTGGCCCTGGCCCGCAGCCGGATGCGGCTCGGGCTGGCCGGGACCGTCGGCATCCGGATCACGCTCAACGAGCTGGAGCAGCGGCTGATCGGGCCGGAGTGGCAGGTGCCGGCCACGTACTGCCCGAACTGAGGCGGGACGGGGCGGGGGCCGCCGGGGCGGGACGGGGTGGTGGGGAGGGGTGGGGCCGGGCTCAGGCCGTGCCGTCGTCCGGTGCGTGGGCCAGGTCCCCCGGCTCGCAGGCCTCCCGGCCCGTGTCGGCGTGCACCACCTTGACCGCCCGGCCCGGACCGCCCGGCACCACCCGCTGCTCCCGGCCGCAGCGCGGACAGATCAACGGGATGCGCGAGCGGTGGGCGGCCCGGCCGGCGGCGCCGTCCGACGGCGTCACGACAGCGGGTGGGTCGGGACCGGGCTGACCGCCTGGATCTCGTTGTGGGCCTTGGTCAGCAGTTGCGAGGCGAGGTCGTTCAGCGCCCGCGCGGCCGCGATCTCCTCGCCCACCCTCAGCTGCTCGGGGTCGGAGGGGTGACGGCTCGCGTAGCCGTGCGCCCGCATCTCCGTCCCGTCCGCGAGCCGCACCAGGGCGGCGGCGGCCGTCCGCGGCCCCTCTTCCCGGAATTCCATCTCGATGTGCCAACCGACAAGAGTCTGCATGGCGGATCACCTCCGGCGGTCGCTCCTCGTCCGGTTACTCCTCCAGGGTGCGCCGTACCCCCGGTGAACACCAGGGCAGAGGGTCCGGGGCGAGACCCAGGGGGAACTTGAACGCGTTCAATCCTGCGCGTAGAGTCGGCGCGCAAGGGTGGTTTGAACGTGTTCAAGGAAGGTGGGGGCCGCCGTGGGACGAGGCACCGCCGAACTGGTCGACCTGCTGGTCCTGCTCGGCATGGGCGCGGTGATCCCGCTCGGCCTCGCGCTGATCGACGAGCCCGCCCTCGCCCGGCTGCGCCGCCTCTGGCCGCTCGCCGCCGTCCCCGGCGCGCTCTCGCTGTGGCTGCCGCGCGGCGGCCCGCTCGCCATCGGCAGTGCCGCGCTCTACGCCCTCGGCACACTCGCCCTCGCCGCGCACGCCCCGCTCCGGCTCGCCCGCACCCGCTCCCTCGCGCCACCCGAGATCGCCGTGCTCACCGCGCTGGCGGCGCCGTCGGTGGCCGGACTCGCCCTGGTCGCGGAGCGCTCCGGGTACCGGCTGCTCGGATTCGACCTCGACATCCTCGCCCTGACCGTCCCCCACTTCCACTACGCCGGGTTCACCGCCGCCCTGGTCGCCGGGCTGGTGTGCCGCGCCGTCCCCGACCGTCCGGCCGCCCGGTGGGCCGCGCTCAGCGTGCCGGCCGGGACCCTGCTGGTCCTGGGCGCCTACTTCGTCGGCGACTGGGCGGAACTCGCGGGAGCCGCCGTGCTGACGGCCGGGATGTGGCTGGTCGGCCTGCTCACCTGGCGCGAGCTGCGGGTCCGCGGCGGGGGCGGGGGCGGGCGGAGTACGCCGGTGCTGCTCGGGGTCTCGGCGGCCGTCCTCGCCGTCACCATGCTGCTCGCCCTGTGGTGGGCACTCGGCGAGGCCTCCGGGCTCCCCCACCCCACCCTCGGCTGGATGGCCGCCACCCACGGCGTCGGCAACGCGCTCGGCTTCGCGCTGTGCTCGCTCCTCGCCTGGCGCCGCCTCGCCCCGGCCACCCGGGAGTACACCCCGTGAACGACCTCAACTACCCGGAGGTCGGAGCGAGCAGCGACCTCGACGCCCCGCTGCCGGCCGGCTACCGCCACCTCCGTCACCGTGCCGTGGTCGGTCACGGCCGCGCCGCCCTGGACGCCGCCGGAGCCGCCGTCCTCGACTGGCGGATGCACCGGGCGGCCGGCGTCCGGATCACCGCCGGGGCCGACCGCGCCGCGGCCGGCGTCCCCGTCCACTGCGCCATCGGCCTGGGCCCGCTGCGGGCCGGCGCCCCGTGCCGGGTGGTGCGGAGCACCGTCGACAGCGGCGGACCCGACCGCCACGGCTTCACCTACGGCACCCGCCGGGGCCACCTCGCGGTGGGCGAGGAGACCTTCACGGTGGAGCTGGCGGCGGACGGCGCGGTCTGGTTCACCGTCAACGCGTTCAGCCGCCCCCAACGCTGGTACGCCCACCTCGCCGGCCCCCTCCTCCCCCTCGCCCAACACCTCTTCGCCCGCCGCTGCGCCCACGCCCTCGCCCGCATGGCCGCCGCCGCTACGCGCTAGCGGAGTGGAAGGTCGGCGGGGCCGACTTCCCTCCATCGACCACGGCCAGGCCGAGGGCCACGTAGACGAATGCCCGCCCAGGGCACCACCAGCAGCCCGCCGCGGAGAGTGGAAAGTCGGCGAGATCGACTTCCCACTCCGCCGACCACGGCCGGACCGCAGGGACAAGCGCACACGCATCCGCTTCCCGCGTCGACAAGAAGCGCCGAAGCGCCCAGCGGCGGCGGCCGGTGCGGGCGGAGGGCGTGAGTGCGAGCCGATGCGGGGCGGCGGGTGGCCAGGCGGTGTGGGGAGGGCGGGCGGTGTGGTGGCTGGGTGTGGGCAGGCAGGGGGTTCGGCGGGCCTCAAGTGGCCGCAGGGTGAGGGCGGTCGGTGGGTGGGGCCGAGGTGCGGAGGCGGGCGGGCGGTTGGGGGGTGGGGGTCAGGTGGTGGGGATGGTGAGGAGGAGGGTGTTGGTGTCGAGGGTGCGGATCTCGAAGTGGGAGATGGTGGTGGGGGGGAAGGCGGTGCCGCCGGTGGTGTGGAGGGGGGTGGCGGGGGCGTAGCCGGTGGCGGGGACGTTCCAGGTGGTCACGGTCTGCCGGCCGCCGGTGGCGGAGACCGCGACGAGGTCGCAGGTCAGCGGCCCCGGTACACCGGAGAGTTCGAGGGTGACCCGGCTGCCCCAGGGGGCGGGGTCCACGCCGACCACGGCGTGCGCGCCGGTGGCGGTGTCGGTCGCGGTGAACCGGTGGGCGCTCGCGGTGGCGACCACGCCGGGGGTGGAGTCGGCGGTGATCACGGCGGCGGTCACCGCCGGGCCGGCGATCGTCAGCGCCGCCGCCGCGGCGACCAGCACCAGCCGCCGGACCCGGCCGCGCCGGCGGCTCGCCCGGACCTGCGCCACCAGCCGGTCGAGCAGGGCCGGGTCCGGTCGCGGGACGGGGTCGGCCGGACCGGCGGCGGCCGCGTACTCGCCGAGCAGCGCCCCGACGGGGCGGAGTTCGGCGAGTTCCGCGGCGCAGCGCGGGCAGCCGGTGGCCAGGTGGGCGTCGAAGGCGGCGCGTTCGGCCGGGTCCAGGACGCCGAGGACGTAGGCACCGACGTCGAGGTGCGCGGCCCGCGCGGGATCGGGTTCGGACGGTGTCACGATGTCACTCCCCGTTCCTCCAGCGCGAGCCTGAGCGCGCGCAGCGCGTAGTACGCCCGGGAGCGCACGGTGCCGGCGGGGATGCCGAGTTCGGCGGCGGCCTCGCCGGCGGTGCGGCCCTTGAAGTAGGTCTCGACGATGACCTCGCGGTGCGCGGCCGAGAGGTCGCCGAGCGCGTCAGCGACCGTCATCATCCGCAGCGCGCGGTCGAGTTCGTCCTCGGCGGGCATCGACTCCAGAGGGCCGGCGTCCACTTCGCGCGGGCGGGCGAGTTCGGCGCGGTGCTCGTCGATGACGATCCGGCGGGCGACGGTGGCCAGCCAGGGCCGCAGCGACCCGGCCGCCGGGTCCAGCCGGTGGAGGTTGCGCCAGGCGCGCAGCAGCGTCTCCTGCACGACGTCCTCGGCGCGCTGGCGGTCGCCGGCGACGAGGTGGAGGACGAAGCCGAGCAGCGGCCCGGCGTGCTCGCGGTAGAGCGCGCGCATCAGCTCCTCGTCGGGTGCCGGCGCGCCCCGGACGGCCGGGCGGCCGCCACCGGGAGGCTCCTCGGTCACCATCACATCCTCGCGCACGCGTGCCTCCGGGTCGAGGGTCGCCACCGGGCGGACGGCGGTGGTCAGTAGCCGCCCGAGCCACCGGAGCCGGCGGCGGCCCGGTCACCGCTGGGGGTCACCGCGAACCAGATGCCCTGGACGCCCTGGCCCTTGGTGTCGCCGGGCTTGTGGTCGGGCGCGTAGCGGTAGAGCGGCCAGCCGGCGAGGGTGAGCTGCTTGCTGCCGTCCGCGCGGGTGACGGTGCCGACCAGCGTGGCGTCGACACCGCTGACGGAGACCGTCGTGCCGTCGGCCGGAACGGGCGGCCACAGGGCCGCGCAGCCGCCGTCGCAGGTGGTGGTGGGCGGGTCGGCGCTGTCATGGTCGAAGCGGTACAGGGTGTAGCCGGCGCCGTCGGTGACGATGGTGCCGAGGCGGGCGTCGGTGGTGGTCCGCAGGCCGGCGGCGGGCATGCCCGGCGAGGCCGGGGCGCCGGAGGCCGGGGGCGACGGGGTGGCGGGCGAGCCGCCGCCGGAGGTGCCGCAGCCCGCCACCAGGGCGGCCGCGGCCAGCCCGGACGCGGCGAGCACGGCGAAGCGTCCGGGGCGGCGGGCGGGACGCCGGCCGCCGGTGTGATCGTCGGTCGAACCGTCGGTGCGGCGGGTGGTGCGCATGGTGGCTGCTCCCCGGTCGGTGCGGGTGCACGTCGGTGCCGGACACCCTCCGGTACGGACGGGGACCGCCGTCCGCTCAACGGACGGCACGGTAGGGTCCGCGGAATAGCGCGCGGACAGCAGCCGTTGTCGGGGGCACATGGCCTTGACCGCCACCACCGGAAGGGCAGGAATCGCGACATGAGCAGCACGGTCGAGCTGACCAAGGAGAACTTCGACGAGATCGTCCCCGGCGCGGACGGCAAGGATTTCGTCTTCATCGACTTCTGGGCGGAGTGGTGCGGCCCGTGCCGCCAGTTCGCGCCGGTCTTCGAGAAGGCGGCGGAGCGCCACCCGGACCTGGTCTTCGCGAAGGTGGACACCGAGGCGCAGCAGGAGCTGGCGTCGGCCTTCGGGATCCAGTCGATCCCGACGCTGGCGATCATCCGTGAGGGAGTGCTCGTCTTCTCGCAGGCGGGCGCGCTGCCCGAGCCGGTGTTCGAGGACCTGATCGGCCAGGCCCGCGAGCTGGACATGGCCGAGGTGAAGCGGAAGGTGGCGGCGGAGCAGGACGGCGGCCCGAAGGCCTGATACCGGGCCGTTCGCACGGCCCGATCGTCACGGCGGGCCCCGGTGGTGCACTCACCCCGGGGCCCGCCGCCGTGCGTCCGGGGGCGCCCCGTGCCTCAGTCCTCGCTCCAGGCGGTGAGGCGGGCGGCGAGGGCGCGCAGTTCGTCCCGGAGGGCGGCGGGACGGCGGACGGCGAAGGGCCAGCCGAGGCCGGCCAGCAGGACGGCCATGCCGTCGAGCCGTTCGGCCCGCGCGCGGAACAGGACGCGCCCGTCCTCCGTCCCGGTGAGCGTGCCCGCGGTGGGCGGGATGCGGCGGCGGGCCTCGGCGAGCGTGGTGGTGAGGACCACCTCGACCTCGTGCGTCCACGGCACCGAGGCGAGCGACTCCAGCACCCGCTGCACCGGGTCGACGCCGGCGGGTGGTTCGAAGGCGGCCTCGCCCGGTTCGACGGAGCGGATCCGGTCCAGCCGGAAGGTCCGCTGCTCGCCGCTGCGGTGGTCGAGGCCGGTGGTGTACCAGCGGCCGGAGTGGAAGACCAGCCCGTACGGGTCGAACTCGCGCGCGCTGGCCGCGCCCGCGCGGTCCCGGTAGTCGAGCCGGACGCGACGCCGGCGGCGGGCCGCCTCGGCCAGTGCGAAGAGCGCGGTGGCGGCCGGGCTGGGGCCGGCGGCGGGTGGAGCGGTCACTCCGAGGGTCTGCTCGACGGCGGCGACCTGCTCGCGCAGCTGCGGCGGAAGCACCCGCTGGATCTTGGCGAGCGCCGACTCCCCGGCCTGTTCCCCCACCGACATCCCGGAGCGCCGGCCCGCCAGCAGTCCGAGCACCACCGAGGCGGCCTCGTCGCCGGTGAACATCAGCGGCGGCAGCCGGAATCCGGGCATCAGCCGGTAGCCGCCGTACCGGCCCCGCTCGGCCCGGACGGGGATGCCGAGTTCGGCGAGCCGGGCCGTGTACCGGCGCACGGTGCGGACGTCGACCTCCAGGCGCGCGGCCAGTTCGGCGCCGGTGAGGCCGGGGCGGGCCTGGAGGAGTTCGAGGAGGGCGAGGGTGCGGCTGACCGGGTGTTCCACGGGTCCTGTGCTCCTCGGGTGGGCTGCGGTTGGGCCGGACGGCCGCCGGTCGTCGCTCCGTCGGGCAAGACGCCGATTAATCCGGTCGAGTTCTGTCCGGATGTGATTCTAGGGTCGGAGTCGACGACGGGCAGCCGGGTGACGTTCCCGGTGCCCGGCGGCGGCCGCGCGGCCCAGCACCTCAGAACACGCAATTCCAGGAGAGGACCGTCCCCCATGAGCACCTTCGTACTCGTCCCCGGTTTCTGGCTCGGTGGCTGGGCCTGGGACGCGGTGGCCGAGCCGCTGCGGGCCGCGGGCCACACCGTGCACGCGGTGACCCTGCCCGGGCTCGCCGAACGCGCCGGCGAGGCCACCTCCGACACCGGGTCCCAGGCGCACGTCGACGATCTGACCGACCTGCTGGTCCGCGAGGACCTCCGGGACGTGGTGCTGGTCGCCCACAGCGGCGGCACCATCGCCGTGAGCGGCGCGGCCGACCGGGTGCCGGAGCGGATCCGGCGGGTGGTCTGGGTCGACTCCGGGCCGCTCGCCGACGGCGTCGCGCTCGCCGATCTCTGGGACCCCGCGTACCGCGCCGGGCTGGAGGCCTCGATGGTCGACGGCTGGCGGCTGCCGCTGCCCTCCTGGGAGCTGCTCGCCTCGGGCGGCGCCAGCGTCGCGGGGATCGACGAGGACGGGCTGGCCCGGTTCCGCGCGCGGGCGACCGACCAGCCGGGCCGCACGCTCCTGGAGCCGGTGCGGCTGACCGGCGCGGCGGCGAAGCTGCCGAAGGGCCTGGTCTCGTGCTCGATCCCGCTGGCGCAGGTCCGGGAGATGATCGCCGCCGGGCATCCGTTCTTCGCCGCGCTCGGCGGGCCGGAGTGGGAGCTGCGCGAGGTGCCGACGGGGCACTGGCCGATGTTCTCCCGGCCGGCCGAAACGGCGGCGGTGCTGGCAGAGTTGGCGCAGGTCGACTAGCGGGCACGGCGGCGGGGCACCCGGTACGGTGGCGCGGACCGGTGCCCCGCCCGCGTGTTCGGCTGCGCCGGGCGGCGCGGCGGCGCAGGATGGGCACGGCACCACGGCACACGCGCGAGAGCACGGAGGAAGACGGATGACCTCTCCCCAGTCCACCGCCCCCGAGGAGTACGACGTCATCGTGGTCGGCGCCGGGCCGACCGGCGAGAACGTCGCGGACCGGACGGCCGCCGCCGGGCTGCGCACCGTGATCGTGGAGAGCGAGCTGGTCGGCGGCGAGTGCTCGTACTGGGCCTGCATGCCGAGCAAGGCGCTGCTGCGCCCGGTGGCCGCGCTGGCCGACGCCCGCGCGGTGGCCGGCTCCCGGGAGGCGGTCGGCGGCACGCTGGACCCGGCCGCGGTGCTCGCCCGGCGCGACTCGTTCACCTCCGACTGGCAGGACGACGGCCAGGTGCGGTGGCTCCGCGACACCGGCATCGACCTGGTCCGCGGCCACGGCCGGCTGGCCGGCGAGCGGCAGGTGACGGTGGAGGCGGAGGACGGCAGCGAGCGGCTGCTGGTGGCCCGGCACGCGGTGGCGATCTGCACCGGCAGCCGGCCGGTGCTGCCGCAGGGCGTCCCCGGGCTGGCCGACGCGCACCCGTGGACCAACCGGGAGGCGACCGGCGCGAAGAGCGTCCCCGGCCGGCTGGCGGTGGTCGGCGGCGGCGTGGTCGGCGTGGAGCTGGCCACCGCCTGGCGGGCGCTGGGCTCGGAGGTGGTGCTGCTGGTCCGCGGCGGCGCTCTGCTGCCGCGGATGGAGCCGTTCGCCGGTGAGCTGGTCGCGGACGGCCTGCGGGCGGCCGGGGTGGACGTCCGGTTCCGGACGGAGGTCGCCGCGCTGGAGCGGCGGACGGCGGACGGCGGTGCCTCCGAGGTCGCGCTGGTGCTGGGCGACGGCGGGCGGCTGACCGTGGACGAGGTGCTGTACGCGACCGGCCGGGCCCCGCGCACCGCGGACGTCGGCCTGGAGCAGGTCGGTCTGCACCCCGGCGGCTGGCTCGACGTGGACGACAGCTGCACGGTGCTCGGGGTCGACGGCGACTGGCTGTACGCGGCCGGGGACGTCAACCACCGGGCGCTGCTCACCCATCAGGGCAAGTACCAGGCGCGGATCACCGGCGCGGCCATCGTCGCGCGCGCCCAGGGGCGCCCGTTGGACACCGCGCGCTGGGGCGCGCACGCCGCGTCCGCCGACAGCGCGGGCGCGCCGCAGGTGGTCTTCACGCACCCGGAGGTCGCGGCCGTCGGCCTGACCCTGGACGCCGCCGAGCGGGCCGGGCTGCGGGTCAAGGCCATCGACCACGACCTCGGCGCGGTCGCCGGCGCCTCGCTCTACGGCGACGACTACACCGGCCGCGCCCGGGTGGTCTTCGACCTGGACCGGGAGGTGCTGGTCGGCGCGTCGTTCGTCGGGCCGGGCGTCTCCGAGCTGCTCCACTCGGCGACCGTCGCGGTGGTCGGCGAGGTGCCCATCGACCGGCTCTGGCACGCGGTGCCCGCCTACCCGACGATCAGCGAGGTCTGGCTGCGGCTGCTGGAGGGCTGCCGGGGCTGACCGCACCCGCGTCCGCCCGTGCCGCCCCCGCCGGTGAACGGTCCGGGCGGTCCGGGCGGCCCGGAGCCGGCCCGGCGCGGCGAGATGTGGCGGGCCTTCGACAGCGGGACACTGGCCCGGGGAGGGGTGTCCGGGCGGGGCCGTTTCACCGAGCGGGTGGTGTGTGGCGATGAGTGAAGTGCTGTTGGCCGTCGGAACCGAGAAGGGCCTCTTCCTCGGACGCAGCCGCGACCGGTTGAACTGGACGTTCGACGGGCCGCACTTCCGGATGAACGCGATCTACTCCGTGGCGATCGACCGCCGGGACCGCGGCGACGGCGGGCCCCGGCACGACGGCGGTGTCCGGCTGCTGGTGGGTGCCGACAGCAGCCACTGGGGTCCGTCCGTCTGGCGCTCGGACGACCTCGGCGCCAGCTGGTTCGAGCCGCCCGTCCCGGCGATCCGCTTCCCCGAGCACACCGGCGCCTCGCTCACCCGGGTCTGGCAGCTCCAGCCGGCCGGTCCCGAGGCGCCCGGCGTGGTCTACGCGGGCACCGAACCCGCCGCACTGTTCCGCTCCGTCGACGGCGGCGAGAGCTTCACGCTGATCGAGCCGCTCTGGAACCACCCGCAGCGCAGCGAGTGGGGCGCCGGCTACGGCGGCCAGGGGCTGCACACGATCCTCACCGACCCGCGCGACCCGGAGCGGCTGCTGATCGCCGTCTCCAGCGGCGGCGTCTACCGCAGCAAGGACGGCGGCGGCAGCTGGGCGCCGTCCAACTCCGGCCTGCGGGCCGAGTTCCTGCCGGAGGAGAGCCAGTACCCCGAGTTCGGCCAGTGCGTGCACAAGATCGCCCGGGACGCCGTGAACCCGGACCGGCTGTACCTGCAGAACCACGGCGGCGTCTACCGCAGCGACGACGGCGGCGAGAACTGGCGCTCGATCGCCGACGGGCTGCCCGCCGACTTCGGCTTCGCGATCGCCGCCCATCCGCGCCGCGCCGACACCGCGTACGTGTTCCCGCTCGGCGGCGCCGACGACCGGATCCCGCCCGGCCGGCGCTGCCGGGTCTTCCGGACCACGGACGCCGGGGACAGCTGGCAGGCGCTCGCCGACGGCCTGCCGGGCGAGGACCACTACGGCATCGTGCTGCGCGACGCGCTGCGCACCGACGACGTCGAACCGGCCGGCATCTACTTCGGCAACCGGACCGGCGACGTCTACGCCAGCCACGACGAGGGCGAGCACTGGTCGCTGCTGGTCTCCCACCTGCCGGACGTGCTGTGCGTCCGGGCGGCGGTGATCGCGGACTGACCCGCCGACCGGCACGCGGACCGGCACGCGGCCGGGACCGGGGCGGCGGGCTCAGGTGTCGTACGTGCCGTCCCACGGGGCGTGGAAGCCGAGGCGGTCGGGGTAGAGCTCGGCCCAGTCGTCCTCCGTCGCACCCTCGTGGTGCCGTTCGAGGACCAGGCCGAAGAGCACGCCGTCGACGTGCACGGCGAAGGGCGCGATCGCGACGTCCCCGAACTCCCGCTCCGGCAGGGCGTCCAGCCACCGCTCCAGCAGCCGGCCGGCGCTCTTCGCGACCTCGGCGCCGAAGGCACCGGGCACCGCCTCGATCCGGGAGTCGAGGTGGCGCCCGCCCTCGTCGAAGCGGTGCAGGACCGCGAAGCAGGGCGGCACCCGCGGGTCCGCCGCGCCCTCCGGGAGGGCGAAGGTGACGGAGGCCAGGAACTGGCCGCCCCGGAAGCGGCCGATGGTGTCGGTGCGGTAGTCGGGCTCGTAGGCGATCGGGACGACCTCGGGGACGCTCATGCCCGAACGGTAGACCCCGGCACCGACAGTCCCGGCCCGCCCCCGGCCGGCTCGACGGTGGGCGCGGAGCAGGACAGGGCGCGGCCCACTCGGCGGGGCCGATCGGTTGATCCGGAGGGGACCGTTCACCGAGCATGGCGGGAACGGGCGCGCCGAGGGGTGCGCCGAAGCGGCGAGGATCGGACGAACGGCGTGTCGCAGACGGAAGTTGACTGGCAGTACGGCTACGGACCCGACGGCGCCGCCCTCCTGCGGTACGGGCTCGGGGAGCGGGAGGGACGGCCCTGGGCGGACCAGCTGGAGGTGCTCGACCCGCGCGCCGACCTGGCCACCGCGGTCGCGTACGTGCGGACCGAGCTGGCGGGCTGGGTGGTCTCCGGCCCGGTCGAGCTCGGCGAGGAGCTGGTGCGGCAGGGCGCGACGGTGCTGCGCCACGGCCACACCATGCGGCGCGAGCTCGCCGACGCGCCGCCGCCTGCGGAGGGCTGGGAGGCCTGGGCGCGGACCCCGCTGCGGGACGGGTTCCGTGCCGTCGCGTGCGACCGCGGCGCCGCCGCGCTCGTCCCGGCCACGCTGGCCGCCTTCGGGCCCGGTCACCCCGACCACCGCCCGGAGGAGGCGGGGGACGACCAGCCCGCGGTGCAGCGGCTCGCCGAACTGCTCGCCGGGGAGATCATAGGGCCGCTGCTGCCGTCCAGCGCCCTGGTCGTGGACGACACCGACCGGGTGGTGGCCGGAGCCGTCCTGACCGACTGGGACGGACTGCCCTGGATCGCGAGCGTGTTCCGCGACCCGGCGCTCGGCTACCCCGGCCTCGGCCGCGACCTGCTGCGCCGCGCCGTCGGGGAGGTCGCGCTCGCGGGCGGGAACGCGGTCGGGCTGGCGGTGACCGAGGGCAACCGGGCCCGGCGGCTGTACGAGGAGATGGGTTTCACGGCGACCGGCACGTCGCTGACGGTCGTCGTCCCCTGAGCACCGGGCACCGCCGTCCTGGAGCCGGCCCTCAGGGGTGGGCCAGCTCCAGGACGGCTATCCCGGCCAGCACGGCCGCGCTCGCCGCCATCCGCAGCCGCCCGAGGCGCTCGCGGAAGACCAGGGCCGCGATCAGCGCGGCGATCACGATGCTGGTCTCGCGCAGCGCGGCGATCGTCGCGAGGTTCCCCCGGGACTGCGCCCAGACCACCAGCCCGTAGGCGGTCAGCGACAGCACGCCGCCGAGCACCCCGAAGGGGACCGCAGGGCCGGCCCCGGTCAGCAGGCCGCGCCCCCGGCGCGCCCAGGCGATCAGCGCCAGCACCGGCCCCTGGAGCAGGAACAGCCAGGCGACGTAGCCGCCGACCGTGCCCGCGTGCCGCACGCCGCCGCCGTCCGCGACGGTGTACGCGGCGATCATGACCCCGGTGCCGGCCGCCGCCGCGAGCGCGGGCAGTTGGGCCCGGCCCGGTATCCCGTGGGCCAGGGCCAGCCCGGCCAGGCCGCAGGAGATGACGGCCACGCCGAGCAGTTCCCCGCCGCCGGGCCGGTCACCGAGCAGGGTGACCGACAGCACCGCCACCAGCAGCGGCGCCGAACCGCGCGCGATCGGGTACATCTGCCCGAAGTCCCCCAGCTGGTAGGCGCGCAGCAGGAGCAGCTGGGAGGTCACCTGCAGCACCGCGGAGGTGATCAGGTACGGCCAGGCGGCGGCCGCCGGGAGGGGGTTGAGCACCACCAGGACCAGCGCGCAGGCGGTGTACGCGAGGTTGATCAGGGCGAAGCCGACCAGCTTGTCCCGGATCCGGTGTGCCAGCCCGTTCCAGACCGCGTGCAGCACGGCGGCGCTCAGGACGGCCACGGGGACGGCGGCGGACATGACGGGGCTCCCCTCCGACGGTCGGCCGAGGGGCCGGCGGACCACCGCCCTCGGAATCGTGTTCCACGCTACACTGCCGCCATGGAAGAGCGTTCCGAATTTTCTCCGCTGGAGTCCCAGCTGGCCGCGCACGTCCGCGCCCACCTCGGCGACCTGCGCGGCAGCGAGGCCCGGGTCGCCCAGGTGGTCCTCACCCGGGGCGCCGATCTGGTCCGCCTCAGCGTGAGCGACGTCGCCGAGCTGGCCGGGACGGCGCCCTCCTCGGTGGTCCGCGCCTGCCAGCGGCTCGGCTTCCGGGGCTACCAGGAGCTGAAGATCGCCGCCGTCCGGCAGGCCCCGGCCCCCGCCGCCGACCCCGCCGACGCCCGGGACCCGGCCGCCCGGGCGCTCGCCGACACCGTCCGCGCCGCCCGCGAGGCGCTCGACGGGATCGCCACCACGCTGCCCGCCGACCGGCTGCGGGCGGCGGCCGGGGCTCTGGACGCCGCCGACCACGTGCTGGTCCTCGGCGAGGGCCTGTCCGGCGCGGTGGTCCTGGACGCCGCGTACCGGCTGCGCGCGCTGGGCCTGCGCACCGACGCCCCCGCCGACCCGATCACCGCCCAGCTGGCCGCCGCGCAGCTGCCGGCCGGTGCCGCCTGCCTGGCCGTCAGCCACACCGGCGCCACCCGCACCGTGGTCGACGCCGCCCGCCTCGCCCGCGACAACGGCGCCACCGTGGTCGCGCTCACCAGCTACGCCCGCTCGCCGCTCGCCGACACCGCCACCCACACCCTGGTCGCCGGCGGCCAGGACCTCGTCTTCGGCCTGGAGACCACCGCCAGCCGGATCGCCCACCTGACGGTGCTGGACGCGCTCGCCCTGACCCTGCTCGCCCTGCGCGGCGAACCGGCCGAGCGGGCCCTGCGGCTGTCCGCGGACGTGACGGCCGAGCACGCGTACTGACCACGGACCCGGACGGCCGAAAGCGCCCTTCCCTTCCACCGCGGCACGCCATCGCACCCCCGCCGCAGCGCCGCCGCCCGGCGGTCCAGCCGGTGAAACGGCCGCGAGGGCGGCCGGTGGCGTGTGTAGGCTCGCGGGCATGGCAAGGGTGACGCGGGACGACGTGGCGAGGGCGGCGGGGACGTCGACCGCGGTCGTGAGTTATGTGATCAACGACGGACCGCGACCGGTGGCGGCCGCGACCCGGGCACGGGTGCTCGCCGCCGTCGAGGAGCTGGGGTACCGGCCCAACCGGGTCGCGCAGGCGATGGCCCGGCGGCGCACCGACCTCATCGGCATGGTCGTGCCGGACGCCCGCCAGCCCTTCTTCGCCGAACTCGCGCACACCGTGGAACGCGCGGCCGCCGAGCGCGGGCGGCTGCTGCTGATCGGCAACTCCGACTACGCGGACGAGCGCGAGGCCCACTACATCCGCGCCTTCCTGGGCATGCAGGTGGACGGCCTGATCCTGGTGACCCAGGACCCGTCCGCCCCCGGTGTCACCGGCGTGGACGCCCCCGACGGGACGCCGGTCGTCCTGCTGCACCACCGCGCCGAGACCGAGCGCGGGATCGCGGTGGTCGCGGACGACGAGGGCGGCGCCCGCGAGGTGGTCCGCCACCTGCTCGGCCACGGCCACGCCGAGGTGCACTGCTTCGGCGGCACCTTCTCGCTCAGCCCGAGCGACCCGGTGACGGTCCGCACCGCCGGCTGGGCCGCCGCCCTCGCCGAGGCCGGCCTGCCCACCGAGGGCCGGCTGACCCCGGCGCCGTTCGACCGCGTGCGGGCGCACCGGGAGGCGCTCGCGCTGCTGGCGCGCGCCGACCGGCCGTCAGCCGTCTTCTGCGCGACCGACGACCAGGCGATCGGCCTGCTGCGGGCCGCCGACGACCTGGGCATCCGGGTGCCGGAGGACCTCGCGGTGGCCGGGTTCGACGACATCGCCGAGGCGGTGATCGCCGGACCGCCGCTGACCAGCGTGGCCACCGCCCAGGCGGACATGGCGCGCGCCGCCGTCGACCTGGTGCTCACCGCGGGCACGGGCGCGGACGGCGAGCCGGCCCCGGCCGCCGGCGCCCGGATGTTCCCGGCCCGGATGGTGGTCCGCCGCTCCTGCGGCTGCACCGGAGCCTGAAGCCGCCGACCGGAGCGGACCGCCCGGCGTGATCCGGAGGGGAGGACCTACGCGCCGTCCGCCGCTCCGGGCGGCGGGCCCGCCATGAGGTGCAGGTTCTCGTGCCCGTCGGGCGCCAGCACCCGGTCGTGGTTGAACGCGGAGATCCCGGCCCAGAACGCGCTCCGCTCGAACATCGCCTTCTCGTAGCCGGCGACGGCGGCGTCGAGGGCCTCCGCGTCCCGGGAGCCGTCGGCCCGGGCGAGCACCGGGGCGACGGCGAGGGCGAGTTCGGCGGCGTCCCACATCGCGAGGTTGACGCCCTGGCCCGCGAACGGGGACATCAGGTGCGCCGCGTCCCCGACCAGCGTGACGCCCGGGCGGCGCGGCCAGCTCAGGCCGACCGGCAGCTTCTCCAGCCGCTGGGTGCGCAGCGTGTCGTCGCAGGCGGCCAGGGCGGCGCGGAACTCCGGTGCCCAGTCGGCGAAGTGACGGGCCACGGTGGCCCGGGTGCGGTCCGGGTCCTGGGCGGAGAGACCGGCCTCGGTCAGCCAGTCCTCGGGGCACCGGAAGAAGGCGTAGATCCGGATCCGGCCGTCGCTGTTGCGCTGGAGGACCAGGCCCTTGTTGTCGTGGAAGGCGAACAGGCTGCCGTGGCCGACGGCGGCGGCCGGCCCGGGGGCGGTGCGGTCGGCGTCGGGGATGCCGAGTTCGACCAGGCTGACGCCGGTGTAGTGGGGTTCGGCGGCGGTGAGCAGCGGGCGCACCCGCGAGTGGGCGCCCTCGGCGCCGACGAGCAGGTCGCAGGTCTCCACCGCGCCGTCGGCGAAGTGCAGCCGGTGCCGGCCGGCGCCGAGCGGTTCGGCGCGCTCCAGGCGGTGACCCCAGCGCACGGCGGCCGGGTCGAGCGAGTCGAGCAGGAGGTCGCGCAGGTCGCCCCGGTCGATCTCGGGGCTCCCGGGAGGGCCGTCGGCCCCGTCCGCGCCGCCCGTTCCGGGGGGAGGTCCGGCCTCGAAGGCGACGTGCGCGGTGCCGTGCTTGTCGACGACCCGGAAGGCCTCCCCCTCCGGCCGGGACTTCGCCCGGAACTCCTGGGTCAGCCGCGCCTCCTGGAGAGCGCGCTGACCGGTGTCCCCGTGCAGGTCCAGGGTGCCGCCCTGGCCCCGGACGTCCCGGGCGGGCTCGCGCTCGTACACGGTGGCGGCGATGCCGTGCACCCGCAGGATCCGGGCGAGGGTGAGACCGGCGGGGCCGGCGCCGATGACCGCGATCCGCGGGGTGTCCGGGGCGGCGTCCTGCGTGGGGTCCGTATGGTCCGTGGGGTCCGTGGGGTCCGTGGGGTCCGTGGGGTCCGTCGTCGCTTCGGTCATGCTGCGCCGTGCTCCTTCCGGGACGGGGGAGACGCGTCGGGCCGTGACGCCGTCCCAGTCTGGTCGGCCGGACCCACCGGCAGTAGACCGGAACCGGACGGCGCGCGGCGGACCGTCCGGTCAGATCCCGGCCCGGGTGAGCCGGCGGAACACGACGACCACGACGACGGCGGTGAGCGCCAGCAGCAGCCCGGCCTCGACGAGTTGGATCGGAACGAGGTGCGAGACCGGGTGGTACTGCCCCCAGGAGGTGGGCGCCGCCGAACAGACCTCGGACGACGCCATGCATGCGTCGGACGTCATCCTGGTGCCGTCCGCGAGCACCACCCCGTGCTCCACCAGCCAGGCGTTGGTGGGCTGACGGAAGCCGCCCAGGGTGTCGTTGTACGGCTGCTCCCGCTCGACGACCGGCCAGAGGTGGGGCCGCAGCATGATCATCGCGGTGTGGGCGAGCGCCACCGCCGCGCCGCTCACCAGCACGGCGGCGACGGTGCGCCGCAGCAGCTGTCCGACCAGCACGCCCAGCGCCAGGCCGAACAGCGACCAGGCGACGGGGGCCACGCCGAGCACGGGGTAGGTGAACCCCTGGAACGGCGGGTCGAAGGCCCCGAAGGCCCCCTGGCTGTGCACGATGTCCGACCACCACACCCAACTGGTCAGCGCGGCCACCACGGTGGACAGCAGCAGCACGGCGGCGGCCGGGACGGCGAGCCGGGCCGCCAGCCAGCGGCCCGGGCCCACGGACTGCGCCAGCACCATCCGCAGGGTGCCGCGCTCGTACTCCTGGGCGAGCAGCGGCCCGCCGAGGAACGTGCCGAGCAGGATCGGGACGGCCGTGATGGCCGGTTGCAGGATGTCCGTGAACATCCGGAGCAGCATCTCCAGCCGGCCGTACTGCACCCGGCACTCCAGGGTCCATTCCCCCGAGGGTTCGCAGCCGGTCCGTGCCATCAGCTCGGCCCGGTCCTGGATGAGGAAGTGCAGCGCGACCAGGATCAGCGCGGTGAGGACCGCCGGAATGGCCATCGTCCGTACCGCCACCCGGCTCTGCTGCCACGACAGCCAGAACACGCCGCGCGGACCTCGGGAGCGGCGGGCCGCCGCGGGTCGTCCGGCCGTACGGCCCGCGGGGGCGGGCGGGCCGGTCAGGGTGCTGGTGCTCATGCGGCGGCCTCGCGATCGGGGGCGGTGGCGGGGATCCGGGGCGGGGTGCGGAGGTAGGCCAGCAGCAGTTCCTCCAGGCTCGGCCGGCTCGACTCCCACGGCCCGTCGACCGGCTCGCCGGTGTGCAGCAGCGCGGTGACCTGGCGGCCCCGGACCCGCCGCTCCACCGCCATGCCGGCGGGCAGTTCGACGCCGCCGGCACCGTCGGCGACACCGGTGAGCAGCTGGTGGCCGTCGAGGATCACCTCGAGGTCCCCGGCCAGCCGGATCCGGCCCGCCTGGACCAGCAGCAAGTGGTCGATGACGCCGTCGAGTTCGGGCAGGATGTGCGAGGAGACCAGGATCGTGGTGCCGCGTTCGGCGGCCTCGGCCATCAGCAGGCCCATCAGCTCGTGGCGGGCCAGCGGGTCGAGGTCGGCCATCGGCTCGTCGAGCAGCAGCAGTTCGGCGCGCTTGCCGAGGGCGAGGGCGAGCGCGACCCGGGTCCGCTGGCCGCCGGAGAGCGCGCCGATCCGCGAGCGGGGATGCAGCTCCCCCAGGTCGACGACGCGCCGGGCCGCCTCCTCGTCCCAGCCGGGATTGAGCTCGCGCCCCATGCGCAGCGTCTCCGCCACCGTGAAGGAGGGGTAGAGCGGCTTCTCCTGGGTGACGTAGGCGACCCGGGCGCGGGACTCCGGGGTGCTCGACGTCCCTCCGAACACCCGCAGTTCGCCCTCGGTCGGCCGGATCAGGCGGGCGACCAGGGTCAGCAGGGTGCTCTTGCCCGCCCCGTTGGCACCGACCACGCCGCAGATCCGGCCGGCCGGGACGGTGAAGTGGCAGTCGCGCAGGGCCCATTGGTCGCCCCGGTAGCGCTTGCCCAGTCCCACGGCCTCGACGGCCGGCCGCCCCTCCCCCGGTGTCCCGTCCGGTACGGATGTCGCGTCCGTCATGCGGTCCCCCCGCCCTCCCTAGTTCGGTCCGGCCGGATCCACCGGGCCGGTTGACGTGTGCGCCGCCGGGGCGACGGTGACGCCGGTCTCGAAGCGCTGCTCCAGCACCGAGGCCATCAGCGCGGCGATGTCCTCCCGGTCGAGTCCGGCGGCGCGGGCCTCGTCGACCCACCCCACCAGTCCCGCCCGCAGCGGGCCGTCGGCGGCCGCCCCGGGCCGGGCGAGCGAGCGGCGGACGAACGTGCCGAGCCCCGGGCGGGGCTCGACCAGCCCCTCGCGCTCCAGTTCGCGGTAGGCCTTCAGCACGGTGTTCGGGTTGATCGCGGTCTGCTCGACCACCTCCCGCGCGGTCGGCAGCTTGTCCCCGGGCCGGAGCACACCGAGCCGCAGCGCCTGCTTGGTCTGCTGCACGATCTGCTGGTAGGTGGAGACGCCGCTGCGCCGCTCGATGCGGTACTCGATCACACCCGGCTCACCCTTTCACTAGTTCATTAGTGGAATCGTGGCGGACCACGGCATGCCGGTCAAGTCGGACCAGGGGGGTCGGGCGGGTCAGGGGCGCCGCAGGAGGCGCAGGTCCCCGTCGTCCACGACCCGCCGGTAGCCGAGCCCCTCGTAGCGGCCGAGCATCCGGAGGGTGTCGGCGATCGCGCAGGGCGCGTGCACGCTCGGATCGGCGAGGTCGACCACCACCCACTGCGGCCCGTCCTGCAGCGCGTCGGCCAGTGGCGGCGCCGGCTCGCGGCAGACCAGGCCGACCGTGGTGCGCCCGGCCAGTTGGGCGGCGAGGCGGTTGGACGCGGCGACGGTGGCGCCGTCGGGTATCCGGGCCAGCATCTCCCTGCTCCGGGCGAGGCGGGGCGAGGTGTCCCAGGCGCCGGGGGCGGCGAGTTCGCGCAGCGGGTAGAGCGGCAACGTGACCGCGCCGACCAGGCCGGCGACCGCCAGCGCACGGCGGGTCCGGCGGGCGGCGCGGCCGTCCGCACCGGTCGGCCCGTCCAGGGAGTCCACCCCCGCGCCCGGGTCGGCGGCCGGTCCGGAGAACGCGCCCGAGCGGCGCACGGTGTCCACCAGGGCCGCCAGCAGCAGGGGCATCAGCACCGCGCTGTAGTGGTACCCCACGCCCCAGTAGTGCGGGTTGTCGGCGAGCAACCGCCAGGCCAGGGTGGGCACGCAGAGCAGCGCCAGCGGCGAGCGCAGCCCCAGGAACCCGGCGGTCGCGGCGGCCAGGGCGAGCAGCAGCCACTTCAGCGGCGGCCAGAACAGCCGGGCCGCCGCCTCCCACGGCGCGCCGACGGCGTCCCCGGCGCCCATCTGCCCCCAGTAGTCGAAGTCGCCCCGCGGGTTGAACGAGGGCAGCACCACCAGCATGGTCAGGGCCGTCGCGGCGAGGCCGAACAGCGCGGTGCCGAAGCCCAGCGCCCGGATCCCGCTGCCGCGCGGGGCGCGCACGCACACCAGGGCGCCGACCACGGCCACCGTCAGCCCGAGGTCCTCCTTCACCAGCACCAGCGGCAGCGCCCAGAGCACCGCCGCGACCGGCCGCCCCCGCCCCAGCGCGGTGGCCGCGAACGCCAGCAGCGGCACGGCGAACGCGATCTCGTGGACGTCGTCGGCCACCGCCTCGACGATCCCCCAGGACGCCCCGGTCAGGCAGCCGACGAGGGCGGCCAACCGCCAACCGCCGATGTCGTGGGCCCAGCGGCTGAGCGGCACCACGGCCAGCGCCATCAGCACGGCCTGCGCGAGGAGCAGCGTCACGGCGCCCGGGAACACCCGGTACAGCGGGGCCAGGGTGGCGAGCAGCGGGTGGAAGTGGTCCCCGAGCAGGTGGTAGCCGGGGCCCTTGAGCAGCACCTCCGGCGCCCGCCCCTGCGCGTAGGCGCGCACCGCCTGCTCGAAGATGCCCAGGTCGTAGGCCTGGGTCAGCATGCGCCGGTGCCGGTTGACGGCGACACAGGAGTAGAGCACGGCGAACAGCCCGGCCAGCCCCCAGGACAGGACCCGGGGGCGCCGGAGGGAGCGGAGCACCGCGCGGAGCACCCACATGACCAAACCACCCTTCCACTATTGAATTAGTGAAAGGGTGGTGGAACCCTGGAGCTGCCGTCAACCCCGTCCACACCGCCCCCGGGGGGCTTCCCCGCCCCGCGAAGGGGGGTTAACTCCCCCACCGGAAAGGGGGTTTCTCCCGTTCTCCGATCCCGCCGCGATCAGCAGACTTCCTGTCATGAGCCCAGAGCCCACCACCCTCCCGCCCCCGGTCGCGGCCGCACCTGCGCGCCGTGCCCCGGACGGCAGCGACTTCGCCCAGCTCACCCGCCGGATAGTCGAGGAGGGGCTGCTCGCCCGCCGTCCCGGCTACTACGCGGCCCGCTTCGGCGTCACGCTGGCCGCGTTCGCGGGCGGCTGGTACGCCCTGTTCGCGCTGGGCGACACCTGGCTGCAGCTCGCCCTGGCCGCCGCGATGGCCGTCGTCTTCGCCCATCTCGGGCTCCTGGCACACGATCTGGCGCACCGTCAGGTGTTCGCCGGGCGGCGCGCCGGCGAGATCGGCGGGCGGATCGTCGCCAACCTGCTGATGGGCATGAGCTACGGCTGGTGGATGAACAAGCACACCCGCCACCACGCCAACCCCAACCACGAGGGCCGGGACCCGGACGTCGCCCCGGACATCGTGGTGTGGTCGCAGGACCAGGCCCGGCGGGCGCGCGGGATCCCCCGGTTCATCGGCCGGCGGCTGGCGTTCCTGTTCCTGCCGCTGCTCCTCCTGGAGGGCCTCAACCTCAGCTACAACAGCTTCCGGGCACTGCGCGGCCCGTACCTGAAGCGCCCCCGGCTGGAGGGCACCCTGCTCGTGCTCCACTTCGCGGCCTACTTCGGGGCGGTGTTCACCGCGCTCCCGGCCGGCCGGGCGGTCGCCTTCCTCGCCGTCCACCAGGCCCTGCTCGGCGTCTACCTGGGCTGCGTCTTCGCGCCCAACCACAAGGGCATGCCGATGGTGACGCCGGAGATGCGGCTGGACTTCCTGCGCCGCCAGGTGCTGACCTCGCGCAACGTCCGCGGCAACCCCGTCCTGGACACGCTGATGGGCGGCCTCAACTACCAGGTGGAGCACCACCTCTTCCCGAGCATGCCGACGCCGGCACTCCCCCGGGCCGCCCGGATCACCCGGCGCTTCTGCGCGGAGAAGGGCATCCCGTACCACGAGACCGGCCTGCTCCGCTCCTACCGCGAGATCCTCGCCCACCTCCACCGCACCGGCGAGCCGCTGCGCGCGGACCACTGACCGCCGACACCGACCGCCGGCCGGGGAAGCGAACGCCCGGGCCCGCTAGCGGAGTTCGGTGGCGAGCAGGTCCATCAGGAGGTTGTCGTGCCACGTCCCGTCGGGGCCGCGCTCGTACTGGCGCATCACCCCCACCGGGCGGAAGCCGACCTTCTCGTAGCAGCGGATCGCCGCCGCGTTGTCGACCGCCGGGTCGATGATCAGCCGGTGGTGGCGGTGGTGGCCGACGAGGTGGCGGGCCAGGGTGCGGACGGTGTCGGTGCCGAGGCCGCGGCCGTGCACGGCCGGGTCGAGGTAGAGGTCCATGCCGGCGTGGCGGTACTCGTCGTCGTCGTTGGCGTACCACTGGACGGCGCCGACGACCCGGCCCTCGGCCTCGATCACGAAGCTCTCGGTGTCCGGCTCGGCGAGGTCGGTGGTGACGGCGTCGGTGAGGTCGTCACCACCGCGCCAGCGGGCGTAGACCTCGGGAGTGCGGCGGATCGCGACCAGGGCCGGGATGTCGCCGGCGGCGGCCGGGCGGAGCGTGACGTGCGCGCCGTGCAGGATCGTCCCCATACCAGCGGATGCTGCCACGGACCGCCGCGTTCGGCGAACCGTTTTCGGCTTTGCGCGCGCCGCCTCCCAGCGGGGATGATTCGCCGTCGTGATACGTCTGTCGATCTTCGTTCTCGCCGTGGTGGTCTACATCGTCTACCGGATCGTCCGCCGGCGGCGCCATCTTCGGTGGGCCCGCGACGGCTTCGACCCGGCCGCGTACGGCATGCCCCCGCGCGAGCGCCTCGACCCGGCCCGCCCCGGTCCGCCGACCCCGCTGGAGCAGCGGCAGCGCTCGCAGGCGGTCGCCGACGCCGCCTGGGCCGGGGACTGGCGCCCGGCGGCCGCGTACGTCGCCGAGCCCGGGGACCACTGGGACGAGCGGTGGTCGCGACTGGAGCTGCTCGGCGCGATCGCCGAGGAGGGCGACGGCTGGCTGAGCGCCTGGCGCTCCGCCGAGCCGGGCAACTGCGACGCCGCCACCCTGGAGGCGAAGCTGATGGTGCGCCGGGCCTGGGAGGTGCGCGGCTCCGGCTACCGGCACGAGGTCGGCGACGACGCGATCAACGCGTTCCGCGAGCTGCTGCCGGCCGCCGTCGAGGCGGCCCGCCGGGCGGCCCTGCTGGACCCGGCGAACCCGGGCCCGTGGGTGGTGATCGTGACGGCGGCGCGCGGCGCGCAGTTCACGCCGGAGCAGTTCCAGGAGGCCTGGGACGAGCTGGTCAAGCGCGCCTGGTACCACTACGAGGGCCACTGGCAGGGCATGCAGTACTGGTGCGAGAAGTGGTTCGGCTCGAACAAGCAGATGATGGCCTTCGCCGAGCGCGCCATGGACGCGGCCCCGCCCGGGAGCCCGCTCGGCGGGCTCTACCTGCACGCGCTCGCGGAGCTGGAGAGCCGCAGGAGCATCGCGTCGACACTGGCGGCCGACAGGACGAAGTGGCGGATCGAGAACCTCGCCGCCCAGCTGCGGCAGGTCCGGCCGGACGACGAGCACCTGCCCCGGCTGCGGCACCTGCTGGCGCACTTCGCCGGCGAGGTGGAGGCGTACGACGTCGCGCTGGAGCAGTTCCGGGCGATCGGGCCGTGGTGCGGGGCGTACCCGTGGACCGAGCAGGAGGACCCGGCGGCGGCGTTCGACCTGGCCCGCGCGCTGGCGGTGAAGCGGGCCAAGGCCGAGCCGCCGGCGGACGAGCTGCGGCCGCGGAAGAACGCGGGGGCGCAGCAGCGCTGACCGCCGTACCGCACGGGAGGGGCGTTCCCCGCGCACCGCCCCTCCCCCGCGGATCCTCCGGCCGGGATCAGACGGTCTCGACCGGGAGGCCGGACTCGGCCCAGTCCTGGATGCCCTCGCGGTACTTGCGGACGTTGGTGTAGCCCAGGGAGGTCAGCCGGTCGGCGACCTGGCCGCTGTTGGGGCAGGCCTCGTTGGAGCAGTAGGTGACGATGGCGGCGGCGCGGTCCGGGAGCAGCTCGGGGGCGAGCCGGTCGACGTCGGCGCGGACCAGCTCGATCGCGCCGGGCAGGTGCTGCTGGGCGTAGTAGTCGCCGCCGAGGGTGTCGACGACGGTGACGGAACCGGTCTCGATGGCGCGGGCCAGCTCGTCCCGGGTGATGAGTGCGGTCATGCTGCGGCCTCCTGGGGCAACGCGGCGATTCGGACTATAGTCCGCTTATGACTCAGGACAGTACCGGACCGCAGTCCGCTTACGCAATGCCCACGGATGCCGTGCCGCTGGAACTGCTGCGCACCCCGCCGCCCGTGGAGCGCGCGGACGCCGCCCGCAACCGGGCCGCCGTGCTGGAGGCGGCGGCGCGGCTGTTCGCCGAGCACGGGGTGGAGTCGGTCTCGATGGACCAGGTGGCCGCCGCGGCCGGCGTCGGCAAGGGCACGCTGTTCCGCCGCTTCGGCGACAAGGCCGGGCTCGGCGCGGCCCTGCTGGACGCGCGCGAACGCGCGCTCCAGGACGCGGTGCTGCGCGGGCCGGCGCCGCTGGGCCCGGGCGAGGAGGGCGCCGGGGCGCCGGCCGGCGAGCGGCTGGCGGCGTTCGTCACCGCCTACCTGGACTACCTGCTGGACCACCTCGACCTGGTCCGGATGTCCGAGACGGCCGGCCGGGGGTCGCGCTACCGCATCGGCGCGTACCGGTTCTGGCACCGGCACGTCGCGCTGCTGCTCGGCGCGGGCGGGCACAGCGCGGACCCGGAGCACGACGCGCACGCCCTGCTGGCGCCGCTGGCGGCCGAGCACGTGGCCGCGCTGCTGCCGGAGCTGGGCGAGGAGCGGATCCGGGCGGGAGCCCTGCGGCTCGCCGCCCGGCTGGGGTGAGCCCGGCTCAGCTCTCGGGCCCGTACGCGCCGAAGCCGCGGCAGACCAGGCCGTCCCGGAAGGTCAGCGCCTCCGCGACGGCCACCCCGCGCTCGTTGCGGTAGTCGATCACGATCGTGTCGACCGCCACCCGCACCGAGTCCAGGGTGAAGTGCAGGCCGGGCAGCAGCGCCAGCGCCTTGCCCCAGTACGCCCGCAGCGCGTCCTTGCCGCGCACCTCCCCCGACGGCTCCCCGAGGACGCTGACGGCCCGGGGCGAGACGAACACGACGTCGTCCGTGTAGTGCGCGAGAACACCCTCCAGGTCGCGGGAGTTCCAGGTCGCCACCCACTCCTCGGCGAACCGCCGCGCGAAAGCATGATCGATGGTCATACCGCCATCCTGCCCGCCACGGGGCGCGCCGGGGAGGGGAACGGACACCGCCGGGGTCGCGGGCCCCGGTGGCCGGGCCGGGAATCCCCCGCGAGAATGTCCGGGCCGGCTGTCGAAACGGCCTCCGCCCGTTCGACGCAGGGGTGAGCGGCGGGGAGAGGCCCCGCCCGCACCGACGAGGAGTGAGCCATCATGCCGCGCTTCATGACGCTGATCCGCATCGACGAGCAGCAGGCCTCCGAGTTCCAGCCCGACCCCGGCTTCGAGGAGCGGATGGGAGCCCTGTTCGCGGAGATCACCAAGGCCGGGGTGATGCTGGACACCGCCGGGCTGCTGCCCACCGAGGAGGGCACCCGGCTGCTCTGGGAGGGCGGGAAGGTGAGCTGCACCGACGGCCCGTTCACCGAGACCAAGGAGGTCGTGGGCGGCTACGCCCTCCTGCAGTGCAAGGACAAGGAGGAGGCCGTCGAGTGGACCAGGCGCTTCCTGGAGACGCACCCGGCGCACTGGACGGTCGGCGCCGAGCTGCGGCAGATCGACGAGAGCACCACGCCGCCGGAGGCGTGAGCGGCGGGGCGGCGGTTTGCCCCGGTGGGTGGCGGCTGCTCTGATGGGTGATCGTGACGGAGCGCAGCGCGGGGGCGGCGGAGACGGCCGGCAGGGTGGAGACGGCCAGGACGGTCGAGACCGTCTTCCGGATCGAGTCCGCCCGGATCATCGCGGGCGTCGCCCGCATCGTGCGTGACGTCGGCATCGCCGAGGAGCTGGCGCAGGACGCGCTGGTCGCCGCCCTGGAGCGGTGGCCCGAGTCGGGCGTCCCGGACCGTCCGGGCGCCTGGCTCATGGCCACCGCCAAGCACCGCGCGATCGACCTGGTCCGCCGCCGCGAGACGTACGCCCGCAAGCTCGCCGAGGTCGGGCGGACGCTGGAGGACGTCCCGCCGCCGGAGCCCTCCGGGCCGGACGACATCGACGACGACCTGCTGCGGCTGATCTTCACCGTCTGCCACCCGGTGCTGTCGGCGCGGGCCAGGATCGCGCTCACGCTGCGGCTGCTCGGCGGGCTGACCACGGCGGAGATCGCCCGGGCCACCCTCTCCACCGAGCCGGCGGTGGCCCAGCGGATCGTGCGCGCCAAGCGGACGCTGGCGCGGGCCGGGATACCGTTCGAGGTCCCGTACGGGCGGGAGCGGGCGGAGCGGCTCTCCTCCGTGCTGGAGGTCATCTACCTGATCTTCAACGAGGGGTACGCGGCGACCGCCGGCGACGACCTGCTGCGGCCCGCGCTCTGCGAGGACGCGCTGCGCCTGGCCCGGGTGCTGGCCGCGCTGATGCCCGAAGAACCGGAGGCGCACGGGCTGGCGGCGCTGCTGGAGTTCCAGGCCTCCCGGACGGCCGCGCGCACCGGGCCGGGCGGCGAGCCGGTCCTGCTCGCCGAGCAGAACCGCGCCCGCTGGGACCGGCTGCTGATCCGGCGCGGGTTCGCCGCCCTGCCGCGGGCGGGTGCCGGGCCGTACGCCGTCCAGGCCGCGATCGCCGCCTGCCACGCGCGGGCCGCGCGTTACGAGGACACCGACTGGGCCACCATCGCGGCGCTCTACGGCCGGCTGATGGCGCTGACGCCCTCCCCCGTGGTGGAGCTGAACCGGGCCGTGGCGCTGTCGATGGCGGAGGGGCCGGAGGTGGCGCTGGAGGTGGTGGACGCGCTGGCGGCCGAGCCGGCGCTGCGCGGTTACCACCTGCTGCCCGGCGTCCGGGGCGACCTGCTGGCGCGGCTGGGGCGGGGCGCCGAGGCGCGGGCGGAGTTCGAGCGGGCGGCGGGGCTCACCCGCAACGTCCGGGAGCGGGAGCTGCTGCTCGCCAAGGCGGCGGAGGCGGCCGAGGCGGCAGCAGCCCGGGCGGACGAGGGTCGAGGGGTGGAGGGTCGAGGGGTGTGAGGGTCGTCGGGGGTCGGGGACTCAGAGCGCGTCGTCGAGGCGCAGCCGGGCGCTGACCTGGCCGAGGCCGTCGGCGAGCACGGCCAGCTGCTCCCGGGTGAGCACGTCGATGAGCAGCTCGCGGACCAGCGCGACGTGGCCGGGGGCCGCCTCGCGCAGCATCTCGTCGCCCTGCTCGGTGAGCTCGGCGAAGACGCCGCGCACGTCGCTGGGGCAGGAGCGGCGGCCGACCAGGCCCATCTTCTCCAGCTGGGTGACCTGGTAGGTCAGCCCGCTCTTGGAGGTGACCAGTCTGTCCGCCAGCTCGGTCATGCGCAGCGAGCCGGCCGGGGCGGCGGAGAGGTGGACGAGGATCTCGTACTGGGTGTGGGAGAGGCCCGATTCCTCCTTGAGCTGGCGTTCCAGGCGGCGGTTGAGGAGGTTGCTCGCGGTGACGAAACTCCGCCAGGCGGCCATCTCCTCCTCGTCGAGCCAGCGGGGCTCGCGCGAGGAGGCGGCGGAGGGGGGCGCCGAGGGTGCGGACGAGGTGGAGGGCATGGGGTGATCGTACTCCTATTGTTCAAATTCGAACGAAGGTGTACGGTCTAAGTGTCGGTGTTCAAATTTGAACTACCGTCCCGTAGGCCCGCCGCCGCCACAAGCCGGGGCCCAGGACAGGCCGAACCGAGGGCCAGAGGAGAAGAGCCGCCATGAGCACCACCGCACCCGAGCGCATGCCCGCCCTCTACCTGTCGCACGGCGCGCCGCCGCTCGCCGACGACCCCGTCTGGCCCGGTGAGCTGGCCGCCTGGTCCGCCGACCTGCCCCGCCCCAAGGCCATCCTGATGGTCTCCGCGCACTGGGAGGAGGCCCCGCTCGCGCTCGGCGCCGTCACCACCGTGCCGCTGGTCTACGACTTCTGGGGCTTCCCCGAGCACTACTACGGCGTCCAGTACGCCGCCCCCGGCGCACCGCAGCTCGCCGAGCGCGTGCGCAAGCTGCTGCGCGCCCCCGGCACGCCCGTCCAGGACATCCCCGACCGCGGCCTCGACCACGGCGCGTACGTCCCGCTGGTGGAGATGTTCCCGGAGGCGGACATCCCGGTCCTCCAGGTCTCCATGCCGACCCTGGACCCGCAGCGGCTGCTGGAGATCGGCCGCCGGCTCGCCCCGCTGCGCGACGAGGGCGTGCTGATCGTCGGCAGCGGCTTCTTCACCCACAACCTGCGGGCACTCAGCCGCGACGGCCGGGTCACCTCGGTGATGGCCGAGTTCGACGACTGGGGCCGGCGCGCCCTGGCGGCCCAGGACCTCGACGCGCTGCTCGACTTCGAGCGGAAGGCCCCGGCCGGCCGGCTCGCCCACCCGCGCACCGAGCACTTCGCTCCGCTGTTCGTCACGCTCGGCGCGGCGGAGGGCGAGCTGGGCAGCCAGCGCACGGTGATCGACGGGTTCTGGATGGGCCTCGCGAAGCGCTCGATCCAGGTCGGCTGACGGCCGCGCGCTCCGTTCAGAGCGCGCAGCAGGTGAAGCGCTCGCCGATGTGCTCGGGCTGCTCGATCTCGTCGACCAGCGCCGCGGCGTAGTCGGGCACCGAGATCCGGCTCTCGCCCTCGGCGTCGGTGAGCAGCTGCTCCAGCGCGGTGCGGTAGCGGCCGGTGCGCTCGCCCGGGCCGATGTGGGCGGCCGGGCTGAGCACCGTCCAGCGCACGTCGGCGACCGTCCGGTAGTACTCCAGGGCGTCGCCGTGGGCGTGCATGATCTGCAGCACCGCCTCCGGCAGGCCCGGGGTGTCCCAGACCCGGATGCCGGGCGCGGTCTCCAGGCTGCCCGCGCCGCCGACCGCGACCAGCCGCGGCGCCTCGCCGCCGAGCCGGCGCAGCCCCTCGACCAGCGACCGGGCCGCCGGTTCGATCAGCGCCAGATGGCCCGGGCCGTCACCGCCGCCGACCGCGCTCACCAGGGCGTCCCGGCCGGCCGCGACCCGGGCCACGTCCGCCGGGTCCAGCACGTCCCCGGCCTCGACGGACACCTCCCCCGGATGGCGCGCGGCGTCGAAGCGGGACGGGGTGCGGACGACCGCCGTCACCCGGTGACCGCGCGCGGCGGCCTCCGCGACGACGGCGCTGCCGATGGTGCCGTTGGCGCCGAACACGGCGATCCTGGCCATGGGGTACCTGCCTGTTCTCCGGAGGGCCGGTGAGGTGGGGGCCGGTGGGGTGGGGCCGGCGGGGATCCGGAGCCAGCAGTAGCACCCGGGGCGGCCCGCACCCTGGCGGACACGCGGAGGCGGATGAGACGGTGGGCCGATGACTGATCGTCCGTTGAACGGTGATGACGTCCGGGCCGCGCTGGGCGAGCTGACGGCCGCCGTGGGGCCCGCGGCCGAGGAGGGCGGCGCCCGCTGGGAGGCGCCCGCCGGGCCGCTGGAGTGGAGCTGCCGGGAGACCGCCGCGCACATCGCGCACGATCTGCTCGCCTACGCCGGCCAGCTCGCCGCCCGGCCCGGGGACCGCTATCTGCCGCTGGACCTGACCGTGCGCCCGGAGGCCGGACCGGCCGAGGTGCTCACCGTCGTGACGGCCTGCGCCCAGCTGCTGGCCACCGCCCTGGACGCGGCGCCGCCCGAGCTGCGGGCCTACCACTACGGGCCGTGCGACCCGGCCGGCTTCGCGGCGATGGGCGTCACCGAGACCCTGGTGCACACCCACGACATCACCCTCGGGCTCGGCCTGGAGTGGCGGCTGCCGGAGCGGCTCGCCTCGGCCGCGCTGGCCCGGCTCTTCCCCGACGCGCCCGGCGGCGACCCGGCGGACGTACTGCTCTGGTGCACCGGGCGCGCAGAGCTCGACGGCCGCCCGCGCCGGACCTCGTGGAGCTGGCGGGCGGCCGTCGGGTGAGCCCCGGCGTCAGGCGGTCGCGGTCTCGGTGGCGATCCGCTCGGCGGCGCTGCGCTCGACGCAGAACTCGTTGCCCTCGATGTCGGTGAGGGTCGCCCAGCCCTTGCCGTCCGGGGTGCGGTGGTCCTCGAAGAGCGTCGCCCCCAGGGCGAGGAGGCGCTCCACCTCCTCGTCCCGGGTGCGGTCCTGCGGCTGGACGTCCAGGTGGACGCGGTTCTTGACGCTCTTGCCGTCGGGCACCCGGATGAAGAGCAGCGCGGCGCCCGCCGACTCGACCAGCGCCTCCGGGTCACCGGGGTTGTCGTCCTCGGACAGGGTGGCGTCCAGCACCTGCGCCCAGAACCGGGCCAGGGTGTAGGGGTCGGCGCAGTCGATCGTCACATGTCGTACCAGAGAAGCCATGGGGTCACTCTGACCTCGATCGTCCCGCCGGTCCAGTCGTTATCGGACCGGCCGGCTGTGCCAGTGGCCGTCGCCCGGGTAGCGCGGCGGGGCGGCCGGGACGAGGGCCTCGAAGGGGTATCCGGCCTTCTCGGCCACCCGGCAGGAGGCCTGGTTGTCCCCCTCGTGGAAGAGGTCGAGGCGGACCAGCCCGTCGGCGGCGAAGGTCTCCCCCGCCCAGGCGGTGAGCGCCGCCAGCGCCCGCGGGGCCACGCCCCGGCCGCGCGCGGCGGCGGCCGTCCAGTAGCCCACCTCGGAGCCGGCGCTGCCCGGGGCGCCGCGCTTGAGCACGACGTTGCCGACCAGCGCGCCCTCCTCCAGGACGGCGAAGGCGTACCGGCTGCCCTCCGCCCGGCCCCGCTCCTGGTCCTCCAGCCAGCGGGCGGCGTCGGCGGGCTCGTTCACCTGGTTGCGGATGAAGCGGCGCAGCGTCGGGTCGCGGTGGATCTCCAGCAGGGCGGGCGCGTCCCGCGGGAGGAAGGGGCGCAGCAGCAGCCCCTCGGCGCGCGGCGCGGCGGCGGCGAGCACGGCCGTCACCGCAGACCCTCCCAGCCCCAGCGCGGGGTGGGTCCCGGTTCTCCGAGGTCGGTGCCGGCCGGGGAGGCGGAGACGTCCTCGGCGATCCTGGTGCCCCAGTCGAAGTACTCCAGGACGCGGCGGCGCAGCAGCTCGTCCCCGGGCAGCTCCGCGCGCACCGCCTCGGCCATCAGCTCCATCCAGCGCAGGCGCTGCTCCTCGGTGATGGCGAGGCCGAGGTGGGCGCGGAGCAGGGCCTGGTGGCCGCCGAGTTCGGCGGTGAAGCGGTCCGGTCCGTCGAACACCTCGGCCAGCCAGACGGCGACGTGCTCGACGTGGGCGGGCGTGAATCGGGCGAAGACCGGCGCGAGCAGCGGATCGGCGAGCACGCCCCGGTAGAACGTGTCGCTCAGCCGCCGCAGGGCGTCGAGGCCTCCGATCGCCTCGTACAGGCTGCCGGAGCGGTGGTCGGTCATCGGTGTCTCCCCCGTGCGCGGATGTCCTGTGCTCTTCCTATCACTGGCGGCAGGGTCGCGGGCTCGCGGAGGTGAACGGGACGACGGCGCGCGCGGACGAGGCGGTGGGGCGGCGGCCCCGGGTGGCGGCCGTCGGACGCCGGCCGGGCGCCCGGCCGGCCCGAGGGCCCCGTCCGGGTGACACCCCCGATCGGGGGTGTGCAGGGGGCGGCGGGCGGAGGACAGTGGGGCCCATGCAGATTCCACTCTCCGTGATGGACTTCCTCGACCGGGCCGAGCTGGTCTACGGCGACCGGGTCGGCATCGTCGACGAGCCGGTCCAACCGGCCGAACCCTGGACCGATCTGACGTACCGTCGGATCGCGCAGCTGGCGCGGGCGCAGGCGGCCGGGCTGGACCGGCTGGGGGTCGGCCCCGGCGAACGGGTGGCGGTCGTGTCGCACAACTCGGCCCGGCTGCTGACCTCGCTGTTCGGCGTGAGCGGGCACGGCCGGGTGCTGGTGCCGGTGAACTTCCGCCTCAAGGCGGAGGAGGTGTCGTACATCGTCGAGCAGAGCGGCGCCTCCGTGCTGCTGGTCGACCCGGAGCTGGCCGAGCCGCTGGCCGGGGTGGTCGCCAAGCACAAGTTCGTCATCGGGGCGGACAGCGACGCACTGCTGTACGACTTCGGGAACGCTCCGCGCCGGTACGCGATCGACGAGAACGATACCGCGACCATCAACTACACCAGCGGAACCACCGCCCGCCCCAAGGGCGTTCAGCTCACCCACCGCAACATCTGGCTGAACGCGACGCTGATGGCCCTGCACTTCGGGGCGGGCGACCGCGACGTCTACCTGCACACCCTGCCGATGTTCCACGCCAACGGCTGGGGGCTGCCGTTCTCGCTCACCGGACTGGGCGCCCGGCACGTGGTGCTGCGGAAGGTGGACGGCGCCGAGATCCTGCGCCGGGTCGAGCGGCACGGGGTGACCTTCCTGTGCGGCGCCCCGGCGGTGGTGCAGATGGTGCTGGACGCGGCCGCCGAGTGGGACGGCCCCGTTCCCGGCCGGGACCGGGTGCGGATGGTGGTGGCCGGCGCGCCGCCGCCGACCTCGGTGGTGCAGCGGGTGGAGTCCGAACTCGGCTGGGAGTTCATGCAGATCTACGGCCTGACCGAGACCTCCCCGGTGGTGACGGTCAACCGCACCCGCGCCGAGTGGGACGAACTGCCCGCCGAGCGGCGGGCGGAGAAGCTGGTGCAGGCGGGCGCGCCGGCGATCGGCAACCAGGTGCGGGTCGACGAGCAGGGCGAGGTGCTGGTCCGCTCCAACGTCGTGCTGGACGGCTACTGGCAGCAGCCGGAGGCCACCGCGGAGGCGCTGCGGGACGGCTGGTTCCACACCGGCGACGGCGGCGTGCTGGAGGACGGCTACCTGACCATCTCGGACCGGAAGAAGGACGTCATCATCAGCGGCGGGGAGAACGTCTCCTCGATCGAGGTGGAGGACTGCCTCTACGACCACCCGGCGGTGGCCGAGGTCGCGGTGATCGGCGTGCCGGACGCCAAGTGGGGCGAAACGGTCAAGGCGCTGGTGGTGGCGAAGCCGGGCGCGGAAGTCACCGAGGCGGACCTCATCGCGCACTGCAAGCAGCGGCTGGCCGGCTACAAGTCGCCCACCTCGGTGGAGTTCCGGGACGCGCTGCCGCGGACGACCACCGGGAAGCTGCAGAAGTTCCGGCTCCGCGAGCCCTACTGGTCGGGCCGGGAGCGGAAGGTCAACTGACCCGGCCCGCCCGGGGGTTCAGTCGAGCAGTCCGGACTCCCGTGCGGCGAGGGCGAGTTCGGTGCGGTTGCGGACGCCGAGCTTGTGCATGGCGCTCTTCAGGTAGCCGGTCACCGTGTTGCAGGTGAGGCCGAGCTGGGCGGCGATCTCCGGGTTGGTCCGGCCGGTCGCCGCCCAGCGGAGCACCTCGTGCTCGCGCCGGGTCAGCGGAGGTCTTCGCACCGCGCCGGCGGCCGGGGCCGTCTCCGCCGGCGGGGTCTCGCGCCAGGCCTGGGCCCCGGCGAGCGCCCGGGTGGCGGCCTGGGCGAGCCTGGCCACGGCGGCGATCCGGACGTCCCCGAACGGGACCACGGCGCGCAGCGAGGCGTACACCACGCCGTGCACGGTGCCGCCGTGCAGCAGCGGCACGGTGAGCATCGCGTAGAGGTCCTCGGCGGTGACGGCGGCGTCGTAGTGGTGCGAGATGGTGGTGGCGGCGCGGTAGTCGGGCACCCAGGTGGGCTCCCGTTCGGCGAGCGCCCGGCCGCCGAGGCCGGTGCCGGCCGGCACCGGGAGGTCGTGCAGCAGCTCCGCCCGGGTGCCGGCCCAGTGCCGCAGCACCATGCCCTCGCCGCCGGCCCCGGTCACGCCCGGCTCGGGCACGCCGACCAGGCCGACGTCGGCACCGCAGTCGGCGACCACCCGGCGGGCGAGATCACCGAGCACGGCGTCCCGGACCAGCTCGGCGGCCCGGGCGGCGAGGTCGTCCGGGGCCTCGGCGCTGCTCTTCGGCGCGGTCGGGGCGGTCGTCATCGCGCGATTGTCACACGCCCTCCCGGCGGTGGGGAGGGGTCGCGAACGGGTTCGGCGTGCGTGTCGTGTGGAGTTGCGCGGAGTTCCGGGTGGGCGCGGGCCCGGCGGCGTAGGGTGCGGGCGCGAGGTTACCGGCGGGTCACCCCGGGCGGGTCACCCCAGGGTCCCGCCGCCGCCTTCCGGTGTTTCCGTGGTTTCCAAGGTGTTCCGATGCTTGCGAAGGGGAGATCCATGGCGGATCCGAACGTTCCCGGGGCTTCGCCCGTGCTGGCCGGGCTGCTCGCCGATCTGCGGGCCGAGAGCGGGGTGCTGGACGGGCTGGTCGCCGGACTGGAGCCGGACGACTGGGCGCTGGACACGCCCGCGCCGGGGTGGACGGTGGCGCACCAGATCGCCCACCTGGCGTGGACGGACGACTGGTCGGAGCTGGCCGCACGCGATCCGGAGGCCTTCGTCGCGGAGTCCGGCCGGGTGTTCGGCGAACTGGTGGCGGCCGGGGCGGACCCGGTGGAGGAGGGCGCGGCGCGCGGGGCGGGCGAGCCGCCGGCCGCGCTGCTGGCCCGCTGGCGCTCCGGCCGGGAGCGGCTCGCGGCCGCGCTCGCGGCGGTGCCGGCCGATGCCAGGCTGCCCTGGCTGGGCCCGCCGATGAAGGCCGCGTCGATGGCCACCGCGCGGCTGATGGAGACCTGGGCGCACGGGCAGGACGTGGCGGACGCGCTCGGCGTCCGCCGGGAGCCGACGGCGCGCCTGCGGCACGTCGCACACCTGGGGGTGCGGACCATGGGGTTCGCGTTCACGGTGCACGGACTGCCCGCCCCGCAGGCCCCGGTGCGGGTGGAACTGACCGCGCCGGACGGCGGATCGTGGGCCTGGGGGCCGGCGGACGCGGCGGACCGGGTGACCGGCCCGGCGCTGGACTTCTGCCTGCTGGTCACCCGGCGCCGGCACCGGGACGACCTCGCGCTGAACGCCGCCGGCGAGGTCGCGACGGCCTGGCTGCCGATCGCCCAGGCCTTCGCCGGACCGCCCGGAGCGGGCCGGGAGGCGGGGTCGTCGCTTTAGCCGATGAATCGTCAAATAGGCCAGGTCGCGCGGTAAACCACACGTTTCGGCGATATACAGAGTTCGTCGGCGAATGATGGACTTCGGGCATGACGCGAATGAAGCTGACGCGAACGAGCCCGGCGCGAACGAACCCGGCGCGAGTGCCCTCGATGCGCACCGTCCTCGCCGGGGCCGCCGCCCTGCTCGCCGCCGGTGGCCTCATGGCCGCCCCCGCCCAGGCCGCGTTCGCGCTGCCCGCCGCCCCGGCCGCGGCCGCCGCGCCGGCGCAGGTCCGGGCGGGGACGCCGGCCGCGCACCAGGTGTTCACCTTCTTCGAGGCGTACCGGGGGGCGGTGCTCGGCGAGACCGGCGAGACCCCGCGCGCCGTCCGCGAGCGCTACCTCTCCCCGCACCTCAACGTCCGCCTGGACGCCTGGGCGCAGCAGCACGACGCCGATCCGGTGTTCCGGGCCCAGAACGTCCCGGTGGACTGGTCGGTCCAGCAGGTGAAGGCCGAGTACGGCTTCGCCTCGGTACGGCTCACCGAGCTCTGGGACGGCGGCGGCAGCCAGGACGTCTGGTACACGGTGCGCCTGAGCGACCTGCGGATCGTCGAGCTGAACGACCGGCCCGCCTTCTGACCGGCCCTCGGGCGGCCGGTCACCACGGACCCCGGCGCGGCGCAGGCATCCCCCCACGACTGCGCCGCGCCGGTCGCACAGCACTGAATCCCGCCGCTTGCCGCCTACTTCCCGCCGTCCCGCAGGAGCAGCAGCCCGCGGCCCCGCTCCAGGGCGCCCGCCGCCCAGGCCGGGAGGAGTTCGCCGAGAAGCCACTCGGCCTCCTCCGCCGCGTCCTCGTCGCCGCCCGGCAGGTGTTCGGGCTCCCGGTGGATCCGCTCGGTGTCGAACCCGGCCAGGACGCCGCCGCCGCGGTGCCGTCACAGCCCGATCCGCAGCGGGGTGAGCCGGGTGGCGACCAGGTTGGTGGCACCCCGGTCCCGTTCGACGTGCCCGTGCACCAGGAGCCCGGCCCGGTCCAGGGCGGTGCGGCGCTGGGACTCCCAGACCGGCCGGCCGCAGATCACGTTGATCAGCCCGGTCTCGTCCTCCAGGCTGAGGAAGAGCACCCCGCCCGCCGTCGGCGGCCGCTGCCGGTGGGTGACCAGGCCGCCGACCACCACCGCCGTGCCGGCCGGCACGTCCGGGAGTTCGGCGGCCGAGAGCGCGCCGCCGCGCTCCAGGTGGGCGCGCAGGTGCTGGAGCGGGTGGCTGGTCGCGGACGTCCCGGTGGCCCAGAGGTCGGCGATGGTCTCCTCGATCGGGGTCATCGCGGGCAGGTCCGGCGCCTCGGTGCCGGGCGTCGTGCCCGGGATGAGGTCCGCCGTGACGCCCGCGAAGGCGCCCGCCGCCCAGAGCGCCTGCCGCCGGCCGAGCCCGAAGCAGCCGAACGCGCCCGCCGCGGCCAGCGCCTCCAGGGCCGGCGCGGGCAGCCCGGTGCGGCGGGCGAAGTCCTCCAGGTCCGCGTACGGCTGCCCGGCCGCGATCGCCCCGGCCTGCGCGGTGCCGATGCCGCGCACGGTGTCCAGCCCGAGCCGGATCGCGGGCTGCGGCTTCCCGGCGGTGAGCGGCGGTTTCGGCGTCGGCCCCCGGTACGGCTCCAGGGTGGGCCCGGGCCCGCTGGCGTTGACGTCCACCCCGCGTACCCGCACGCCGTGCCGCCGGGCGTCCGAGATCAGGCTGAGCGGCGAGTAGAAGCCCATCGGCTGGTTGGCCAGCAGGGCGCAGGTGAAGGCCGCCGGGTAGTGGTACTTGAGCCAGGCACTGGCGTACACCAGATAGGCGAAGCTGATCGCGTGGCTCTCCGGGAAGCCGTAGTTGGAGAAGGCCTCGATCTTGGTGTAGACGTCCTGCGCCACCTCCTCCGGGATGCCGCGCTCGGTCATGCCGCCGAGCAGCCGCTCGCGCAGCCGGGCGACCCGCTCGTGCGAGCGCTTGGCGCCCATCGCCTGGCGCAGCCGGTCCGCCTCGGCGGGGGTGAACCCGGCGCAGTCGATGGCGAGTTGCATCATCTGCTCCTGGAACAGCGGCACTCCGAGGGTCTTGCCGAGCGCGTTCTCCATCAGCGGGTGCGGGCAGCCGGCCGGCTCCAGCCCGGCGCGGCGGCGCAGGTAGGGGTGGACGGAGCCGCCCTGGATCGGGCCGGGCCGGATCAGCGCGACCTCCACCACCAGGTCGTAGAAGTGGTCCGGCTTGAGCCGGGGCAGGGTGGCCATCTGGGCGCGCGACTCGACCTGGAAGACGCCGACGGTGTCGGCCCGCCGCAGCATCGTGTACACGCCCGCGTCGTCGTCCGGGATGGTCGCCAGGTCGTAGTGCTCGCCGTGGTGCCGGGCGACCAGGTCGCAGGTGTCGTGCAGCGCGGCGAGCATGCCGAGGCCGAGCAGGTCGATCTTGACCAGCCCGGCGCCGGCCACCGATTCCTTGTCCCACTGCAGTACGGAGCGCCCCGGCATCCGCGCCCACTCGGTCGGGCAGATCTCGGCGATCGGCTCCCGGGTGAGCACCATGCCGCCCGAGTGGATGCCCAGGTGGCGCGGCAGGCCGTGGAGCTGCCCGGCGAGCGCGAGCACGTCGGCGGGGATGACGGCGTCCGCGCCGGGCGGTGAGCGGAAGTCGGCCTGCCGGCTGAACGCGTCCACCTGCCCCTGCGGGTAGCCGAGCACCCGGGCGGCGTCGCGCAGGGCCAGCCGGGGCCGGTAGGTGATCACATTGGCGACCTGGGCGGCGTGCTCGCGCCCGTACCGGCGGTAGACGTACTGGATGACCTCCTCGCGGCGGCGGTTCTCGATGTCCAGGTCGATGTCCGGCGGCCCGTCCCGGGCGGTGGAGAGGAAGCGTTCGAAGAGCAGCTTGTAGTGCACCGGGTCGACGGCGGTGATCCCGAGCGCGTAGCAGACCGCGGAGTTGGCCGCCGAACCGCGCCCCTGGCACCAGATGGACTCCCGGCGGCAGAAGTCGACGATGTCGTGGACGATCAGGAAGTAGCCGGCCAGGTCGAGTCGTTCGATGACGTCCAGCTCGCGGGCGAGCTGGCGGCGGGCCGGGCCGTTGCCGGGCCCGAACCGGGCCGGGCCGCCCTCGGCGACCAGGGCGCGCAGGTGGCTGATCTCGGTGTGGCCGGGCGGGACGGGATAGCCGGGCAGCTCCGGGTCCAGGGTGGCGAAGTCGAAGGCGCAGGCCCGGGCGAGGTCCACGGTGGCCTCGCGCACGCCCGGGAAGCGGGCCAGCCGGGCCGCCATCTCCCGGCCGGAGCGCAGGTGGGCGGTGCCGGCGGCCTGCGTCCAGCCCACCGCCTCGGGGAGGGTGCGGCGCTCGTGCAGGGCGGCCAGGCTCTGGGCGAGACGGCCCTCGGCGGGGCTCGCGTGGTGGGCGTTGGTGGAGGCGACGGTGGTCAGGCGCAGCCGGCCGGCGAGGGCCGCGAGCACGTCGTTGCGCTGGTCGTCGCCGGGGAGCCACTGGTCGATCAGCTCGACGTGGACGTTCTCGCGCCCGAACGCCTCGGTGAGGGTGCGCAGTTGGACCTCGGGTTCGGCCGGTCCGCCGCCGGCGGCGGCCAGCGCGGCGGGGACGCGGCCGAGGCGGCAGCCGGTGAGGACCGCCCAGTGGCCGCCGTGCGCTTCGGCGAGGGCCTCGACGTCGTAGATCGGGTTCCCCTTGGCCCCGCCGGCGAGTTGGGCCGCGCCGATGACGGCGGAGAGGCGGCGGTAGCCCTCCGGGTCGCGGGCCAGCACGAGCAGGTGCTCGACGCCGCCCTTCTCCTGGCGAAGTGTCAGTTCCGCACCGAAGACGGTGGACACGCCCGTTCCGCGGGCCGCCCCGGCGAGGCGGACCGCGCCGTAGAGGCCGTCGTGGTCGGTGAGCGCGAGGGCCTCGACGCCCAGCCGGGCGGCCTCGGCGACCAGCGCCTCGGGGTCGCTGGCGCCGTCGAGGAAGCTGAAGGCGGAGTGGACGTGCAGTTCGGCCCAGGCCGGTCCGGCGGGCGGCCTCCCGGCGGGCCGCTCGGCGGGCCCGTCCGGGGTGTCGCCGGCGTGCGGGCGCAGCGGGACGACGTCGCCGCCGCCGTCGCCGGTCAGGCGCCGGTGCAGTTCGCTCCAGGGGAGGAGGGGATGGCTGGTGAATCCCATCGGGGGTGGTGCCTTCGGTCTCTCGCTCGTCTTCTCGGGCCCCCTCGGCGTGTCGGCCGTCAGTCGTACCCGGCCTCCACGAACCAGGCACCCCCCTCCACCGTGAGCAGCAGCGCCCGCCCGTCCGCCACCGTCACCTGGAACCGGGCCCGGCGGCGGGCGCGCGCCTGGTCCCACCAGTACTCGACCGCCGGCCAGGGGCCGGTCCAGCCGTCCACCGCCAGTTCCCGCCCGCGCACCGCCACGGTGGCCGGGCGGGCCGACACCCCCGCCCGGCCGTCCACCGTCACCGGCCGCCCGGCCGCGTCCAGCACCGCCGCCGGCACCGGGACGCGGTGCACCACGGCCGGCCAGACGTCCCGCGGGCCGCCCAGCCGCCCGGGCCAGGGCGCGTCGGCGGGCGCCGCCGGGTCGTACGGCTCGCCCCAGGGCACCCGGACCGCCTGGTCGTCCGGCCCCCGGCCGCCGGCCTGCTCGATCCGGCGCAGCCCGGCGTGCCCGAGCACCGCCTGTACCCGGGCCACCGCGCGCTCCACCCGGTCGTCCGCCACCGCCTGCCCCCAGAGGGCGAGTTGGCGGCCCTGGTCGGGGGTGAGGTCGTCGGGGACGAGCCGCAGCGCGGTGAACCCGCCCGGTTCGGGGGCGTGGGGGCCGTCGGGGGCGTGGGGGCCGTCGGCGCGGTCGAACGTGCCGGTGCTCTGCCAGGCCTGGAGCTGCCAGCGGACGCGCTCGGCGAGCGCCGTCGCGGAGAGCCGGCCCTCGTGGCGCCAGAGCCGCGCGACCGTCCGGCCGTCGGCGCACACCACCTCGACGGCGACCCGCTGGCAGGTCAACCCCGCCCCGGCGAGCCGCTGGTGCAGCCGCTCGGCCAGGGTACGGGCGACGAACACCAGCGGTTCGGCGAGCGGCTCGGGCGGGTCGAAGCGCTGCTCGACGGAGAGGTCCGGGCCCTCGGCGCGCGGCACCAGCGGGCGCGGCTGCAGCCCGCGGGCCAGCCGGTGCGCCACCGTGCCGGCCGGGCCGAAGCGGTCGGCCACCGATTCGGCGGGCAGCGCGGCGAACGCCCCGACCGTGGGCAGGCCCAGCCGCTCCAGCAGTTCGGCCAGCTCGGCGTCGCCGAGCGCGGCCACCGGGTAGGGCGCGAGGAACTCCGCCGTCCGCCCGGCGGGGACCAGCACGCCGGCCCGGGCGGCGAGCACGGCGGCGAACAGGCCGTCGGCCACGCCGACCCGGCCGAGCGGCGGCGCCGCCTCGGCGGGGGTCCCGGCGCCGGGGGTCGCGCCCCCCGGGGCGGGGGCCGGCGGGTAGGCGGGCGGGCGGGCGAAGCCGCCCCGGGCGCCGTCCCGGGCTGCGGGCGCGGCGGCGAACAGCTCGTCCGTCCCGGCGACCGGCCGCCGGGACGCGGGCGGCCGCTCGGCGTCGGCGGGGTGCAGCGGGACGACCTCGGCGAGGCCGCCGTCGTTCCCGGCGCCGACGGCGCCGGGGCTCCCGGACGGCTCCGCGTCCGCCGGGTGCGCCTGGGGACCGGCGGTGTCCGCGGCCGTGTCCTGTTCACCCGCGGCGGCCGTCGTCGACGCCGCGAGGGCGGCCGTGACCGCCCCCTGGACCTTCGCCGCCAGGGCCTCCTCCCCGCCGAAGTAGCGGGCCGGCCCCTTCACCGGGATCGCGCACAGCCCCGGGCGCAGCACCTCCACCCGGGGGGTGAACGCCTCCACCGCCGCGACCACCGGCTCGAACCGCCGGGCCTCCGCCTCCGGGTCGCGCTCGCGCAGCTCCAGCGCCGGGCAGAGCCGCTGGGCCAGCTTGAGCCGCTGCCCCTGCCGCACCCCGGCCGCCCGGGCCTCCGCCGAGCAGGCCAGCACCCGGCCGCCCTCGACCACCGCCACCGGGACGTCCCGGTCCTCCCCCGGACGTTTGGCGGCCACCACCGGCCAGTCCGGACACCACACCACCAGCACCCGGGGGGTGACCGCACCACCCGCCCCGGTGGACCCGGCCATCTCTCCGCCGGTCATCTCACACCACCGCCATACGGTCGAGGCCCGCTCCGGCCCCCGACACCGCGTCCTCCCCCACCTCGTCCACGATCCCGGCGCCGACCGTCTCCTCCACGGTCCGCACCGCGCCCTGCGCGTCCGGCAGCCAGAGCCGGGCCGTCCGCCCGCGCCCCGCCGATCCGCGCCCCTCGGCCACCACCTCCACCTGCCGTCCGGTGAGCCGGCCGTGCCCGTCCCCCAGCCCGAACCAGCGCCCGGAGCGCACGCCCAGCCGCAGTCCGGCCCCCGGCCAGGGCCCGGCCACCAGCAGCACGCAGCCGCTGCGGCGCAGCACGGCGGCCAGGCGGGCGGCCAGGTTCGGCGGGACCGGGCCGTCCGGGCGCAGCATGATCAGTTCGACGGCGCCGGCCAGCACGGACACCACCTCGGCCCAGTGCGGGCCGGGGTCGTCGGCCACCAGCAGCCGCCGCAGGTCGAGCCCGTACCCGGCGGCCGCGGCCAGCCCGAGGTCCGGCAGCCCGACCGCCGCGGCCCAGCCGCCGTCGGTCTCCCGCACCCCGGCGGCCAGCGCCAGCAGCAGCCCGGCGTCCCCGCCCGCGACCGACACCGCCGTGCCCCGCCGCAGCCCGCCCTCCGGCAGCAGCCCGCTCAGGGCGGGCACCACCGGCAGCAGCCCCCGGCCGGGGGCAGCGGTCGACGCCACCGGTCGGAGCGCGGGCTTCCGCTCGACGGTGGATTCGAAAACAGATTCGAAAACGGGCACACCCCCAGGATCGAACATTCGTTCGCAAAGATTCAAGTCCGAATCGCCCGCCCCACCCGTCACCCTCCGTTCCCGCCCCGTCCTGCGGACGGTCGGCGGGGGGGGGGAGGGGTGGGTCACCGACGGGGGGGGAGTCCGACGGGCGGTGGGCGGCGGGGCCGGGCGGCGGGCGGGCGGGCAGTCGGGGGCCGAACCGCGGACGGGGCGGAGCCCGGCAGACGGCGACGGGGGGCGGACGGCCGGGGCCCGGGGGCGCGCAGGACGGCCGCCGCCGGTGGGGCGGCCGTCCTCGGGGTGTCGGCCCGGCCGTACGTGGCCTACTTGGGCATCTCGTTCCAGAGCTGGTCGGCGGTCTTGCCGGTGAGCTGGACCCAGATCTGGCCGGTGTTGTCGTAGTCCCTGGTGTTCAGCAGGTACGGCAGGTCGGGCCGCTGGTAGGCCCTCATGACGTAGTCGATGAACCGCGCGGTGGCGCTGTAGCCGCTGTTGTACCGGTCCCCCGGGGCGAGCGGGTGGACGGTGCCGGGCTGGAAGTTGTAGTAGCGCACCCAGTCCGCCAGCCCCTCCTCCAGCCATCCCGGGCGGTACGGGTGGCCGAAGAACGCCACGTGCGCGGCCTCGTGCAGCAGGAAGCCGGTGTCGCCCCGGTTGTTCCGGGTGTAGTTGATGTTGACGTGGATCTCGGGCACGGCGCCGGACCGCGCCTCGGCGGGGTAGTTGACGATCTGCGGGTCGAGGACGATCCGGAACCGGGGGGCGGCGGTCCACGCACCCTTGGTGACCAGGTTCGAGATCGTCGGGTAGTAGTTCGCGACGGTCTGCTTCTGCTGCTCCAGCCACGGGCCGAGGTCCGGGGCCTGCGAGTAGTCCAGGTCGATGACCGGGCGACCGGGGTTCGGCGGGGTGGTGCCGGTGTTCCGGTCGAGGTTCCAGTTCTGCGCCGGGTCGCCGGCGTCGCAGGCGGCCACCTTCGCGTTCAGGTCCGCGCCGCGGGTGAGGCAGAGGCTCGGGTCCGAGACGTTGCGCAGCAGCCACCCCCTGCCGTCGCCCAGCGAGGTGTTGTGCAGGCTCCACCGCTGGTTGTCCGCGCCCACGTAGTTCCAGGCGCCGACGGTGTTCCGGCCCATGTCGCGGTCGATCGCGTTGTTGGTGCCGGGCACCTTGACCGACCAGGTGCCGGCGCCCTCGTCCTTGATCGTCCAGACTTGCTGGGCGGACGTCTCGTTCCAGTCGCGGACCACCACGTTGGACCCGGTGGTGCGGCTGTCCCACTGCAGGGCTCCGCCCGCCTTGCTGGAGAGGCGGTACTCGGCGCCGCTGACCGGCAGCGGCAGGTCGGTCGCGCTCGCGGTCCCGGCCCCCAGGGCCGTCCCTGACACCGCGGTCGCGGCGACCAGGACCGCGGCGGCGGCCGTACGACGGTTGATCATCTCGGGTTCCCCCTTCCGGCCGGCTCCCCGGTGGAGTCGACCTGTCGCCATGTCACCGCTCCGCCGCACACAGCGAGTCGACGGACCGTCCACGGACGCGTTGACAGGAGGGCCGGACGGCCCGACCCGGGGGTTTCGGTGCCCACGCCAAGTCGGCGTTTATTTCCACCCGGCAGGATTCGCCGGTGCGACCGAGGGCCGGCCCGGCCCCGGCGGCGGTCGCGGCGACGAAACGAGGTCGAGGAGAATCATGCGTGGCACCACGCTCGGTGACCGCTACCGGCTGGACGACTGGCTCGGCGGCGGTTCGATGGGCGATGTCTGGCTCGCCAGGGACCAGGTGCTCGACCGCCGGGTGGCCGTCAAGGTCCTCAAACCCGCCCTGCTGGACGAGCCCGGCTTCGCGGAACGGTTCCACGACGAGGCCCGGGTGATGGCCCGGGTGCAGCACCCGGGCATCGTCGGCGTGTACGACTTCGGCCCCGGCCGCACCGCCGAGAACGTCCCCTCCTGGGGCGCGCCGCCGGAACCCGCCGCCCGCCCGGTCGCCTACCTGGTGATGGAGCTGATCGACGGCGAGCCGCTGAGCGCCGTGATGGAACGGCGCGGACCGCTGACCGTCCCGCAGGCCCTCGGCCTGGCGCTGGAGGTGCTGGCCGGGCTCCAGGCGGCGCACGAGGCCGGCATCGTCCACCGGGACATCAAGCCGGCCAACCTGATGGTGCGTGACGGCCACGTGGTCATCACCGACTTCGGCATCGCCCGCCCGGGCTGCGACCCCCGGCTCACCGTGCCCGGGATGGTGCTCGGCACCGCCGCCTACCAGGCACCCGAACAGGCCTCCACCGGCACGGTCACCGCCTCGGCGGACCTGTACGCGCTCGGGGTGGTGCTCTACGAGTGCCTGACCGGGCGGCTGCCGTTCGAGGGCGAGACCGCCCTGGAGCTGATCCTCAAGCACCTGACCGATCCGGTGCCCCCGCTGCCGGACGACGTCCCGGCCCCGGTCCGGGCCCTGATCGAACGGGCGCTGGCGAAGGACCCGGCCCTGCGCTGGCCGGACGCCGCCGCCATGACCACGGCCGTCCTGGCGGCCCTCGCCGGCGCACCGGCCGAGGGCCCGGCGGCCGGGCCGTCCTGGGCGGCGGTGGTCCGGTCGACCGGCGCGCTGGCGGCGCTCCGGGCCACCGGGTCGGCGGTCCGCCCGGCGGTCGCGACCGAGGCCGCCGCCGCGACGCCCTCGCGCGCGGCCCGGTGGCGGGCGGCGCTGTTCGGCAGCCGGCGCCGGACCCTGCTCGTGACCGGCGCCGCCGCGCTCTGCTGCGCCGTCACCGCCACGACGGCCGTCGTCCTGCACCGGGCCGCGGGGCCGGCCGAGCTCCGGGCGGGCGACGCGGCGGCGGCCTCCGCCCCGTCGGGCCTCCCGCTGTCGGCGCCCGTCGGCCTGCTTCCCGACCAGGGCGCGCCGTCCCCCTCCCCCGGTGCGCCGGCCCCGTCCGGGGAACCCTCACCGACCGGGCCGGCCGTCCCGGGCGCGCCGCTCCCCGAGGCGGGCGTCACGGGCGGCGCGGCTCCGGGCGGGACGGCGGGCGGAGTCCCGGGCGGAACGGCCGGCGCGGCGGTGGGCGGGAACGGTGTCGCGCCGAACGCCTCCGCGAACCTCCCTGGCACGCCGGGGACACCGGGCGGGGCGGCCGGCTCCGGGACCGCGGGCGGCGCGCCGAACGCCCCCTCCTCCGCACCCGGGCAGCCGTCCGCCCCGGGCAGCCCCGGGTACACGGCCGCGCCGCCGAGCGCCCCGGCCTACACGGCCACCCCGCCGCGGACCACCTCCCCCGCCTACACGCCCGCCCCGGGGTACACCACGCCCCCGCCGGCGTACACCACTCCCCCGCCGTACACCGCCTCCCCGTCGCCCCCGCCGCCCGGGACCGTGCCGACCGATCCACCCGTCAAGCCGCCGGTCCAGCCGGGCGGCCCGCTGCCGCACCTCGCCCGGCTGTCCAACGGCGGGTCCGTGCTGTACGACCAGGCCTCTCTCGACGTCGACGGCAACCCGGTGGTCCTCACCTCCGACGACGGCGGCCCGGGCGGCGTCTGGCAGCTGACCCCGCGCACCGACGGCGGGTACTCCCTCACCAACGCCGCCAGCCGGTCCGGCCGGGTCCTGGACCTGGAGGGGACCCGCTCGCAGACCCGGCTGCTGTACCCGCCGATCCCCAGCACCCCGAACCAGATCTGGTCGTTCACCCCGACGCGCGGCGGCTATCTGGTGACCGTCGCCCGGGATTCGCAGCGCTGCCTGTCGGCCGCCGGGCCCGACGCGCCCGCCACGGTCCGCGCCTGCACGGGCTCCCCCGACCAGGTGTGGACGGTCTCGGCGGCGGCCTGACCCGGGGGCCCGCCGTCGAACCCCCGCCGTCCGCCCGGAGGGCGGCCCGGGCAGTTCCCCCGGCCGTCCGCGACCGAGGACAACGCCGCGCGGAGCGGACCCCCCGCCCGCCGGGCCGGAGGCACATCGCCCGGCGGGCGGGGGGGCGAAGACAGGCCCCGCACCCGCGCGGACGGCCGGGGCCGGTCGCCCACGCGGGCCAGGAGCACGAGACGGACCGGCAGCCGGGGTCAGGCCGGGAGCCAGGAGGGCCAGGACCGCCGGGGCGGTCCGGCCGGGCGGTCCTCGCCGAGCAGCGGCAGCAGGCGCTCGGCCTCCGGCGAGCCGATCGGGGCCAGGATGCCGTGCGCCTCGGCCCAGCAGGCGCGGGCCCGGGCCAGGTCACCGGGGCGCTCCAGGTCACCGGGCCGCTCCGGGTCGCCCGGGCGGGGGTCCGCCAGGGCGTCGCCGAGGGCGGCCAGGGCGAGGCCCCGGCCCCGGTGGTCGCCGTCCAGGGTCAGGACGTCGACCGCCCGCTCGGCCGCCTCGACCGCCTCCGGCACGCGCCCGGCCGCGCGCAGCGACTCGCCGAGCCGCAGCAGGATCCGGCCGGTCCGCCGGTGGTCGTCCGGGTCGGTCAGGGCGAGGGCGGCCCGGCGGTGGGCGACCGCCTGGTCGGGCCGGCCGAGGTCGTGGGCGATCGAGCCGAGCGAGTCCCGGGCGCGGGCCTCCAGTTCGCGGTCGGCCAGGTCGTGGCCGATCATCAGGGACTGGTCGACCACCCGGCTCGCCGCGCCGAACCGGCCCTGGCGGGCGAACGCCCCCGCCAGTTCGAGCAGTTCGACGGCCAGCGCGCGCCGGTCGCCGAGCTGCCGGCGGACCGCCACCGCGGCCGAGAAGCCGGCCACCGCCTCGTCCGCGCGGCCGAGCTGGAGGAAGCAGGCGGCGAGCGAGCCGTGCGCGAGGGCCAGCAGCGGCTGCGGCAGTCCGTGCGCGGTGCACAGATCGCGGACCCGGAGCAGCTCGGCGAGGGCCGAGGAGGCGGAGCCGACCTCGGCCAGCAGCCGGCCGAGCACCAGGCGGGCCCGGGCCTCCGCGGTCCGCTCGCCCTCCTCCAGGGCGGCGCGCAGCAGGGCGTTCGCGGCGTGGCCGAGCGGCCGGACGGCGTGCCCGGAGTCCGCCGACAGGCAGACGCCCAGCAGGAGTTCGGCGAGCCGGCCGAGGCCGGGCGCCGCGCCCGGGGGCCGGCCCGGGAGCTGCGCGCACTGGCGCACCAGCGCCCCGACGGCCACGTAGTCCGCGACGGCCGGGGAGGCGCTCCGGGCCGTCGGTGCCCGGAGCGCGGCCGTCACCCGCGCGTGGTGGTGGTCCACCAGCCGGGCCAGCGCGGCCACCCGCTCGCCGTCGACCTCCGCCTGATCGCTCGGGCCGCCCGGGCAGAACCGGTCGACCCGCTGGGCGAAGTCCCGCAGCAGATCGTGGTAGCGGTAGCGGTCGGGGCTCGCCGAGACCTCCAGCATCGAGCAGTCCACCAGCGACTCGGCCAGCTCCTCGGCGAACGCCTCCGGCCGGTCCAGGACCGCCGCCGCCTCCGCCGCCGACAGGTCCGGCACCTCGGGAACGGCCAGCATCCGGAAGGCGCGCGCCTGTTCGGCGTCCAGCTGGTCGAAGCCGAAGCGGAACGAGGAGTCGACGGCGAGGTCCCCGCTGCGCAGCGCGTCCAACCGGTAGCGGCTGCCGCCCAGTTGCTCCACCAGCCGGGTCACGCTCCAGCCGGGGCGGCAGGCCAGGCGGGCCGCGAGGATCCGCACCGCCAGCGGCAACTGCCCGCACAACCGGACGAGTTCACCGGCCGGACCGGCCTCGGCCGCCACCCGCTCGGCGCCCACCACCCGGGTCAGCAGGGTGACCGCCTCCTCGGCGGGCAGCACCGGCAGTTCGGTGAAGCGGGCGTTGGGCAGCGCCCCGATCCTGGTCCGACTGGTGACCAGGACGGCGCAGCCCGCGGCGCCGGGGAGCAGCGGGCGGACCTGCTCGGCGTCACGCGCGTTGTCGAGCAGGACGAGCACCCGCCGCCCGGCGAGCAACGACCGGTAGCGGGCGGCCCGTTCGGCCGCGCCCGCCGGGATCGCCTCGACGGGGACGCCGAAGGAACGCAGGAAGACCGCCAGCGCCTCCTCGGGGCGGGTCGGGCGGCCGTCCGCGCCGTGCAGGTCGAGGTAGAGCCGGCCGTCCGGGAACTCGTCGGCGAGGCTGTGCGCGACGTGCAGGGCGAGCGCGGTCTTGCCGACCCCGCCCATGCCCGCGACCGCCGCCACGGGCACGCAGCCCGGCTCCCGCAGGGCGGCCCGCACCGCCGCCACCTCCGCCGCCCGGCCGGTGAAGTCGGCGACGGCGGCCGGGAGTTGGTCGGGCCGCAGGGCCGTGGCCGGATCCGGCCCGGCCGCGGGCCCGGCGCCGGCCGGGGTCCGGTCCTCCTCCGGGAGCTCCGTCCCGGACGGCGGCCCGGCGGGCGCCGCCAGCGACGCGTCCGCCGCCAGGATCCGCCCGTGCAGGTCGCGCAGCCCCGGGCCGGGGGCGACGCCCAGCTCGGTGCGCAGCCGGCGGTCCGCCGCCCGGTACACCTCCAGCGCGTCCGCCTGCCGTCCGGAGCGGTACAGCGCGAGCATCAGCAGCTCCGAGAGCCGCTCGCGCAGCGGGTGCTCCTCGGCCAGGGCCGCCAGTTCGGCGACCGACTCCGCCGACCGGCCGCCCTCGACCTCCGCCTCCAGACAGGACTCCAGGACGGCGAGCCGGCGCTCCTCCCACTCCCGGCGCTGGCGCTGCACGTACGGACCGGGCACCCCGGACATCGGCTCGCCCCGCCAGAGCGCCAGCGCCGCCCGCAGGACGGCCGCCGCCTCGGCGTGCCGCCCCTCGGCGCGCAGCGTCCGCGCCCGGGCCAGCCGCGCCTCGCAGCGCGCGGTGTCCAGGGCCTCGGGGTCGGCCACGAGCAGGTACCCGCCGCCGAGCGAGGTCAGCACGTCGGGCCCGAGGACCCGGCGCAGCCGGTGCACGTACGTACGGATGACGCCGTGCGCGCTGGCCGGCGGGTCCTCGCCCCACAGGTCGTCGATCAGCTGGGTGCCCGAAACCTGCCGGCCCGCCCGGAACAGCAGGGCGAGCAGCAGCCCCTGCTGCTGCGGCGAGCCGAGCGCCAGCTCCACCCCGTCGCTCAGGCCGCGCACCGGCCCGAGCACTTCGAACCGCAGTCCGCCCGGCCGTGTCCCCTGGTCCACTCGATCGACTCCCCCCGTGCCGTACGACTCCCCCGTCCGCATGATAACCATCGGCATTCCCCCTGCTCAGATCGGACGGAGCGGCTCCGGCGGCGATGCTTGACTTCGAGTCACCCCCGGCGAACGGCCTCGGCGGAACGGACGACCGGGAGGGGAGACACCCCCGTGAGCACCGGCAGCGGCGACCACCGCGGCTTCCCGGGGCCCCGAACGCCGCCTCCGTCACGAGGAAGGTCTTCGGCGGGCACGGCCTGCCGCCCGTGGGCGGGCCCTGACTCCCGCGAACTCCCGCGCCGGGAAAACCCGGTGAAGGACGGGAACCGCGGCGGCAGACTGGCCGGCATGACCGAGGAGACGCTGGAAGCGTTCAAGAAGGACCTGCTCACCTATCTGCAGGACGCCCGGGACGCCCTGCTGTGGAAGCTCGAAGGACTGTCCGAGTACGACGTCCGCCGGCCGCTGACGCCGACCGGGACCAATCTGCTGGGGCTGGTCAAGCACGCGACGGCGGCGGAGGCCCTGTACTTCGGGGAGACCTTCGGGCGGCCGTTCGACGCGCCGCGGCCGTGGATCGTCGGGGACGCCGAGCCGAACTCCGACTTCTGGGCGACCCCGGAGGAGAGCCGGGAGGAGATCGTCGAGCGGTACCGCGCGGCCTGCGCGCACGCCGACGCGACGATCGCCGCACTGCCGCTGGACGCGGTCGGCCGGGTGCCCTGGGGCCGGCGCGCCGAGGTGACGCTGCACCACGGCCTCGCCCACATGACCGCCGAGACCCAGCGGCACGCCGGTCACGCCGACATCGTCCGCGAGCTCGTCGACGGCGCGACCGGCCAGCGGCGGGGCGGGGAGAACACGGCTCCCGGCGACGCGGCCTGGTGGGCCGGGCACCGGGACCGCGTGGAGCGCGCCGCCCGGGAGGCCGCCCGGGCGCGGGCCGGGGAGCCGGCGGGGAGGCGGGCGCCGGTTCAGGCGTAGCGGCGGGCGACGGCGGTGGCGGCGTCCGCGACGGCCGCGCGCAGGCCGGGCGGGCCGAGCACGACGGCCTCCGGCCCCAGCCGCAGCAGGTCACCGACGGCCACCGGCGTGCTCTCGACGGCGAGCTCCACCTCCACCCAGCCGTCGGCGTCGGGCGGGCCCGCGGTGTCCAGGGCCCGGGCGCCGGCGGCGCCGAACTGCATCGGCAGCAGCCTGCGGGCCTGCGGGGAGATCCGCAGCCGGGCGGTCTGCCGGTGGAGGGCGGCGGTCAGCCGGCGGGCGGTCTCCGTCCAGTGGGCGGCCAGGTCGAAGCCGGCGGGGCGCTCGAAGGTGCGGTCGGCGACCTCGACGGCGAGCAGCCGGGAGACCCGGTAGGTGCGGACGGCGGCGTCGTCGGACCCACCGGCGGCCCGCGCGACCAGGTACCAGATGCCGCCCTTGAGCACGAGGCCCAGCGGGTGCAGCTCCCGGTGCACCTCGCCGCGCCAGCGGCGGTAGTGCACGCCCAGCACCCGCTGCTCCCAGACCGCCCGGGCGACCGGGGCCAGGTGGGCGACCGGGTCGGCGTCGCGGAACCAGGCCGGGGCGTCCAGGTGGAAGCGGTCCTGGACGCGGCGGGTGCGGTCGGCGAGTTCGGCGGGCAGCGCCGCCTGGAGCTTGAGCTGCGCGGTGGTCAGCACGGCGCCGAGGCCGAGGTCGCGGGCCGGCCCGGGGGCGCCGGTGAGGAACAGCGCGTCGGCCTCGGCGTCGGTGAGCCCGGTGAGCCTGGTCCGGTAGCCGTCCATCAGCCGGTAGCCGCCCTCGGGCCCGCGGTCGGCGGTCACCGGGACACCGGACGCCGCCAGCGCCTCGACGTCCCGGTAGACGGTGCGGACCGACACCTCCAGCTCGGCGGCGAGCTCGCCGGCCGTCATCCGGCCGCGGTTCTGGAGCAGGAGCAGCAGGGCGAGGAGCCGGTCGGCGCGCATGCCCCCATTCTGCCGCCCGTACCTGACAGAAGGTGTCAGGTACGGGCGGCAGGGTGATCACCGAGCGCGCGGCACATCCGCCGCCCGCCGCCCCGAGCACCATCCGAAGGACGACCATGAGCACTTCCACCACCGTCACCGGCAGCTTCGGCTACGCCGACTGGGCGGAGACCGCGATCGGGCCGACGCAGACCCTGCCCCGGCTGGCCCGGGCCTCCGTCGTCAACGCCTTCACCGGCGGCATCGAGGCGGCGGCGACCGTCTGCGAGTACGTCTTCGTCTACGCCACCGAGAAGACCGGCACCTTCACCGGCCTCCAGCAGCTCACCGGCCGGCTGGACGGCCGCGCCGGCGGCTTCACGGTGGAGGAGCGCGGCACCTTCGAGGAGGACGGCACCGTCCGCTGCACCTTCGAGGTGGTCCCCGGCACCGCCACCGGCGCCCTCACCGGCCTGCGCGGCACCGGCAGCTACCTCTACCGCCCCGGCGAGTCGCCCGTCCCCTACACCTTCGCCTACGAGCTCGCCTGAGCCGGCGCCGGTGAGCGCGGGAGGCGCTGTCCGAGCCGCCTGCCGGGGCCGGCGGCCTGGACCTCCCCGACGCGCCCGCCCGGGCGGCGGCGGCCCTGACCGCGCCGTGGGGGCGCCCCGGTGGCCTGCCCGCGCGGTGGGACAGGCCGATCCGGAGCTGCCGGTCCAGCTCTTCCGCGCGGTCGGCGAGGCCGCCGCGCTGCCCGGGTGAGCCGGACCGGCGCCCGGGCTACCGCCGGCCGGTGAGGAGGGAGATCCGGACGTGTTCCGGGTAGCCGGCGGGGGTGGGCGGGGCGGGGAGGGCGGCGCGCAGGCGGGCGGCGAAGGCCGGTCGCTCGGCCTCGGCGGGGAGGGAGGGGGCGGGGATGGCGGAGTAGAGGGTGCCCAGGAGCTGATCGGCGGTCAGGGCGTCCTCGTACGCGATCACCGTCTCCCGCACGTCCGTGAAGCCGGCGGCGGTCAGCGCGGCGGCGTAGCGCTCGCGCTCGGCGGTGTCGGTGCCGCAGGAGGCGGTGACCGGGCGGCCGAAGTGCTCCTCCAGCGCGGCGCGCAGGGCGCGCGACCAGTCGGTGTCCTGGGCCCAGACCGGCGCGCCGTTGGCGATCACGGCGACGCCGCCGCCCGGGCGGGTGAGCGGGTGCAGGGCGCCGAACAGCTCCGCGGGCCGCATCCAGTGCAGGGCGTTGCCGATCACGGTGACGCCGAGCGGCCGGTCGCCGGGCAGCAGGGCCGCGAGGGCGGGGACGTCGGTGTCGGTGCCGAGCAGCCACAGGGCGTTGCGCACACCCGCCCGGTCGGCGGCGGCGCGGGCCTGGCGGAGCATGTCCGGTTCCGGGTCCATGCCGATGACGCTCCGGACTCGGGCGGCGAGCGGGAGGGCGAGCCGGCCGGTGCCGCAGCCCAGGTCGAGCGCGAGGTCGCCGATGCCGGAGTGGGCGTCCAGGCCGAAGGTGCGGTCGAGGGCGTCGAGGACGGCGGGCGGGTAGCCGCGGCGGTACTCGGCGTAGAAGGCGGCCACATCGCCGGAGAAGTCCGGGAGGGCGGGGCCGGTGGGACCGGTGGGGCTGATGGAGGAGGCGGTCATGACCGCGTACCTGCCCACCGGCGCCGGACGCAGTCGGCCGATCGCTGTCGGCGGACAGCCGACGGCCCGCGGCGGGCGGGTCCGCCGCGGGCCGCGGGTGCCCTCAGACCTCGACGGGCGACTCGGACATGATCCGGCGCACCTCGACCGGCATGTCGAGCGGCCTGCCCCGCGGGCCGGGGGCGGCGGAGACCCTGGCCGCGATCTCGACGGCGCGCGGCTCGCCGTCGCAGTCGACGATCCACCAGCCGGCCAGCCACTCCTTGGTCTCCGCGAACGGGCCGTCGGAGACCACCGGCGCGCCGTCGCCGTGCGAGCGCACGATCCGGGCGGTGTCCGGCCGGTCCAGGCCCTGGGCGTCGACGAGTTCGCCGGTCGCGGTGAGCTCGGCGTTCAGGTCCCGCATGTACCGCACGTGGATCCGGACGTCCTCGACCGGCCACTCCTCGACCTTCGGGACGTCGACGTCCTTCGCGCTGAACTGCATCAGCAGCATGTACTTCATCGTTCCGCTCCTCGTTCGTCCGCGGGCTCTCACCGGAGGGTCGGAGCTCGCCGCGCGTTCTCGACATCCCTTCGGCATCCCGGCGGGCGGGATTCCGGGAGGAGACGGTAGCGGCTCCCCCGCCCGGCTCCTGGGAGCGAGGCCGTTGACCGGGCGCTGAACAGGCCCCTAGGGTCGGGATCCGTGCAGCGATACGACTGGCTGAAGAAGATTCAGCGCATGGACCCGGAGACCGAGTTCACCGAGATCTACCGGATCAGCAGTTGGTACGAGTTCCCCTGGGACTACACCCAGTCGCTCGGCTTCGCGCTCTACCGCACCTACGCCGTCCCGAGCATCGGCCGGCTGCTGGCGCGGACCGGCGAGTTCACCCGGCGCACGCAGAAGCGCTACGACGACACCCTGCTGATCCTGGAGGCGGTGGTCGAGCACGGCTTCGACTCCTCCCGGGGGCGCGAGGCGATCCGCCGGATGAACCAGATGCACCGCCGGTACGACATCCCGAACGACGACTTCCGGTACGTGCTCGCCACCTTCGTGGTGACACCCAAGCGCTGGATGGACGACTACGGCTGGCGCCGCCTCTCCCCGCACGAGATCCGGGCGGGCGTCAACTACTACCGCGAGCTGGGCCGGCACATGGGCATCGGCGGAATCCCGGAGACCTACGAGGAGTTCGAGCGGCTGCTCGACGACTACGAGCGCGAGCACTTCGCCTTCGACCCGGGCAGCCGGGCGGTCTCCGACGCCACGCTCGGCCTGATGGCCTCCTGGTACCCGGTGCCGCTGCGGCCGTCGATGCGGTTCTCCTCGGTCTGCCTGCTCGACGACCCGCTGCGCGAGGCCTTCGGCTACCCGGCCCCGCCGGCCGCGCTGCGGCACGCCGTGCGCGCGGGGATGCGGATGCGCGGGCGCTTCGTGCGGCTGCTGCCCCCGCGCCGGCGGCCGCACCTGGGACGGGACGGCTGGCAGGTGCGCAGCTACCCCGGGTACCCGTACGGCTATCGGATCAGCGACCTGGGCACCTTCGAGGAGAAGGACGGCGCCCGGCCCTCCTCCGGCGGCTGCCCGTTCCCGCACCCCCCGGCGGCCGCGGACGGGGGCCGCGACCGCGGCTGAGGTGCAACCGGCCACCCCCATTCCTTCGTATACGCAGTCGTGCGAAGGCGCACAGGGCGGATCACCCGCCCCGGAGCCGGCGCGGATCGCGCGCCGGCCGGGCGACATCGAGGTGGCATGCGGCAGGAGAAGAGCAGGTGGGGGCGGGCGCCGGGCCGAGGAGCGGCCGTGCGCCCGGCCGGGGCGGGGCCGGACGGGGTTCGGCGGGCGGTGCGGCGCGCGCTCGCGGGCGCCGCGGTGGCCGTACTCGCCGTGGCGGTGCTCGGGGGCTGTTCATCGACCGGCGCCGACCAGCCGGCACCCCCGGGAAGTCCCGGTGCCAGGAAGCTGGAACCCGTGCTGAACGCCTTCGGGCTCGTGCTTCCGGACTGCCGGGTCGAGGACCTCCGGTTCGCGGGCACGGCGAGGCGGGGGGAGGAGAGGCTCGCCCTGAGGTTCCGGGCGCCGCACGACTGTGTCCAGGACTTCCTCAAGGCACAGCGGGCGGACGTCGCCCGCCCGCTGCACTGGACGCCGGGGCGGGAGAGGGAGACCAACGACGCCGGACTCCCCCCGATCCTCACGTCGCGGACCGACGAACTGGGGTGGACCTTCGACCCGGCGGTGGCGTACGAGGAGTACGTCGACACCGAGACGCCCAACGGGAGCCTGTTCCTCGTCCTGGTCGGACCGGGCGGCCCGACCGATCAGGTGTTCATGGACTCCGCGCGGGCGGGCCGCACGGTGGACTGACGCCGCGGCCCCGGGGGCCCGTCACCGGTCACCACCGGTGGCGGCCCCCCGGCGCTCCCGGGGCGGGAGCTACACCCCGGTGAGGTGGCGCAGCAGCGGGCCGGGGTCGTGGCTGCCGCACGCGGTGCGGACGGCGGCGTCGTGGGCGGCGGCCAGGGCGTCGAGGCGGGCGAGGCGGGTGTGGCCGAGCCGGGAGAGGTGGGCGGTGACGCGGCGGCGGTCCTGCTCGTCCTGGCGGCGGTAGACCCAGCCGGCCTCGGTGAGGGCGTCGACGATGCGGCTGAGGCTGGCCTGCGGGATGAGCAGGGCCTGCGCGAGGTCGCCCATCGAGCGGCCGGTGCCCTCGGTGAGCGCGCGCATGACGCGCCACTGGTCCAGGGTGCAGCCCTCGGCCTCCAGGCGGGCGGCGAGGTCACGGGCGAGGCGGCGCTGGGCGACGGTGAGGAGCTCGATCAGCAGGGGCTGGTCGGTGGCGACGGCGTCCGGGGCGGTGGTGGCTGGTGGTGTCATGGCCGTGTCTCGTTTCCCCGTCAGTGGTCCCGGTGGTTCCGGTCGTTCCGCCCTCGTTTGGCCGGATCGGCTGCCATGACGATACTCGCAAGCGATGAGCGCCGACGTGAAGCTGCTGGAGCCGCTCGACGCGCGGTTCCTCCCCCGGGAGGCGCCCGCGCTGCGGGTGGGCCTGGTCGTGCCGCAGTCCGGGCCGCTCGGCCTCACCGGGCCGTCGGCGCTGGACGGCGCCCTGCTGGCCGCGCACGAGGTGAACGCGGGCGGCGGCGTGCGCGGGCTGCCGCTGGAGCTGGTACTGGTGGACGGCGGCGGCGCCCCGGCGGCGGTGGCCCGGGAGGTGGCGCTGCTGCTGGACGCCGGGGCGGTGGACGCGGTGGCCGGCTGTCACTCCAGCGACGTGCACCGGGCCGTGGAGGCGGTGACCACCGGGCGGACCGCGTACGTGTTCACGCCGCCGCACGAGGGCGGCAACCGGCTGCCGGGAGTGCTCTGCACCGGGGCGACCCCGGCGCGCCAGCTGGAGGGGGTGGTGGAGCGGCTCACCGAGCGGCACCGGCTGCGGCGGTGGGCGCTGGTCGGCAACGACTACATCTGGCCGCACTCCGTGCACCGCGCGGCCGGGGCGGCGGTGGTCCGGGCCGGGGCGCGGGTGGTGCTGGAGCGGTACCTGCCGTTCGGGACGGCGGAGCGGGCGCTGGAGCCGCTGCTGGACGCGCTGCGCGCGGAGCGGGCGGACGCGCTGCTGCTGAGCCTGATCGGCGCCGACCTGGTGCGGTTCAAGCGGGCGCTGCGGCGCAGCGGACTGGACCGCCGGCTGGTGCGGCTGTCCGGCGCGCTGGAGGAGAACAGCCTGCTGGCGTACGGCGGGGACGGCACCGGCACGCTGTACGCCGCGATGCCCTCGTTCGCCTCCCTCCCGGAGGAGCGGCGGGTGCGGCTGGCGGAGCGGCACCGGGCGGTGTTCGGACCGTACGCGCCGGTGCTGGACGCCTACGCGGTCGGGTTGTACGACGGGCTGCACCTGCTGGCGGCGCTGGCGGCGCGCGGGGAGCTGGTCGCCGACGGCGGGCTGGGCCGGGCGGCGGCGCGGCTGCTGCGCGGGGACGGCGCGGCGGTGCGGCGGGCGTGGGCGCGGGCGCCGCTGGGGCCGGCCCGCGACGGGGTGCACCTGGCGCGGGCGGAGGGGCTGGGGTTCACGGTCCTGTCGTAGCGCGCGCCCGTGGCGTGCGCGGGGTGCCGGGGCACGGGCGCGCGGGGCACAGGGGTGCAGGGGCGCAGGGGCGCAGGGGCGCCCGCCATGTGGACGACACTCCCCAATACCCTTCCATTTGGAAATAACTGCCTCTAGGGTCTCCCCACCACCTCGGGTCGCCCCGCCACGGGTCGTCACGGAAGAGAGCCCCCACATGTCCGAAGCACCCGCCTCCCCCGCCGGCATCGAGAGCTACGGCTACGAACAGGAACTGCGCCGCAGTCTGCGCTTCACCGACCTGCTGGTCTACGGCCTGGTCTTCATGGTGCCGATCGCCCCCTTCGGCATCTTCGGCAGCGTCTTCCAGGGCTCGGGCGGCATGGTCGCCCTGGCCTACGCGCTCGGCATGGTCGCGATGATGTTCACCGCGCTCTCCTACGCGCAGATGTCCCGCGCCTTCCCGATGGCCGGCTCGGTGTACACCTACGCCGGACGCGGCATCGCGGCGCCGGTCGGCTTCCTGTCCGGCTGGATGATCCTGCTGGACTACGTGCTCGTCCCCGGCCTGCTCTACCTGATCGCCGGCGTGGCGATGAACTCGCTGGTGCCGGCGGTGCCGGTCTGGCTGTGGCTGGTCGGCTTCGTGCTGCTGAACACCGCCGTCAACTACCTCGGCGTGGAGATGACCTCGAAGGTCAACAAGGCCATGCTGATCGGCGAACTCGTCGTGCTGCTGGTGTTCGTCGGCTTCGGCCTGGCGGCGCTGGCCTCCGGCAAGGGCCGCGGCTTCGACTTCACACCGGTCTACAACTCCCAGACCTTCTCCTGGAGCCTGGTGTTCGGCGCGGTCTCGGTGGCGGTGCTGAGCTTCCTCGGCTTCGACGGCATCTCCACCCTCTCCGAGGAAAACCGGGACTCCGCCGAGGCCATCGGCCGCTCGATGATCGCCGCGCTGCTGCTGGCCGGCTCGCTGTTCATCGCGCAGACCTGGATCGCCTCGCTGCTCGTCCCGGACCCGGACGCGCTGGTCGCCGACGGCGACCCGGACGGCACCGCCTTCTACGACGCGGCGCGCGTCGCCGCCGGCGGCTGGCTCGCCACGGTGACCGCCGCCGCGACCGCCGTGGCCTGGGGCTTCGCCAACTCGCTGGTCGCCCAGGCGGCCACCTCGCGGCTGCTGTTCGCGATGGCCCGCGACCGGCAGCTGCCCGCGTTCCTCGCCAAGGTCCACCCGCGCCACCGCGTCCCGGTGAACGCCACCCTGCTGACGGCCGGCGTCTCGCTCGTGCTCGGCCTCTACACCGCCTCGCGCGAGGACGGCATCACGCTGCTGTCCACGCTGGTCAACTTCGGCGCGCTGACCACCTTCCTCGTCCTGCACGTGTCCGTGGTGGTGCACTACGTGTTCCGCCGCCGCAGCCGCGACTGGTGGCGCCATCTGATCGCCCCGGTCCTCGGCTTCGCCATCCTGGCGTACGTGGTCGTGAACGCCGACATCGCCGCCCAGCGGCTCGGCTTCGTCTGGCTGGCGATCGGCGGGCTCGTCCTGGCCGGGCTGCTGGCCTCCGGCCGCCGCCCGAACCTGGCCGCGGTGGCCACCGACGCCACCCCCGACCCCGCACCCGCCGCACCCGCCGCACCCGCCGCACCCGCCCGCAAGGAGAACCCGTGAGCCTGCCCGACGTCGTCACCCTCAACCCCACACCCGACGACTACGCCTACACCTTCGGCGGACGCGCCCCGCTGGTGACCGTCCGGCCCGGCACGGTGGTCGAGCTGACCACCGAGGACTGCTTCGGCGGCCGGGTCCGCGACTTCGCCGACCTGCCGAGCGCGGTCTGCGAGTTCCCCTACCTCAACCCGGTCACCGGGCCGATCGCGGTGGCCGGCGCCGAGCCCGGCGACACCCTGGCCGTGCACTTCGTGGAGATCACCCCGGCCCGCGACTGGGGCGTCTCCAGCACCTTCCCGCACTTCGGCGCGCTCACCGCCACCCACACCACCGCGATGCTGCACGCGCCGCTGGAGGAGCGGGTCTGGGTGTACGAGCTGGACACGGCGGCCGGCGTCTGCCGGTTCCGGGCCCGCAACAGCGACTTCACCGCCGAGCTCCCGCTGGACCCGATGCACGGCACGGTCGGCGTCGCCCCCGCGGGCGGCGAGACCCTGATGTCGATCACCCCGGGCGCGCACGGAGGCAACCTCGACACCCCCGAGATGCGGGCCGGCACCACCGCCTACTTCGGCGTCAACGTGCCCGGCGGCCTGCTCGCCATCGGCGACGGCCACGCCCGCCAGGGCGAGGGCGAGGTGTGCGGGACGGCGGTCGAGACGGCGATGCGCACCACCGTGGTGGTCGACCTCATCAAGGGCGGCGGCCCGGCCTGGCCCCGGCTGGAGAACGACCGGTACCTGATCTCCACCGGCTCGGCCCGGCCGCTGGAGGACGCCTTCCGGATCAGCCAGCACGATCTCGTCCGCTGGAGCGGCGAGTTGCTCGGCCTGGACCTGCTGGACGCCTACCAGCTGGTCAGCCAGGCCGGCCGGGCCCCGGCGGCCAACGTCTGCGACACCAACTACACGATGGCCGCCAAGCTGCCCAAGTCCCTCCTGGGCCGCACCCGGGCGTACGACGGCCTGCACGACCGGCTCCGGGAGACCGCCGCCACCTACCTGCGCGACCGTTGAAGAGGCGTCAGGTTCCCTGCACAACGGTGTTCTGATTGGCGGTGAGCAGCCACCGGCCGTTCTCCTTCGCCATGACGTACAGCGGGCTGCCCTCCTCCCCGATCTGCCCGCCGTCGCCGTCGAGGTAGCGCTGGCGCACCTTGACGGCGGCGACGTCGGGGCGGAGGAAGAGCACGTGCACCACCTCGTAGGTGGCGGTGCTGCCGCTCTCCGCGAAGGTCCCGGGCAGTACCTTGCGGGTGAACTCGGCGATCTCCTCCCGCCCGCGCAGCAGCAGGCCGTGGCCGGTGGTCCAGATCGCGTCGGCCCGGAACAGGCCGACGAACTCCTCGGTGAGCTCGTTGACCTGCGCGTGCTGCACGGTGGCGACGACCTGCTGGATGGCGGCGATCTCGGCCTCGGCGGAACCGGCGTTCATGAGGGCGTTCGTGGTGGCGCTCGTGGTCGCGTTCATGGAGACCATGATGGAATCTCAAGTCGGCTTGAGGTCAAGGCCGGACGCCTTCCGGCTTGCGGTTGCCGCAACGGCAGCCTCTACCGTCCTGACCAGGGCCGGACGGACCGGCCCGGTGGGACACGTGAGGGAGAGCGGGATGGCTGCCTGGCCGATCGAGGAGGTCGCCCGGATGTCCGGGGTGACGGCCCGGACGCTGCGGCACTACGACGAGATCGCGCTGCTGCCACCCGCCCGGACGGGCGCCAACGGGCACCGCTACTACGGGGAGCCGGAGCTGCTGCGGCTCCAGCAGATCCTCGTGCTGCGGGCGCTCGGCCTGGGGCTGTCCGAGATCGGCCGCGTCCTGGCCACCCAGGTGGACGAGCTGGAGGCGCTGCGCGGCCACCACCGCCGGCTGCTCACCGAGCGCGACCGCCTGGACGAGCTGGCCGCGACGGTCGCCCGCACGATCACCGATCTGGAGCGATCCAGGAAGGACGGTACGCCGATGACCGCGATCAACCGGCCGGAGAACCTCTTCGAAGGGGTCCGGCCCGCCGACTACGAGGCGGGCATGCGCGCGTTCCCGGAGCTGGCCGAGGCCGCCGGGCGGGCCGTGGCGGCGATGACGCCGGAGGAGGTCGAGGCCGGGCAGCGCGAGCGCACCGCGCTGATGATCAGGCTCGCCGAGCTGATGGCGGCCGGGCTGCCGGTCGACGCCGAGGAGGTGCGGGCCGAGATCGCCGGACAGTACCGCGCGCTCACCGCCGTCCGGCCGGTCTCCGCCGCGGACTTCCGGGCGATGGGGCGGGCCTGCGTGGAGAACGAGCCGTGGCGGGCCGCCTACGAGTCGATCGCGCCGGGGCTGGCCGGCTACCAGCGGGACGCGATCGAGGCGTACGCGGCGACGCTGCCGGCCTGACCGACTCCGCCCGGGGGACGGGGTCCCGGGCGGAACGGGGGAAACAGGGGGAGGGGGAACGGGGGCGCCGCCACCATCCGAACGGGTGATCTAGGCTGGTGGGGTGCCCCTTCTCGTTCGCCGCCGCCACGTGGACCTGCTCCGCGTGACCAGCATGTCCTGTCGACGCTCCGGCTGAACCTCGTACCCCTCCCCTCAGCGCGGCCCGCAGCGGCCGTGTCCCCCTCCCGGCCCCGGGCACCCCCGCCGCACCAGGCGCGTCCCCGGCGTTCCCGGTCACCACCGGAGCCGGCCGGGACGAGACCCAGCGGATGTCACCCATGACGCAGCAGCACCAGTCCACCAGCCCCGCCGGGGCCCGCGTCGACGCCCTTCCGGTGATCGACCTCTCGCTCGCCGGCGGCAGCCCGGCGGACCGCACCCGCCTGCACGACGAGCTGCGGACCGCGGCCACCGGCGTCGGCTTCTTCCAGCTCGTCGGCCACGGGGTCACCCCGGCCGAGACGGCCGCCCTCACCGGCGCCATGCGGGCTTTCTTCGCCCTCCCCGAGGCCGAGCGCCTCGCCGTCGCCAACCTGCACTCCCCGCACTACCGCGGCTACACCCGCACCGGCGACGAGCGCACCGGCGGCAGCCGGGACTGGCGCGACCAGCTCGACATCGGCGCCGAGCTGCCCCCGCACGTGCCCGCCCCCGGCGAGCCCCCGTACTGGTGGCTGGAGGGCCCCAACCAGTGGCCCGCCGCGCTCCCGGAGCTGCGCACCGCCGCCCTGGCCTGGATCGACCGGCTCGGCGCGGTCGCCCGCACGCTGCTGCACGAACTCCTCGCCGCGATCGGCGCCCGCCCCGACTTCTACGACCCCGCCTTCGCCGGCCACCCCCACCTGCGGCTCAAGCTGGTCCGCTACCCCGGCACCGCACCCGACGGCGCCGCCCAGGGCGTCGGCGCGCACAAGGACTACGGCTTCATCACCCTGCTCCTCCAGGACACCGTCGGCGGCCTCCAGGTGCAGCGCCCGGACGGCTCCTTCCTGGACGTGCCGCCGCTGGAGGGAGCCTTCGTCGTCAACCTCGGCGAACTGCTGGAGGTCGCCACCGACGGTTACCTCAAGGCCACCAGCCACCGCGTGGTCAGCCCGCCCGGCGCCCGCGAGCGCTTCTCCGTCCCGTTCTTCTACAACCCCCGCCTGGACGCCCACATCGAGCCGCTGGACTTCCCGCTCGCCCACCACGCCCCCGGCGTCACCCAGGACCCGGCCAACCCCCTCCACGCCGATTTCGGCTTCAACGAGTGGAAGGGCTACACCCGCGCCCACCCCGAGGTCACCCGCCGCCACCACCCCGACCTCGCCGCCTGAGAAAGTGTTGGGTAATCGGGTGATCACTCGTTCTTGAGGTCGTCGGCGAGGCGGCGGGCTGCTTCGGTCTCGATGGGGCCGCGCGGTTCGATCT
>NZ_JBEPAM010000032.1:0-95461 GCF_040298605.1 Kitasatospora sp. NPDC001527 | reverse complement strand
ACGCCCGGTTACATTCCGAACCCGGAAGCTAAGCCTCATAGCGCCGATGGTACTGCAGGGGGGACCCTGTGGGAGAGTAGGACGCCGCCGAACAATCATTCCAAAAAGACCCCCTCCGGTTCAGGAGGGGGTCTTTTTGCGTTAACGTCTCCCCACCACATCGGAGCTTGGTGGAGAGGCGCGGACCGTTGCAGAACATGACCCTGACCTGGCAGTCCGCCGGGGGCACCGCGGTCGCTCTCTACGGCGGCGCGTACGCGGCCGCCCGGGTGCGGCGGGCCGGCCTTTCGGCGATCCTGCGGGAGGCCGGCACCCTGCTGGCGCTGTTCGCGCTCTGGCAGCTGGTCGGACGCCTCTCCCTGATGAGCACCGAGCACGCGCTGGACAGGGCGCGCTGGATCCACCGGACGGAGTTGGCCTTCGGCCTGCCCGACGAGGCCTCCTGGCAGGCCGCGGTGACGCCGTACCCGGCGCTGGTGAAGCTGGCGAACTACTACTACGCGTCGATGCACTTCACGGTGATGATCGGGGTGCTGCTCTGGGTCTTCCTCAGACACCGCGAGCGGTACGCGTGGGTGCGGACCACGGTGGTGGTCACCACCGCGGTCTGCCTGGTCGTCCAGTTCCTCCCGGTGGCGCCGCCCCGGATGCTGCCGGAGAACGGCTTCGTCGACGTCGCCGCCGAATACGGGCAGTCGGTGTACGGCGGCGCCGTCGGCGGGGTGGTCAAGGCGGCGCAGCTGTCGGCCATGCCCTCGGTGCACGTGGCGTGGTGCGTGCTGACGGCCGTCGCGGTGGTGCGGGTGTCGAGGAGCCCGCTGCGCTGGCTGATGGTGCTGCACCCGGTGCTGACCATCACGGTCGTGGTGGTGACGGCCAACCACTTCTGGGCGGACGGTCTGGTCGCGGTGGTGATCCTGCTGCTGGCGTACGCCGCGCAGCACGCTGTCGCCCGGTGGCGGGCCGGGCGGTCCGGGGAGGGCCGCCCGGCGCAGGAGCGGGAGTGGCAGGCGGTCGGCGGCTGACGGGGCCGCTGACGGCGACGGGCAGGGGCACGGCATGCCGGTGGGCCGGGCCCCGTGGGGGGAGGGTCCGGCCCACCGGTTCACCCGCCGTTACTTGACCGGCAGGGCGTCACGGCCCCACGCGCTGTTGGTCAGCGACGCGGTGGCCCAGTACCAGGCCGCCAGGCCGGAGGCGGCGGCGACCCAGCCGGCCGCCTTGGCGAGGCCGCCGGAGGTGTTGAACGTGGCGAGCGCGGACAGGACCAGGGAGACCGTCAGCAGGCCGTAGACGGCGCGGCTGAACAGGCCCGCGTTCCAGCCGGCGGCGGTCAGGGTGAGGGCGAGCAGGGCCCACAGCAGCAGGAACAGGCCGGCCGCGTTCTTGCCGGCGCCGGAGGCCGTGGACCAGGTGACCCAGAAGGCACCGAGGCTGGTGAAGGCGGTGCCGGTGAAGCCCTCGCCGCCGCGGAACTGCCAGAGCCCCGCGATGAACAGGGTCAGGCCGCCGAGGATGTGGGCGAGGTGGGCCGAGTTCCCGACGGCGGTGCCGCTGAGGAGGCCGGTCGAGAGCAGACCGTAGGCGAGGAGGGTCAGGCCGAGGGCGAGGTAACCGAGGTTACCCGCGTCGGCGCCGGTGGAGCGGGCGTTCAGTGCCCCGGTAGCTTCGTTGCTCACCGGAGGCTCCTTTCACTCATGGGCGCGCGCAGGGCGCAGTGAACGCGGGTGAGTGTCGATGAGGTGAAGGCGCGTGACCGCTCCGGGCGCGCACGGCTGGAGCGTGCGACGGCTGCGGTCGGAATGCTGGGCCAGCGGGAGAGCCGCTGGTCACGTCCCCGCCGGGGGATTCCCCGGTGAGATCGGTGTACCCAGGGTGAGCGGGCTTGTACCCTTGTGAATCGCACATTTTGTGTCGGTGCCCGGCACGGTTCGTTCAGGCTCCGACACGGGGTGCGACAGGCATCGCCCCGGTGTGGTCAGGCCGTTGTCGTTCAGTTGTCGTTCAGGCCGCTGCGCTCAGGCGGTGCGCTGGACGGGCACCCGCAGGGTCAGGATCGCCATGTCGTCGGACGGCGGCTCCGGGGCGAACCGCTCGACCGCCCGCTGGACGCGCAGCGCGACCGCTCCGGCGGTGAGCCCGGTGCAGCCGGTGAGCACCTCGGCGAGGCCGTCGTCGCCCAGCATCCGCCGGCCCTCGCGGCGTTCGGTGACGCCGTCGGTGACGCAGAGCAGGACCTCGCCGGGGCTGAGCACCAGGTGCTCGGCGGTGAGGTCGAGGTCGTCCATGACGCCGAGCAGCGGCTGCGGGGTGGCGGCCCGGTCGACCCGGCCGTCGGTGCGCAGCCGCAGCGGCAGCGGGTGGCCGGCGCAGACCAGGGAGAGCTCGGTGCTGCCGTCCGGACGGGGGGTCAGTTCGCCGTACAGGAGGGTGAGGAAGCGGCTGCGCGCGCCCTCGTCCAGGATGGCGGTGTTGAGCCGGCTGAGGACCTGCGGGGCGTCCAGGCCCTCGCGGGCGAGCAGCCGCAGCGAGTGCCGGGCCAGTCCGGTGACCGAGGCGGCCTCCGGGCCGGTGCCGCAGACGTCGCCGATGGCGAAGCCGTAGGTGCCCTCGCGGATCGGGAAGAGGTCGTAGAAGTCGCCGCCGACCTCGTTGCCCTCGCCGGCGGCCTGGTAGTAGACGTCCACCTCGACGCCCGGGATGTCGGGCAGCTCCGGCGGCAGCAGACTGCGCTGCAGGGCCTGGCTGGTGGCGGTGCGCTCGGAGTAGAGGCGCGAGTTGTCGAGGGCGAGGGCGGCCCGGCGGGAGAGGTCCTCGGCGAGTTCCAGGATCTCCTGGCGGAACCGCACGCCGGCCGAGGTGCCGAGGGCGAGCAGGCCGATCACCCGGTTGCGGGCGGTCAGCGGCAGGACGACGGTCTCGCCGAGCAGGCCGGCGAGCCCGGGTTCGTCCGCGAAGCCGTCGCCGTCGGCGGTTTCGGCGGGCGCGGTCCAGAAGCGGGTGCCGTGGGTGGGGCCGGAGTCCGGGGCGGGCGTCTTGTCGAGCAGGGCGCGCAGCGGGTCGATGCGGTCCTCGTCCTCGTGCAGGACGAAGGCGAGCGAGGCCGGGGCGCCGTGGTCGCCGTTGGTGTAGACAGCGCACCAGGAGGCGAGGGTGGGCACGGCCATCTGGGCCATCAGGGCGAGCGTCTGCTCGTGCTCCAGGGTGCCGGCGAGCAGGTCGGAGGCCTCGACGAGGAAGGAGAGCGAGCCGCGGCGCAGCCGTTCGAGTTCGGAGAGCCGGGTGGATTCGACGGCCAGCGCGAGCCGGTCGGCGGCGAACTGCAGGCGCAGCGCGTCCTCGTTGTCGTAGCGGCCGGCGGCGCCGTTGGCGATGCCGAGCGAGCCGATCAGCCGGCCCTCGACCTTGAGCGGGACGGTGAGCAGGGAGCGCAGCCCGCTGTCGTCGAGGACGGGCAGGCCGGTGGGCCGGGTGGCGAGGTCCTCGTGCACGGAGGGCAGGCGCGGCGAGTCGTAGCGGTTGCCGGTGTCGACCGGGAAGCGGCTGTGCGGGCGCGGCGCGCGGGGCAGGCCGGTGCTGGCGCGCAGCTCGAACTCGGCCTCGTCTTCGGTGGTGAGCAGCAGGTAGGCGGCGTCGGCGTCGAGCAGGTCGCGGGCGCGTTCGACGGTGTGCTGGAGCAGGGTGTCGAGGTCCTCGCCGGTGCCGAGGCCGGCCAGCAGGTCGAGCCGGGTGGCGGGCTCGCCGCGGTCGCCGGGCAGGGCGCGGGCGGGGGAGCGCAGTACGGCGCGGTCGTCGTCGAGGACGAGCAGGCAGAGGGTGGTCGGGGTGCCGTCGGTGTCGCGCAGGCGGACCTGGACGCCGTAGACGTCGACGGCGGTGCCGTCGGCGCGGCGCAGCGCGTAGCCGCCCTCCCAGCGGGCGAGCCGCAGGACGGCGGCGAGGCCGAGGCCGCTGTCGGCGGGCTGGGGCCAGACGGCGAGGTCGGCCCAGGGGCGGCCGAGCACGGTGTCGGCGGGGTGCTGGAAGAGGGCTTCGGCGTCGGGGTTCCAGGCGAGCACGCGGCCGTCGTCGTCGAGTTGGACGACGGCGACGTGCACCGGGCCGTGGCTGGCGGGCAGTTCGCCGCCGGGCGCGGCGGGCAGGGCGTAGCGGGTGCCGGCGGTGTGCGCGGGCAGCGCGAGCCGGAACCAGACGGTCTTGCGGCCGGAGCCGTACTCGACGCCCCAGCGTTCGGCGAGCGCGGCGCACATCAGCAGGCCGCGGCCGCCCTCGCCGTCGGCGTCGGCGTAGTGGTCGGACGCGGTGGCGGGGACGTCGGCGAAGCTGGGCAGGCCGCGTTCGGGGTGGTGGTCGGTGACCTCGATCCGGACGGTGCCGTCCTCGCGCAGGCAGCAGACCTCGGCGGCGGTGCCGGCGTGCACGACCGCGTTGGTGACGAGTTCGCTGACCAGGACCACGGCGTCGTCGACGACCTCCGGCAGGCCCCAGCCCAGCAGCGCGTCCCGGACGAAGGAGCGGGCGGCGCCGGCCGACCGGCCCACGGGTTCGAAGGTGGCGGCTGCGCGCGCGGTGACCACGTTGCCACGTCTCCTCTGCTCTGGCCCTGGCTGTCCGGGGTACGGCGCCGCATCCCGGTGCGCGCCGGCGGGGTGGGCGGCGCCGCCGGGGGCGGTTGCGGCCCGGTGCAGCGCTCCACCCTACTTTCCGGTTGGTTCCCCGTGGGGGCGGGGAGTCGAAACAGGCACCGGAGGGTGATTCTGCCCACCCGTTTCGGACGGGCCGGTGCCAACCGAGCGCAACCGCGCTTGTACCGGGCGCGAGTGCTGCCAGACTGGGGGGTCCGCGATGTCCGGTCCGAGCAGTACGGTCGTCGAGGGTCCCGGTGGGCCTGACCGGCCGCCGGGACGGTAGCAGTTCACGATCTGGGAGGGGCCCGTTGAGTTCGGCCACCAAGGACGCAACCGGTACGACGCCGCCCGCTCCGCGCGGCGGCCGCCCCGGGGCCGCGCCGCGGAGCGCGGCCGGCCGGCGTGTCAACCACAGCCGCGGCGCCGAGCCGGCCGAGCTGCGCAAGCTGCTGGCCGCGTTGACGGCGATGCGGGACGGAAACTTCCGGCGCCGGCTGACGGTGCCCGGGGACGGTCCGCTGGCGGAGATCGCCGCGGTGTTCAACGAGGTGGCGGAGCGCAACCAGCACTTGACGGGCGAGCTGGCCCGGGTGCGGCGGGCGGTGGGCCGTGAGGGCCGGCTGAACGAGCGGCTGGAGACGGGCGCCGGCGAGGGCGCCTGGATGGCGGCGGTCGACAACTGCAACGCGCTGATCGACGACCTGGCGCGGCCGATGGCCGAGGTGGGCCGGGTGCTCACGTCGATCGCCGAGGGCGACCTCGACCAGAAGATGGAGCTGCGCTCGCTGCACAGCAACGGGGTGAGCCACCCGCTGCGCGGCGAGTACCTGAAGATCGGCCGGACCGTCAACGGGCTGGTGGACCAGCTGTCGGAGTTCACCGACGAGGTGACCCGGGTGGCCCGTGAGGTCGGCACCGAGGGCAAGCTGGGCGGCCAGGCGAAGGTCCGCAGCGTCTCCGGCAGCTGGAAGGACCTCGCGGACTCGGTCAACACCATGGCCGGGCGGCTGACCGCTCAGGTGCGCAACATCGCGCAGGTGACCACCGCGGTGGCCAAGGGCGACCTGTCCCGCAAGGTGACGGTCGAGGTGGCCGGCGAGATGCTGGAGCTGAAGAACACCGTCAACACGATGGTGGACCAGCTGAACGGCTTCGCGGCGCAGGTGACCCGGGTGGCCCGGGACGTGGGCACGGAGGGCCGGCTGGGCGGCCAGGCGCAGGTGCCCGGTGTCGCCGGCGTCTGGCGGGACCTCACCGACTCGGTGAACTTCATGGCGGACAACCTGACGGGCCAGGTGCGCGGGATCGCCCAGGTGACCACCGCCGTCGCGCGCGGCGACCTCTCGCAGAAGATCGAGGTCGACGCCCGCGGCGAGATCCTGGAGCTGAAGAACACCATCAACACGATGGTCGACCAGCTCTCCGGCTTCGCCGAGCAGGTGACCCGGGTGGCCCGTCAGGTGGGTACCGAGGGACGGCTCGGCGGGCAGGCCCAGGTGCCGTGGGCGGCCGGCGTCTGGCGGGACCTCACCGACAACGTCAACTTCATGGCGAACAACCTCACCGACCAGGTGCGCGGGATCGCCCAGGTGACCACCGCCGTCGCGCGCGGCGACCTCTCGCAGAAGATCCAGGTGGACGCCCGCGGGGAGATCCTGGAGCTGAAGAACACCATCAACACGATGGTCGACCAGCTGGGCGCCTTCGCGGACGAGGTGACCAGGGTGGCCAGGGACGTCGGCACCGAGGGCATCCTCGGCGGCCAGGCGAGCGTGCCGGGGGTGTCCGGCACCTGGAAGGACCTGACCAACAGCGTCAACCTGATGGCCAACAACCTGACCAGCCAGGTGCGCAACATCGCCGAGGTGACCACCGCGGTGGCCCGGGGCGACGTCTCGAAGAAGATCACCGTCGACGCCCGGGGCGAGATCCTCGAACTGGTCACCACCGTGAACACCATGGTCGACCAGTTGTCGGCGTTCGCCGACGAGGTGACCCGGGTGGCGCGCGAGGTGGGTACCGAGGGGAACCTGGGCGGCCAGGCCCGGGTGCGCGGGGTGTCGGGCATCTGGAAGGACCTGACCGACAACGTCAACTTCATGGCGTCCAACCTGACCAGTCAGGTCCGGAACATCGCCGAGGTGGCGGCCGCGGTGGCCTCGGGCGACCTCTCCAAGAAGATCACCATCGAGGCGCGGGGCGAGGTCGCCGGGCTGGCCGGGACGCTCAACACCATGGTCGACCAGCTGTCGGCCTTCGCGGTCGAGGTGACCCGGGTGGCGCGCGAGGTGGGCACCGACGGCACCCTGGGCGGCCAGGCGAGCGTGCCGGGCGTGGCCGGGATCTGGAAGGACCTGACCGACAACGTCAACCTGATGGCCAACAACCTCACCGGTCAGGTGCGCAACATCGCGCTGGTGATCACGGCGGTGGCCCGGGGCGACCTCTCGCAGAAGATCGACGTCGACGCGCGCGGCGAGTTCCTGGAGCTCAAGACCAGCATCAACACCATGGTCGACCAGCTGTCGGCGTTCGCCGACGAGGTGACCCGGGTGGCCCGCGAGGTGGGCACCGACGGACGGCTCGGCGGCCAGGCGCGGGTGCCGGGCGTGGACGGCACCTGGCAGGACCTCACCGAGTCCGTCAACGAGCTGGCGAACAACCTCACCCGGCAGGTGCGCGCGATCGCGCAGGTCGCCACCGCCGTCACCAGGGGCGACCTGTCGCTGCGGATCGACGTGGACGCCGCCGGCGAGCTCGACGAGCTCAAGGACAACATCAACCAGATGATCGCCAACCTGCGCGAGACCACTCGCACCAACCAGGAGCAGGACTGGCTGAAGACCAATCTGGCCCGGATCTCCGGCCTGCTGCAGGGCCGGCGCGATCTGGAGGCGGTGGCCTCGCTGATCATGACCGAGCTCACCCCGGTGGTCTCGGCGCAGCACGGCGCGTTCTTCCTCGCCCAGCCGGCCGGCCGCACCGCCGAGCTGATCACCGAGGACGACGACGAGAACGACACCGTGCTGCGGCTGATCGGCAGCTACGGCTACCAGCGGCGCTCGATGCCGACCACCTTCCGCCCCGGCGAGTCGCTGATCGGCCAGGCGGCGGTGGAGAAGCGGGCGATCATCCTCAAGGAGGCGCCGCCCGGCTACCTGAAGATCGCCTCCGGCCTGGGCGAGGCCTCGCCGGCCCACATCGTGGTGCTGCCGGTGCTGTTCGAGGGCCGGCTGCTGGGCGTGATCGAGCTGGCCACCTTCAGCTCCTTCACCACCGTCGCGCTGGACTTCCTCAACCAGATCGCCGACCTGATCGGCGTCACCGTCAACACCATCAGCGTCAACACCAAGACCGAGGGCCTGCTGCTGGAGTCCCAGCGGCTGACCGCCGAACTGTCGATGCGGTCGGCCGAGTTGGAGGCGCGCCAGGAGGAGCTGGAGCGCACCAACGAGGAGTTGCAGGAGAAGGCCGAGCAACTCGCCCAGCAGAACCGGGACATCGAGATCAAGAACAGCGAGATCGAGGAGGCCCGGCAGGTCCTGGAGGAGCGCGCCGAGCAGCTCGCGCTGGCGTCCCGGTACAAGAGCGAGTTCCTCGCCAACATGTCGCACGAGCTGCGCACCCCGCTGAACTCGCTGCTGATCCTGGCCAAGCTGCTGTCCGACAACAACGAGGGCAACCTGTCGCCCAAGCAGGTCGAGTTCGCCGACACCATCCACGGCGCCGGGTCCGACCTGCTCCAGCTGATCAACGACATCCTGGACCTGTCCAAGGTCGAGGCGGGCAAGATGGACGTCCGCCCGGCCAGGATCGCCCTGGTGCAGCTGGTCGACTACGTCGAGGCGACCTTCCAGCCGGTCGCGCTGGACAAGAACCTGGAGTTCGGGGTGCGGGTCTCGCCGGCCCTGCCGGTCACCCTGCACACCGACGAGCAGCGGCTCCAGCAGGTGCTGCGCAACCTCATCTCCAACGCGGTGAAGTTCACCGACACCGGCGCCGTCGACTTCTCGATCAGCCCGGCCGGCCAGAGCGTGCCGCAGCACGTGCGCGAGCAGCTGCTGGAGGCGGGCGCCATCAAGGGCCCGGACGACCCGCTGATCTCCTTCGCGGTCTCCGACACCGGAATCGGCATCCCCGGCAACAAGCTGAGGGAGATCTTCGAGCCGTTCCGGCAGGCCGACGGCACCACCAGCCGCAAGTACGGCGGCACCGGCCTCGGGCTGTCGATCAGCCGGGAGATCGCCCGGCTGCTCGGCGGCGAGATCCACGCCGAGAGCGAGCTGGGCAAGGGGTCGACGTTCACCCTGTACCTGCCGCTGCGCACCGAGGCGCCGGACGCCGCCGGGCAGGGCGCGGCCGGACTGCGGGCCGCGGTGGGCGTCACCCCGGCCGGCACGCCGGTGCCGGTGGGCGAGAGCCCGGCCGACCACTGGGCCCAGGAGGTCCGCGAGCTGGTCGAGGTCCGCCGCCGGGGTGCCGTCGAGCGCCGCCGCGCGGAGGCCCTGGAGGCGCCGCGGCCGGAGCGCGGGCCCGCCGACGGCCGGGGGGCCGCGGCCGGGCCCGCCGAGGGGCGCGGGAGCGGCGGGCGGACGGCCGAGGGCCGGGCGCCCGAGCTCGCCCCGGCGGCCCGCCCGTCCGCGCGCACGGACACCCGCTTCGACGGCCAGCAGGTGCTGATCGTCGACGACGACGTCCGCAACGTGTTCGCCCTCACCAGCGTGCTGGAGCAGCACGGCCTGACCGTGCTGTACGCGGAGAACGGCCGGGAGGGCATCGAGATGCTGGAGCAGCACGAGAACGTCGCGCTGGTCCTGATGGACATCATGATGCCGGAGATGGACGGCTACGCGACCACCGAGGCGATCCGCCGGATGCCCCAGTTCGCCGGGCTGCCGATCATCGCGCTGACCGCCAAGGCGATGAAGGGCGACAAGGAGAAGTCGCTGGAGGCCGGGGCCACCGACCACATCACCAAGCCGGTCGAGACCGACCACCTGCTGTCGGTGATGCACGAGTGGCTCACCGTCCGGAAGTCCTGAAGGGCTCGGAACGTGCCCAGCGTGTCCCGGAAACGGCCGAGTCGGGACCGATCGGATGACGGGGGCGTGAATCCCGGAGTACGCTCCGGGATTCACGCCGGTGGGGTGGGCGGTTTGCTGGCGGGGAGGGCCGGGAACCCGGTAGGGTCACCGATCGTTGCGAACAGTGACCGGATGGCGACTCGCTGGTGAGCGTACGCCGGTGCACTGACTGCGCGCCGCTCCGGATCCGGACGCGACGGAGCGATGTGCCGGGCGAGGGGGTGCGGCTAGCATGACCGGGGTAGTGGTGGGCAGTACGCGGGTGCCTTCCCCAGGTAGGCAGGCGACAGGAGGGCGCGTCGTGATGCAGAAGGCGAAGATCCTCCTGGTCGACGACCGGCCGGAGAACCTGCTGGCGCTGGAGGCGATCCTCTCGGCGCTGGACCAGACCCTGGTCCGGGCGGCGTCCGGCGAGGAGGCGCTCAAGGCGCTGCTCACGGATGACTTCGCGGTGATCCTGCTGGACGTCCAGATGCCCGGGATGGACGGCTTCGAGACCGCCGCCCACATCAAGCGCCGCGAGCGCACCCGGGACATCCCGATCATCTTCCTCACCGCGATCAACCACGGCCCGCACCACACCTTCCGCGGCTACGCGGCCGGCGCGGTGGACTACATCTCCAAGCCGTTCGACCCCTGGGTGCTGCGCGCCAAGGTCTCGGTCTTCGTCGACCTCTACATGAAGAACTGCCAGCTGAAGGAGCAGGCCGCGCTGCTGCGGCTGCAGTTGGAGGCGAGCGGCGCCGAGCCGGCCATCGGCGGCGCGCTGCTCGGTGAGCTGTCGGCCCGGCTGGCGGCGGTCGAGGAGCAGGCCGAGTCGCTGACCAAGCAGCTCGACGGCACCGAGGACGGCGGCGTGGCGGCCACCGCCGCGCACCTGGAGCGCAAGCTGGCCGGCCTGCGGCGCGCGCTGGACGCGCTGCGACCCGGCGCGGACTGAGCGGCTCCGGTTTCACCCGTCCGGGTGAAACCGAGAGGGTGACGGTGTGTCGGCGACACGTCCCGGGGCTCCGCGCGCACGACGTGGGCACAGGTCGTCCGCCCCGGTAGGCTGCTGACCCATGGCCACACGTACGCCCGGAAGCGCGGCACGCAAATCGAGTCCGGGACCGTCCAAGAAGGCCGTGGCGAAGGCTCCCGCCAAGCCGCCCGCCAAGAAGGCGGCCGCGAAGAAGGCCGCCCCGGGGAAGAAGACGGCGGCCAAGGCACCCGCCCCGCCCCCCGCTCCCCGGCCGATACTCTTCCGCGCCGTGCGGGCCCTGTGGCTCGGCATGGCGCACGGCATCGGCACGGTCTTCCGGGGCTTCGGCGACGGCGCGAAGAACCTGGACCCGGCGCACCGCAAGGACGGCGTCGGCCTGCTGCTGCTGGCGCTGGCCCTGGTCACCGCCGCCGGCACCTGGTTCAGCCCGCAGGGCTGGCTGGGCGAGGCGGCCACCAACGTGGTCTCCGGCCTGTTCGGCCGGCTCGACGTGCTGGTGCCGTTCCTGCTGGCCGCCGTCGCGATCCGGCTGCTGCGCCACCCGGAGCTGCCGGAGGCCAACGGCCGGATCATGATCGGCCTGACCACGCTGCTGGTCGGTGTGCTCGGCCTGGTCCACATCGGCTGCGGCGCGCCCGCGATGGGCAGCGGCGCGACCCGGATAAGGACCGCCGGCGGCATCGTCGGCTGGGCCGCGTCCACCCCGATGATGGCCGCCGCCGGGCCGGCCCTCGCGGTGCCGCTGCTCCTGCTGCTCGCCTTCTTCGGCCTGCTGGTCACCACCGCCACCCCGGTCAACCGGATCCCCGAGCGGATGCGCGGGGTCGGCGTCCGGCTGGGCGTGGTCGAACCCGGCCCGCAGGACCTGGACGGGGGGCGTGCGCCGGAGCGCGAACTCTCCCACGAACCCCCCGAGGACGCCGACCCCTCCGCGCTGCCCTTCACGGTGGACACGGACGGTGACGACCCCTCGGACGAGGTGGCCGCCCGCCGGCGCCGCCGCAAGCGCAAGCAGCCCGAGGACGAGCCCGCCGCCGAGCCGGACATGTTCGCCAAGGAGCCGCTGGACCCGTACACCACCCGCAACCTCGCCGCCGGCGCGGCCGCCGACCTGGACGGCGCGCTGGTCTACGGCGTGCCCGCCTCCTCGGCCGTGGCGGACATGATGCACCAGGTGCAGGACCGCACCGCCCCGCCGGAGGAGCCCGCCGTCCCGGCCGCCCGCAGCGGCGCCGGCCCCGGCGCGCCCGAGGAGCACGGCCCCGCGCCGGTCCGGATGGAGCAGCTCCAGCTCGCGGAGGGCCTCACCTACGCCCTGCCCTCGCTCGACCTGCTGGAGCGCGGCGGCCCGGCCAAGGCCCGCAGCGCCCTCAACGACGAGGTGGTGGCCCAGCTCACCGGCACCTTCGGCGAGTTCAAGGTGGACGCCCGGGTGACCGGCTTCACCCGCGGCCCGACGGTCACCCGCTACGAGGTCGAGCTCGGCCCCGCGGTCAAGGTCGAGCGGATCACCGCGCTCGCCAAGAACATCGCGTACGCGGTGGCCAGCCCGGACGTGCGGATCATCAGCCCGATCCCGGGCAAGTCCGCGGTCGGCATCGAGATCCCGAACCGGGACCGCGAGATGGTCAACCTCGGCGACCTGCTGCGCTCGCGCACCGCCGCCGAGGACACCCACCCGATGGTCGTCGGCATGGGCAAGGACGTCGAGGGCCACACCGTGATGGCCAACCTCGCCAAGATGCCGCACATCCTGGTGGCCGGCGCGACCGGCGCCGGCAAGTCGTCCTGCATCAACTGCCTGATCACCTCGATCCTGGCCCGGGCCACCCCGGACGAGGTGCGGATGGTGCTGGTCGACCCCAAGCGGGTCGAGCTGACCGCCTACGAGGGCATCCCGCACCTCATCACGCCGATCATCACCAACCCGAAGAAGGCCGCGGAGGCCCTCCAGTGGGTGGTCCGCGAGATGGACATGCGCTACGACGACCTCGCCGCGTTCGGCTTCCGGCACGTCGACGACTTCAACGCGGCGGTCCGGGCCGGCACCGTCACCCCGCCGCTCGGCAGCGAGCGCGAGCTGACCCCCTACCCGTACCTGCTGGTGATCGTCGACGAACTGGCCGACCTGATGATGGTCGCCCCGCGCGACGTCGAGGACTCGGTGGTCCGGATCACCCAGCTCGCCCGCGCGGCCGGCATCCACCTGGTGCTGGCCACCCAGCGGCCCTCGGTCGACGTGGTCACCGGCCTCATCAAGGCCAACGTGCCGTCCCGGCTCGCCTTCGCCACCTCGGCGATGGCCGACTCCCGGGTCATCCTGGACCAGCCCGGCGCCGAGAAGCTGATCGGCAAGGGCGACGCGCTCTTCCTGCCGATGGGCGCCAGCAAGCCGATCCGCATGCAGGGCGCCTTCGTCACCGAGGCCGAGATCGCCGCCGTGGTGAAGCACTGCAAGGAACAGCTGTCCGCCGTGTACCGGGACGACGTGATGGTCGGCGGCGGACCGAAGAAGGAGATCGACGAGGAGATCGGCGACGACCTGGAGCTGCTGATCCAGGCGGCCGAGCTGGTCGTCTCCACCCAGTTCGGCTCCACCTCGATGCTGCAGCGCAAGCTGCGGGTCGGCTTCGCCAAGGCCGGGCGGCTGATGGACCTCATGGAGTCGCGCGGCATCGTGGGACCGAGCGAGGGCTCCAAGGCCCGCGACGTCCTGGTGAAGCCGGACGAGCTGGACGGGGTGATCGTCTCCATCCGCGGCTGAGGCCGGCCGGGGCCACTGACGGGTGTTCACCCGTTCGGATGGGGGTAGGCGGCGGGTGCGGAACCGATCGGGTGCGCACGGCGTCCCACGGGGGACACCGGACGCGCGGACGGCGGTGCGGGGGCCCCGGAGACGGCGGCCGCCGCACCAAAGGGCGGTCAGTGCACGCCCGGCCCGGTGCCGGGGCGGCCGAGCGCATTCGGGCCTGTTCCGCTTGAGAAACGATCCGCCCACGCCCCTAGACTGTTCCCCAGCAGGTGGCCAACCGCTCGAAAGGCGTGCACCGTGACCATCGGCAAGTCCTCCGACCGCGAGAACGCCCCGTCCCCGGACCGGCCCGCCGGCGCCGCCGAACAGGCGGCCGATGCCCCGAGCATCGGCCGGGTGCTGTCCGCCGCCCGGATCGAGGCCGGGCTCACGGTGGATCAGGTGAGCAGTGCCACCCGGGTCCGGGTGCCGATCGTGCACGCCATCGAGGAGGACGACTTCGGCCGGTGCGGCGGTGACTTCTACGCCCGCGGCCACATCCGCGCGATCGCCCAGCTGGTCGGCGTCGACGGCGAGGCCCTGGTGGCCCGCTACGACGCCGCGCACGGCGGCTCGCCGGCCTCCAAGCGGCCCACCGAGCTGATCGAGAGCGGCCCGATCAAGGTCCCCGGCCGGGGTCGGCCGAACTGGACCATCGCGATGGTCACCGCGATCGTCGCGGTGGTCGGGGTGATCGGTTTCAATCTGGTGAGCGGCAAGTCCGGGACCGGCACCACCGGCTCGGCCAGCGCCCCGCTGCCCGCCGGCTCCGGCACCGGCTCGCTCGCCCCGGTCGCCCCCGTGACCACCCCGGCCGTGCAGCCGCCCGCCCCGGCGCCCAGCGCCCCCGCGATCGCCGCCGCCCCGGCCGACAAGGTCACCGTGAAGCTGGTCGCCGAGAAGGACACCAGCTGGGTCTCGGCGGTGGACGGCACCGGCAAGTCGCTGTTCCAGAACAACATCGAAGAAGGCCAGGACCAGACCTTCACCGATCCCAAGCAGATCAAGCTGGTGATCGGCAACGCGGGCGCCGTGCACGTGTACGTCAACGGCAAGGACCTCGGTCCTGCGGGCAAGAACGGCCAGGTGGTGCACGTCACGTACACCCCCGGCGACCCGCAGGCGGGCTGATCGCGGGGGTCGGCCGCCCCCGGGCGGAACCGGCCGGACCGGGCGTGTGGCCTCCGGGGCGAACGGCTCCGGCGGGCGCGCGTTAATCTTGGCCCTATGCCTGAACGCCGTACTGTCGCCCTTGTCACGCTCGGATGCGCCCGCAACGAGGTGGACTCCGAGGAACTCGCCGGGCGACTGGAAGCCGACGGCTGGTTGCTCGTGGACGACGCCGCCGAAGCCGACGTCGCCGTCGTCAACACCTGCGGCTTCGTCGAGGCCGCCAAGAAGGACTCCGTCGACGCCCTGCTGGAGGCCAACGACCTCAAGGACCACGGCCGCACCCAGGCCGTGGTCGCGGTCGGCTGCATGGCCGAGCGCTACGGCAAGGAGCTGGCCGACGCCCTGCCCGAGGCCGACGGCGTGCTCGGCTTCGACGACTACGCCGACATCTCCGACCGCCTGCAGACCATCCTGTCCGGCGGCCACCACGCGCCGCACATCCCGCGCGACCGCCGCAAGCTGCTGCCGCTGAGCCCCGTCGAGCGCCAGGCCGCCGCCGCCGAGGTGGCCGTGCCCGGCCACGGCGCCCCCGAGGACCTGCCGGAGGGCGTCGCGCCCGCCTCCGGCCCGCGCACCCTGCGCAAGCGCCTGGACGACAGCCCGGTCGCCTCGGTCAAGCTCGCCTCCGGCTGCGACCGCCGATGTTCGTTCTGCGCCATCCCGGCCTTCCGCGGCTCGTTCATCTCCCGCCGGCCCTCCGACGTGCTGCACGAGGCCCAGTGGCTGGCCGGGCAGGGCGTCCGCGAGGTCGTCCTGGTCAGCGAGAACAACACCTCGTACGGCAAGGACCTCGGCGACATCCGGCTGCTGGAGACCCTGCTCGGCGAGATCTCCGCGATCGACGGCGTCGAGCGGGTCCGGGTCTCCTACCTGCAGCCCGCCGAGATGCGCCCCGGCCTGATCGACGCGATGACCGGCACCGAGGGCGTGCTGCCCTACTTCGACCTGTCGTTCCAGCACTCCGCGCCGGCCGTGCTGCGCCGGATGCGCCGCTTCGGCTCCACCGACCAGTTCCTGGAGCTGCTCGGCACCATCCGCGACAAGGCCCCGCAGGCCGGCGCCCGGTCCAACTTCATCGTCGGCTTCCCCGGCGAGACCGAGGAGGACTTCGCCGAGCTGGAGCGCTTCGTCACGCACGCCGGCCTGGACGCCATCGGCGTCTTCGGCTACTCCGACGAGGAGGGCACCGAGGCCGCCACGTACGGCGACAAGCTGCCCGAGGACGTGGTGGCCGACCGGCTGGCCCGGCTCAGCAAGCTCGCCGAGGAGATGACCGCCCAGCGGGCCGAGCAGCGGATCGGCACCGAGGTCGAGGTGCTGGTCGAGTCGGTCGACGGCGACCTGGTCGAGGGCCGCGCCGCCCACCAGGCGCCGGAGACCGACGGCCTCACCACCCTGACCGGCGCCGAGGACGCCCGGGTCGGGCAGTTCTACCGGGCCCGGGTGGTCGCCGGCGAGGGCGTCGACCTGGTCGCCGAGGCGCTCGAGCAGGTGCGCGTCCGCCGGGCACCGGGAGCCGGGGAATGACCCAGGGGCCCGGCGCCCCGGCCGCGGCCCACCCGGGCAGACCGGAGGCCGCGGTGCCCCCGGCGCCGGGGATCTGGAACATCGCGAACATGCTGACCATGGTCCGGCTGCTGCTGGTCCCGGTCTTCGTCACCCTGCTCTTCGCCGACGGCGGCCACGACCCCAAGTGGCGCTCGGTGGCCTGGGCCTCCTTCGCGATCGCGATGATCACCGACCTCTTCGACGGCGAGCTGGCCCGGCGCAAGGGACTGGTCACCGACTTCGGCAAGATCGCCGACCCGATCGCCGACAAGGCGATCATGGGCGCGGCGCTGATCGGCCTCTCGGTGCTGGGCGACCTGCCGTGGTGGATCACCGTGGTGATCCTCGCCCGTGAGCTCGGCATCACGCTGATGCGGTTCTGGGTGATCCGCTTCGGCGTCATCCCGGCCAGCCGGGGCGGCAAGCTCAAGACGCTCACCCAGGGCATCGCCGTCGGCATGTACGTGCTGGCGCTGACCGGCTGGCTGGCCACCGGCCGGGCGGTGCTGATGGGCGTCGCGGTGCTGCTGACCGTCGGCACCGCGCTGGACTACGTGGGGCAGGCGCTGCGCCTGCGCCGCGAGGGACTGGCGGCGCAGCGCCCGCGCGGGTGAAACCGCGCGGATCCCGGTCGCGGGAGGCCCCCGGGCGCCACAATGGCGGGTACTCCGGGACCGGCCCGGGGGAGCGCGAGGGAGGGACGTCGGGATGAGTGGTAGATCCGAGGCCGTGCGGACCGGGGGCGTCGTGGAGCCGGGCGGGGCGGCCGGAGCGGCGGCCGGAGGGCCGGCCGACTACGGGCTGGCCGAGCGGGCGCACGCCGCGCTGCGGGCCGAGGGCGGCACGGTGGCCGTCGCGGAGTCGCTGACCGGCGGGCTGCTGGCGGCCGCGCTGGTGGACGTCCCCGGGGCGTCCGCGACCTTCCGGGGGTCGGTGACCGCCTACGCGACCGAGCTGAAGGCCTCGGTGCTGGGCGTCGACGAGGGGCTGCTGGACGTCCACGGTCCGGTCCACCCGGTGGTGGCCCGGCAGATGGCCGAGGGCGTGCGCAAGTTGCTCGGGGCGACCTACGGGGTCGCGACGACCGGGGTGGCCGGCCCGGAGCCGCAGGACGGCCGGCCGGTCGGCACGGTACACCTCGCGATCGCCGGTCCGGAGGGAACTCTGGTCAGTTCGCCACGGTTGTCGGGAGAGCGTGCCACAATCCGTCACAGGGCGGTGACCGCCGCTCTGGAGCTGCTCGTCGGGCGGCTCCCGTCCGGTACACCCGCGCACTGAGTCGTCGTCCGCACTGCCCTCACCGGCCGTCCCACCGGCCACCCGTCACACCGCTCCCCGGTCTCCACCGGGGCCGCCCGCCGAGATCTCCACCGAGCCGGGATCTGCCGAACTGGCGTGCGGGCATCGTACATCTGGAGGATCGTGTTACATCGGAGGGCCTGGTTGGGCAGAAACCAGGTGGCGAACGAGTGGCGTGGCGGTGGCCGAGTGCCGCCCGGAGGGTACGACGAGGTGCCCGCCGACCCGGGTGCGACACCGAAACAGGGGAGGGGACAGCCTTGCAGCCCAGAGTGAACACGACCATGGTCCCCGCACGCGAAGCGGGCAAGGCGGTACGGTGGGGGCGTGACATCTCGATCCGCAGTCCGAGGAGGGAGGCACCGATGATCCTGCTCCGTCGCCTACTGGGCGATGTACTGCGTCGGCAGCGCCAGCGCCAGGGCCGCACACTCCGCGAGGTGTCGGCGGCCGCCAGGGTTTCGCTCGGGTACCTCTCCGAGGTCGAGCGGGGACAGAAGGAGGCCTCCTCGGAGCTGCTCTCCGCCATCTGCGACGCACTCGACGTCCGGATGTCCGAGGTCATGCGCGAGGTCAGCGACGAACTGTCGCTCGCCGAACTTGCGGCGATGGCCACCCTCTCCGAAGGTGAACTGCTGAGGCCGGTGCTCGAACCGGTTCCGCTGCCGGCTCCCGGCACCGACCGGGCGAACATGTCGCCCAAGGCCGCCGCGATGGACGTGGTCGCCGCCTGACCTGGCCTCGGTACGGGCCCCACGGGGCCCGGGTTGAGCGAAGGAGGCGGTCGTGCGCAGTGCGGCGGTGACGCGTACCAGGGCCCGAATACCCTTCCGGCGGGCGCGGTCCCGGCCGCTTCGGCTGGGGCTGGGCCTCCTGACGGTCCTGGTCGGGGGGCTCGGCTGGTGGCTGTCGGCCGGCCCCGGGCAACTGCCCGGGGGCGCGGTGCCGGCGCTGCTGGCGGCCGGCGGCTGGGGCCTCGGGATGATCCCGGTCCATGCCGACTGGCGGTCCACCGGGCCGCCGCGGCGCCGGACGCGGGTGCGGCGCCGAACGGGTGAGCCGGTCGTCGAACCGGTGGCCGGACCTCCGGCCGGGTGACAGAACGCGGACGAGGGCCGTGGGACCGGGTCGGTCCCACGGCCCTCGTCGTGCGTACGGCCGCCCGCCGCCGGGCTCAGGGGCGCAGTCGCAGACCACGCGGGGTGGCGTGGAAGCCCGCCTGCTCCAGGGCGGTGCCGAGCGCCGACCCGAGGGCCGGCTCGCCGTTCGCCCGTTCGACGGTGACGCTGCCCAGCGCCCCCGCCCGGGCGGCTCCGGCCAGCGCGGCCGCCGCGGCGGCGAGGGTGGCGTCGTCCCGCGTCCAGGCGAGCAGCGACTTGCCGCCGCGCTCGACGTACAGGCACAGCTCGCCGTCGACCAGTACCACCAGGGCGCCGGCCTTCCGGCCGGGCCGGTGCGCCTTGCCCGCCGCCTCGGCGGACCCGGCGGGCGGCTCGGGCCAGGGCAGTGCGGCGCCGTAGGCGTTGGCCGGGTCGGCGGCGGCGAGCACCAGGGCCTGCGGGGGCTCGGCGGACGGGGCGGCCGGCCACTCGGTGCCGGCGGCCCGCTCCAGCCGGCCGCTGACCGAGCGCAGCCGGTCGGCGGCGCCCTCCATGGCGAACTGGGCGCCGCCCAGCCCCTCGACGAAGTAGCCCCGGCGGGTCCGGCCGCGTTCCTCCATGGCGGAGAGCACCCGGTAGACCCCGGCGAAGCCGCCCGGGACCCGCTCGGCGGCGACCGTGCCCCGGGTGAGCAGACCGTGCCGGTCCAGCAGGCTCTGCGCCTGGGCGGTGGCCCGGACGGTCGGGTCGGCGGCGAACGCGGGCAGCAGCGACCAGCGCCCGCCGACCGTCGGCGGGCCGCCGCGCAGCGCGCCGCCGACCCTGCCGAAGGGGCGCCCGGCGCCGCCGAAGCGGCCGCGCGGGGTGGCCCGGGGCGCCCGGTGCGCGGTGGCGCCGGCGGTCCGGCCCGAGCCGAGCAGGGCGCGCAGCGGGGCCAGGGTGTCGTTGCTGACGTAGCCGGCCCAGACGAGGTCCCACAGGGCCTCGACGACCTCCGGTTCGGGTGTCTCCGGGAGCTGGGCGACCAGCTGGCGGAAGAACAGCCCGTAGCCGCCGGTCAGCGCCTCCAGCAGGGCGGTGTGCACGGGGGTGACGGCGGGCGGCACCGGTTCGGGGCGCAGCAGGTGGGCGTTCTCGGCCAGGTGCAGGCTGATCCAGCCGTCCTTTCCGGGCAGCGCCCCGGCGCCGGCCCAGCCGATCTCGCCGGCCGCCGTCAGTTCGTCCAGCAGACCGGGGGAGTAGTCGGTGAGCCGCGCCGGGAGGATCAGCTTCTCCAGGGCGGAGGCGGGCAGGGCGGTGCCCTGGAGCTGTTCGACCACCCGGAGCAGGCCGTCCGGGCCGCGCAGCCGGTGGCCGGCCAGGTGCTGCCACTGGGGCAGGAAGGCGGCCAGGGCGCGCGGCGGGACGGGTTCGACCTCCTGGCGCAGGGCGGCCAGCGAGCGGCGGCGCAGCCGGCGCAGGACGTCCGCGTCGCACCACTCGACGGTGGCGGTGTGCTGCTCGGGAGGGGCGGCGCGAAGCGCTTCCGAGGAAGGGTGGTGGTGGGCGACGGGTGGGCTGAACTCGCCCTGGACCAGGCGGCCGGTGGCGGTGAGGCGGTGCAGGGTGCCGGTGACCACGGCGGAGCCCAGGCCGTAGCGTTCGGCGGCCTCGGCGGCGGTGAACGGGCCGTGGGTGCGGGCGTGCCGGGCGAGCAGGTCGCCCAGCGGGTCCTTGACCGGTTCGGTGAAGGCCTCGGGCACGCCGACCGGCAGCGGGGTGCCGAGGGCGTCGCGCAGCCGGCCGGCGTCCTCGATGGCGGCCCAGCGCTGCTCGCCGCCGATCCGGACCTGGATCACCCGGCGGGCGGCCTCCAGTTCGAGGGCCCAGAGCGGTTCGGCGCCGCGGGCGGTCAGCTCGGCCTCGCTGAGCGGGCCGAGCAGGCGCAGTGCGTCGGCGACGCCCTCGGCGTCCTTGATCCGGCGCTCGGGGGTGAGCCGCTGGAGTTCGGCCTCCAGCTCGGCGAGGACCTGCGGGTCGAGCAGTTCGCGCAGTTCGGCCTGGCCGAGGAGTTCGGACAGCAGCCGGGAGTCGAGCGAGAGGGCGGCGGCGCGGCGCTCGGCGAGCGGGGAGTCGCCCTCGTAGAGGAACTGGGCGACGTAGCCGAAGAGCAGGGAGCGGGCGAACGGGGAGGGTTCGGGGGTGGTGACCTCGACCAGCCGTACGGCGCGGGATTCGAGGTCCCCCATCAGTTCGACCAGACCGGGGACGTCGAAGACGTCCTGGAGGCACTCGCGGACGGCCTCCAGCACGATCGGGAAGGAGCCGTACTCGGCGGCGACCTCCAGGAGTTGGGCGGCGCGCCGGCGCTGCTGCCAGAGCGGGGTGCGCTTGCCGGGGTTGCGGCGGGGGAGCAGCAGGGCGCGGCCGGCGCACTCGCGGAAGCGGGAGGCGAACAGGGCGGAGCCGCCGACCTGGTCGGTGACCAGCTGTTCGATCTCCTGCGGGTCGAACAGGGTGGCGTCGGCGCCGACCGGGGCGTCGTCGGTGACGGGCTTGTCGGAAGGGAAGTCCAGGAGATCGGCGTCCGGCAGGCGGAGCACGATGCCGTCGTCGGCGTGCATCACCTGCGGGTCGAGGCCGTGCTTCTCGCGCAGCCGGGCGGCGAGGGCGAGCGCCCAGGGGGCGTGCACCTGGGCGCCGAAGGGGGAGTGCACGACGATCCGCCAGTCGCCGAGCTCGTCGCGGAAGCGCTCGACCACGATGGTGCGGTCGTCGGGGAGGTGGCCGCAGGCGGCGCGCTGCTCGGCGAGGTAGTCGAGCAGGTTGCCGGCGGCCCAGTCGTCCAGGCCGGCCCGCTTCAGCCGGGCGGTGGCGGTCTGCGGGTCGAGCGCGCCGAGTTCGCGGGTGAAGGCGCCGAGCGCGCGGCCGAGTTCCAGCGGGCGGCCGAGGCTGTCGCCCTTCCAGAACGGGAGCCGGCCGGGGACGCCGGGGGCGGGGGTGACCAGCACCTTGTCGTGGGTGATGTCCTCGATCCGCCAGGAGGTGGTGCCGAGGGTGAAGACGTCGCCGACCCGGGACTCGTAGACCATCTCCTCGTCCAGCTCTCCGACCCGGCCGCCGCCCTTCTTCGGATCCGTGCCGGCGATGAAGACGCCGAACAGGCCCCGGTCGGGGATGGTGCCGCCGGAGGTGACGGCGAGCCGCTGGGCGCCGGGGCGGCCGCTGACGGTGCCGGCCACCCGGTCCCAGACCAGGCGGGGGCGCAGCTCGGCGAAGGCGTCCGAGGGGTAGCGGCCGGCCAGCATGTCGAGCACCGCGTCGAAGGCGGACTGCGGGAGGGTGGCGAACGGCGCGGCCCGGCGGACCACGGTGAGCAGTTCGTCGACCTGCCAGGTGTCCAGCGCGGTCATCGCGACCAGCTGCTGGGCGAGCACGTCGAGCGGGTTGCGCGGGATGCGCAGGGCCTCGATCCGCCCGGCCCGCATCCGCTCGGTGACCACGGCGGACTGCACCAGGTCGCCCCGGTACTTGGGGAAGACCACGCCGGTGGAGACCGCGCCGACCTGGTGGCCGGCCCGGCCTACCCGCTGGAGGCCGGAGGCGACCGAGGGCGGGGACTCGACCTGGACCACCAGCTCGACGGCGCCCATGTCGATGCCGAGCTCCAGGCTGGAGGTGGCGACCACGGCGGGCAGCCGGCCGGCCTTGAGTTCCTCCTCGACCAGGGCGCGCTGCTCCTTGGAGACCGAGCCGTGGTGGGCGCGGGCGATCACCGGCGGGGCGCCCTTGGCGGCGCCGGAGCCGCCCATCAGCTGGGCGGGGGCGTGGGCCTCGGGCAGGCCGGCACCGGTGGCGCGTTCGAGGGCGATCTCGTTCAGCCGGTTGCAGAGCCGCTCGGCGAGGCGGCGGGAGTTGGCGAAGACGATGGTGGAGCGGTGGGCCTGGACGAGGTCGACGATCCGTTCCTCGACGTGCGGCCAGATGGAGGCCTGGCGCTGCGGGTCGCCGTCGGCGGCGCCGCCGACGGCCGGGGCGGCGGGCAGGTCGTCGAGGTTCGGGACGGGGACGACCACGGAGAGGTCGAACTCCTTGGCGGCGGGTGGCTGGACCACCTCGGCGCCGCGCCCGGGGCTGAGGAAGCGGGCCACCTCCTCGACCGGCCGGACGGTGGCGGACAGGCCGATCCGGCGGGCCGGGCGGTCGAGCAGTTCGTCCAGCCGCTCCAGGGAGAGCGCGAGGTGGGCGCCGCGCTTGGTGCCGGCGACGGCGTGCACCTCGTCCAGGATCACCGTGTCGATGCCGCGCAGGGCGTCCCGGGAGGCGGAGGTGAGCAGCAGGAAGAGCGACTCGGGGGTGGTGATGAGGATGTCCGGCGGGTGGGTGGCGAAGCGGCGGCGGTCGGCGGCCGGGGTGTCGCCGGAGCGGATGGCGACCTGGACGTCCGGTTCCGGCAGGCCGAGCCGGACGGCGGCCTGGCGCAGGCCGGCCAGCGGGGCGCGGAGGTTGCGTTCGACGTCGACCGCGAGGGCCTTCAGCGGGGAGATGTAGAGGACCCGGCAGCGGCGCCTGGGCTCGGCGGGAGGCGGGGTGCTGCTGAGCCGGTCCAGGGCGGACAGGAAGGCCGCGAGGGTCTTGCCGGAGCCGGTGGGGGCGACCACCAGGACGTCGGTGTCCCGGGCGATGGCGCGCCAGGCCTCGGCCTGGGCGGTGGTGGGCGCGGAGAAGGCGCCGGTGAACCAGGCCCGGGTGGCGGGGGCGAAGCCGGCCAGCGGGTCGGCCGGGGTGGGGGTCGGGTGCGCGGTCGCCATGCCCCCATGGTGCCGGGTGGCACCGACAAGGGGGCGGGTCCGGCGGGGCGCGGGGGTGCGGGGCGGTGGCCGTTCGGGGCAATCGGGAAGGCAGAACGGACAAACCGATCATATGGTGATGATTCAGTCCCTGTGACGCTCCTGTGAAGACCAGCCCCTCCGGCGGCCGGCCGCCCCGGTCCGGCCGCCGGGACCGACGAGCGGAGACCGTGCCATGGCGCAGGCCGACCCGTCCGGCCGAGGCCCCCTTCCGGTGCCCGCCCGGATGGCCGGTCCGGCCGCCCCCGCCCGGCGCCGCGGCCGGGGGCCGCTGCGCGTCCTGCTCGCGATGCTGCTGACCGCGCTGGTCGTCGGCGGCGCCGTCCCCTATGTCGCCGGGCCGGGGCGGGCGTACCTCAGCTACCTGGTCCTCGCCGAGCGGGCGGACGCCGCGGGGGCCGAACGGGCGGCGGAGCAGATCCGCGCGGCCGGCGGGCAGGTCGTCCAGGAGTACCCGCAGATCGGGGTGGTGCTGGCGTACGCCGCCGGGGGCTTCGCGCAGAAGGTCCGCGGGCGGCCCGGGGTGGCCTCGGTCGGTGCCACCCGCACCGCGCCGGTGCCGGGCCCGCCCCGGTCGGTGGACGGCGCCGGCGACTTCCGGGCCGGGCTACGCGGCCCGGGCGGCTCTGGCGACGGCGGCGGGGACGGGGACGGGGACGGCGGGGACGACAGCACCGTCACGGTCCCCGACCCGGGCGAGCGCGACGCCTGGAACCTCGCGCTGCTCGGTGCCGCCCCCGGCGCGGCCGCGGACACCACCCCCCGCTCGCCGCGCGGCCCGGACACCCCCGGCGCCGACGCCCTGCGCCGGGTGCTGGTCGCCGTCCTCGACTCCGGCGTCGACGACACCCACCCCGACCTGCGCGCCGCCGTCGACCCGAAGAGCTCCGTCTCCTGCGCCGACGGCCGCCCCGACGCCCGCACCGGCGCCTGGCGCCCCGACGCCGGGGTCGGCGAGAGCGGCCACGGCACCCATGTCGCCGGGATCGTCGGCGCCGCCCGGGACGGCCGGGGCGTCAGCGGGGTCGCCCCCGGGGTGCGGATCGCCGCCGTCCGGCTGCTCGGCCCGCTCGGCCAGTACTACGCCGAGAACATCGTCTGCGGCATGCTCTGGGCCGCCGACCACGGCGCCCGGGCGATCAACAACAGCTACTTCGCCGACCCGTGGAAGTACAACTGCCCCGACGACCCCGACCAGGCCGCGCTGACCGCCGCCGTCGGCCGGGCCGTCGAGTACGCCCGCCGGAACGGCGCGGTGGTGGTCGCCTCGGCCGGCAACGACGGGCAGGACCTCGGCGCGGCCCGCAGCGACGAGCGCAGCCCCAACGACCGCACCGGCGGGGCGCCGCAGTCCCGCTCGCTCGGCCCCGAGTGCGTCCGGCTGCCCGGCGAACTGCCCGGCGTGGTCACCGTGACCGCCGTCGACCGGGACGGCCGCCCGTCCGTCTACACCAACCACGGGCGCGGCCGGGTCTCGCTGGCCGCCCCCGGCGGGGACCCGGACGGCGGCGCCCGGGGGGCGGTGGTCTCCGACTGGCCCGACGGCCGGTACGCCGCCCTGGCCGGGACCTCGATGGCCGCCGCGCACGTCACCGGCGCGGTCGCGGTGGCCGCCGCGCTGCACCCGGACTGGGACTCCGACCGGCTCGCCGCACTGCTGGCCACCACCGCGGACGCCGCCTGCCCGCCCGGCCCGCACGCCTGCGGCGACCGCGAGTACTACGGCGCCGGGGCGCTGGTCCTGCCGCGCTGAGCGCACGGCCCGGAAAACCGGATGACGGACCGGAGGGGGCGGGCGAGGATCGGGGGATGGATGTCTTCCTCACCACCGAGCGGCTGGTGCTGCGCCGCTTCACCGCCGCCGACGTGGACGCGCTGGTCGAGCTGGACGCCGACCCGGAGGTCACCCGCTACCTCACCGGCGGGCGGGCCACCCCGCGCGAGGTCGTCGAGTCCACCCTGCTGCCGCTCTACCTCGACCACTACCGCCGGTACGGCGGTCTCGGCTGGTGGGCCGCCGAGGAGCGGGCGGGCGGGGCCTTCCTCGGCTGGTTCGAGTTCCGGCCGCCGGACGGCGACCGCACCGAGGTCGAACTGGGCTACCGGCTGCGCCGCGCGGCCTGGGGCCGCGGCTACGCCACCGAGGGCTCCCGGGCGCTGATCCGCCGGGGCTTCACCGGACTCGGCGTCGAGCGGGTGGTGGCGTACACCATGGCGGTCAACCGCGGCTCGCGGCGGGTGATGGAGAAGGCCGGGCTCTCGTACGTGCGGACCTTCCGCGAGGACCACCCGGAGCCGATCGAGGGCAGCGAGCACGGCGAGGTCGAGTACGCCCTGACGGCGGCCGACTGGCACCCGTAGGGCCGGGGCGGGCGGGCCGGGAGAGCGGGCGGGACGGGGCCGTGCGGCGGTCCGGGATACTGGTGGGCATGAGGCTGACGGAGTTCTGGCGGCGGATGTACGCGCACTTCGGCGAGGCGTACGCGGAGTCCTTCGCGAGCGATCACGTGATGAGCGAGCTCGGCGGGCGGACGGTCCGCCAGGCGCTGGAGGCGGGCTGGGAGGCCAAGGACGTCTGGCGTGTGGTCTGCGACACCCAGGGCGTCTCCGCGGTGCTGCGCTGAGCCGGTCGGGTCCGGTCCGGCCGCCGCCCGACGACTTCCGGCCGATGCTCGAACGCGCGTCGGACATGGGTCAGACTGTGCGAGTGGCAAGCAGTGCAGAACAGCAGAATCCGGACAGGTCGGCGCAGGTCGCCGACGAGGCAGCGGGCCCTCCGCCCGCCTCCCCGCCCGCCGCGGAAGCGGAACCGGCGCCGGCCCGCACCGCGGGTGACGGCATCTGGGGTTCCGGCATGCCGCGCTGGCTGCCGCGGGCGATGGTGCTGGCGCTCGTCATGGTCGGGCTGTTCCAGCTCGCCGACTGGGCCTTCCACCAGCTGATCGACCTCTTCGTGATGCTGCTGGTCTCCTTCTTCCTGGCGCTGGCGCTGGAGCCGGCGGTGGACCGGATGGCGGCCCGCGGGGTGCGCCGGGGAGTCGGCACCTTCCTGGTCTTCATCGCGGTGGCGATAGCGGTCGGCGGGTTCCTGACCGCGCTCGGCACCCTGCTGGTCGACCAGGTGGGGAAGATCGCGGGTGAGCTCCCGCACCTGCTCGACAACCTGATCACCTGGATCAACAGCACCTTCCACCAGGACCTCTCGCTGGACGAGCTGCAGAAGAAGCTGCTCAAGGACTCCGGGGCGATCGAGAGCTACGCCCAGTCGGCCGCGGACAACGTCTGGGGCGTCTCCACGACCCTGCTCGGCGGCCTGTTCCAGGCGTTCACGGTCGGCCTCTTCACCTTCTACTTCACCGCCGACGGGCCCCGGGTGCGGCGCACCGTCTGTTCGATGCTGCCGCCCGCCAAGCAGGCCGAGGTGCTGCGGGCCTGGGAGATCGCGCTGGCCAAGACCGGCGGCTACCTCTACTCCCGGGCCCTGCTCGCGGTCGCCTCGGCGCTCGCGCACTGGGTGATGTTCGCGCTGCTCGACCTCCCGTACGCGGCCGCGCTGGCGGTCTGGGTCGGCGTCATGTCGCAGTTCGTGCCGACCATCGGCACCTACCTGGCGGGGGCGCTGCCGGTGCTGGTGGCGCTGACCACCCCGGAGCCGGTGGACGCGCTCTGGGTGCTGGTCTTCGTGGTGGTCTACCAGCAGGTGGAGAACTACCTGCTGCACCCGCGGATCACCGCGAAGACGGTGGACGTGCACCCCGCGGTGGCGTTCGGCTCGGTGATCGCGGGCGCGGCGCTGCTCGGCGGCGTCGGCGCGCTGATCGCCATTCCGGCGGCGGCCACCCTGCAGGGCTTCGTCGGCACGTACGTGCGGCGGTACGAGGTGACCGACCCGCGGATCGACCGCGGCGAGCAGCGCCGCCAGCGGCGGGCGCTGCGCCGGGAGGCGGCGCGCAGGCTGCGGCGGATGGTCGGCGGGGGCTCGGACCGGGAGTAGCCGGGGGCGCCCCGGGAGCGGGGCTCGAACGGCCCCGGCTTGATTCGAACACTTGTTCTTTGTACTCTCCGGCGCAGAGTTCTCCCCAGGCAGAGCCGGGTCGGAGCCGATTGTCGGTGGGACGCGCTAGCGTCGAGGACGATGAAGCGCACAGCACAGAACCCGAGGGTGGAAGCCATGGCAGGTACGGACCGCGAGAAGGCCCTTGAGACGGCGCTCGCCCAGATCGAGCGACAGTTCGGCAAGGGCTCGGTGATGCGCCTCGGCGAGAAGGCCAACGAGCCGGTCGAGGTGATCTCCACCGGGTCCACCGCCCTGGACGTCGCCCTCGGGGTCGGCGGCATCCCGCGCGGCCGGGTGATCGAGATCTACGGCCCCGAGTCCTCCGGCAAGACCACGCTGACCCTGCACCTGGCGGCCAACGCCCAGAAGGCCGGCGGCACCGTCGCCTTCGTCGACGCGGAGCACGCGCTCGACCCGGAGTACGCCAAGAAGCTCGGCGTGGACACCGACGCCCTGCTGGTCAGCCAGCCGGACACCGGTGAGCAGGCCCTGGAGATCACCGACATGCTGATCCGCTCCGGCGCGATCGACCTGGTGATCATCGACTCCGTGGCGGCGCTGGTCCCGCGCGCGGAGATCGAGGGCGAGATGGGCGACTCGCACGTCGGTCTGCAGGCCCGGCTGATGAGCCAGGCGCTGCGGAAGATCGCCGGTGCGCTGAACCAGTCGAACACCACCGCGATCTTCATCAACCAGCTGCGCGAGAAGATCGGCGTGATGTTCGGCTCGCCGGAGACGACGACCGGTGGCCGGGCGCTGAAGTTCTACGCCTCGGTCCGCCTGGACATCCGCCGGATCGAGACCCTGAAGGACGGCACCGAGGCGGTCGGCAACCGCACCCGGGTCAAGGTCGTGAAGAACAAGGTCGCCGCGCCGTTCAAGCAGGCCGAGTTCGACATCCTCTACGGCGTGGGCATCAGCCGCGAGGGCGGCCTGATCGACATGGGCGTCGAGCACGGCTTCATCCGCAAGTCGGGTGCCTGGTACACCTACGAGGGCGACCAGCTCGGCCAGGGCAAGGAGAACGCCCGCAACTTCCTGCGGGACAACCCGCAGCTGGCCGACGAGATCGAGCGCAAGATCAAGGGCAAGCTGGGCATCGGCCCGAAGGTCGAGGAGCCGGCCGAGGCCGCGGCGGCGGATGCTGCCGAGGGCGCGGCCAAGCCGATCACCGCGACCGCCGCCAAGACGGCCGCGGCGAAGAAGACGGCGGCCGCCAAGGCCTGAGCCGTTGACGCAGCACAGTGGCGGGCCGACGGGCCCGGAGGACGACGACTACGGGCCGCCGGACTGGTTCGCGGCCGTGGCCGAGCCGGAGCCCGCGTCCGCACCAGGGTCCGGCCCGGACGCCGGGCGGGTGCGCCGGTCGGCGCCGGCGGACACGGGGGAGCTCGGGCTCGTCTCCGCCTCCGAGCTGCCGGCGGGGCGGCGGCGTCGCCGCTCGGCGCTGGCGGAGGAGCGGTTCCCCGGCGGGCCCGCCGGCGGGGGCGAGGAGGACGACGGAGCGGGGGCGGCCGGTCACGGGGGTGCGGCCGGCCCCGCCCCGGCGTTCCCGCAGGAGCGGCCGAAGCGGCGCTCCGGCCGCACCCGGCGCGGCGCCGACCGTGACGGCACCGACCCCGACGGCACCGGCGGCGCCGACGGTCCGGACGTGGACGGCCCCGGTGCGCCCCGGCGCCGCCGCCCCGAGGAGCCGGCCGACCCCGAGAGCCGGGCCCGGGACATCTGCCTGCGCCTGCTCACCGGCGCGGCCAAGACCCGCAAGCAGCTCGCCGACGCCCTGCGCAAGCGGGAGATCCCGGACGAGGTCGCCGAGGAGGTGCTGACCCGGCTGGAGGAGGTCGGGCTGATCGACGACGCCGCCTTCGCCCGGGCCTGGGTGGAGTCCCGGCACAGCGTCCGCGGTCTGTCCCGGCGCGCGCTGGCGCAGGAGCTGCGGACCAAGGGCGTCGCCGGTGACCTCGCCGAGCAGGCCCTCGCCCAGGTCGACCAGGACGACGAGACCGAGGCGGCCCGCGCCCTGGTCGAACGCCGGCTGCGGACCACCCGGGGCCTGGAACGGCAGACCCGCACCCGCCGGCTGGTCGGGATGCTGGCCCGGCGCGGCTACTCCGAAGGGCTGGCCTTCCGGGTGGTCCGGGAGGCGCTGGACGAGGAGGAGGCCGGCGCCGGGGAGCAGGACGGGGCGTACGGGGACACGGCGTACGAGGACTGACGCCCGGGTCACCGGGGGTTACCCGAGGGTTGGTCAACTGCCTGGCCAGTCTTGACCGTTTCGTAACCCACGCCTAGCCTCGCACTCAGTGCGGGAGCACGTCGATCATCCCTCGGCCACCCCCGGCCGCGCTCCGGCCGTGCCTGCGACCGGGCGGTTCCGGGCCGGCCGCGCGACGGTCCCGGGCGGCGTGCCGCGGCTGGACGGGGAGTGGGCAGCATGAGGATCGCGGTGGGCGCCGGACCGGCCGTCTCCCTGCTGGCGGCGGCCGTGGTGGCGGCCCTGGTGACGGCCTGGCTGCTGGCCCGGCGGTTCCGCAGCGCGCAGCGCCGCGCCGCCGCCGAGACCGAGCGGGCGCGGCGGCGCACCGAGCGGCAGGCGGACCGGCAGCGCGCCGAACTCGACCGGCGCGAGGAGTGGTTGGCCGGGGAGCTCGACCGGCTGCGTGCCCGCGAGGGCGAACTCGCCGAGCGGACGGCCGAACTGGCGCGCGTGAGGGGCGAGGCCGACGAGCTGGTCCGGCACCGGGCGGCCGAACTGGAGCGTACCGCCGGGCTCTCCGCGGAGCAGGCCCGCGCCGAACTCGTCCGCGCGGCCGAGGCGCAGGCCCGCCGGGAGGCGGCGGTCACCGTCCGGGAGATCGAGCGCGCCGCCCGTGAGGAGGGCGAGCAACGGGCCCGGGGCATCGTGGCCGGGGCGATCCAGCGGCTGGCGGCCGAGCAGACCGCCGAGACCGCGGTGTCGGTGTTCCGGCTGCCCACCGAGGAGATGAAGGGCCGGGTGATCGGGCGCGAGGGCCGCAACATCAAGACCTTCGAGTCCGTCACCGGCGTCAATCTGATCATCGACGACACCCCGGCGGTGGTGCAGCTCTCCTGCTTCGACCCGGTCCGCCGGGAGACCGCCCGGCTCACCCTGGAGCAGCTGGTCGAGGACGGCCGGATCCACCCGCTGCGGATCGAGCACGTGCACGCGCGCAGCCGTGCGGAGGTCGAACGCCGCTGCGTGCGGGCGGGCGAGGACGCGCTGCTGGCCGTCCGGGTCGGCGGCATGCATCCGGAGCTGGTCCGCACCCTGGGCACCCTGCGCTACCGGGCCTCGTACGGGCAGAACGTGCTCGGCCACCTGGTGGAGTCGGCGCACCTGGCCGGGATGATGGCCGCCGAACTCGGGGTGGACCCGGAGCCGGTGCGGCGCGCGGCGCTGCTGCACGACATCGGCAAGGCGCTGACCCACGAGGTCGAGGGCAGCCACGCGGCGGTCGGCGCGGACTTCGCCCGGCGGCACGACGAGCCGGCGGACGTGGTGCACGCGATCGCCGCGCACCACGGCGAGGTGGAGCCGAAGACGGTGGAGGCGGTGCTGGTCCAGGCCGCGGACGCCTGTTCGGGCGGCCGCCCGGGGGCGCGCAAGGAGTCGCTGGAGGCGTACGTGCGCCGGCTGGAGCGGCTGGAGGAGATCGCCCGGGCGCACGACGGCGTGGCCGACGTCTACGCGATGCAGGCCGGCCGGGAGGTCCGGGTGATGGTCCGCCCGGAGGTGGTGGACGACCTCGGGGCGCAGGTGATCGCCCGGGAGGTCGCCAAGCAGGTCGCGGAGGAGCTGACCTACCCGGGCCAGATCCGGGTCACCGTCGTCCGGGAGAGCCGGGTCACCGAGGTCGCCCGCTAGCGGGCCCCAGGCCCCCTCGGCCGCAGACCCCCACGGCGTCGGGCCCCACGGCGTCAGGATCCCCTCAGCGCCCGGCGCCGTCGCCGCCCTGGGCGCCGGCCGACTGGGCGGCCGGCGGCTCCGGTTCGGGCCCGCCGGTGAGCGAGGCCGGGCCGCCCCGGGCCCGGTCGGCCAGCGCCTGGAGGTCCTCGCCGTCCGCGCCCTGGGTGACCCCGACCAGATGGCCGTCGGGCCGGATCAGCAGCACGGTGTGCGGGCCGGCACCCGGGTAGGCCTCGGTGACCAGGACCTCGGCCGGCACCGGCAGCGCGGCGGCGACCTCGGCCAGCCGGGGCATCAGCCCGGCGCCCAGCCAGCGCTCGGCGGACCAGACGGCGGTGCCGGGGGCGACCAGCAGCAGCAGGAACCCGGCGCCGAGCCGGGTGTGCAACTGGTCCGGGGTGCCGTCGGTGGTCAGCACCGGCAGGTCCGGGACGAGCACGCCGGGCGCGGTGGCGGGCAGCAGTTCGCTGAGCGAGGTGGCGCCGCGCGCGCCGCGCTGGACCGGGACCCGCCCGGGCACGCCGGAGGGGGCGGCCGGGTAGGCGGGGGCACCGCCGAACCGCCCGGTGCCGAGGTGCCCGTCGACGAGCAGCGGGGCGTGCTTGCGGAACGAGCCGGTGAACAGCGAGCGCCGGGTCTGCGCCCAGCCGCGCAGCGGGCGCAGCAGCGGCATGGCCTGGTCGACGGCGCGCAGGCGGGCGCCGACCGCGCCGCGCCGCTCGGCCTCGTAGCCGTCGAGCAGGGAGCCGCCGGGCTGCGGGCCACCGGAGTGGAGGTGCCAGGCGAGGGCGAGTCGCCAGGCGAGGTTGTCGGCGTCGCGCAGGCCGTCGGTGAGGTTCTGCATGCCGAGCGCGCCGTGCAGGTGGGCGGCGTCGCCGGCCAGGAAGCAGCGGCCGACCCGGAACCGGGCCGCCAGCCGCTGCTGGGCCGTGTGGTCGGCGGCGGCGAGCAGGTCGAACGTCGGGAGTTCGCCGCACCAGCCGGTGAGGGTGGCGGTGACCCGGGTGAGCAGGGTGTCGCCGGTGACGATGCCGGGCCAGGTGGCGTGCGGGTCGACCGGCTCGGTGACCGCGGGCCGGCCGGGCGGCAGCCGCCAGTCGAGCCGCCAGACGCCGTGCGGCAGCGGGCGGGCGGTGGCCTCGCGGTCGCCGCGCCACGGCGGCTCGCGGTGCAGCCGGGGCTCGGTGAACGGCAGGTCGACCCGGACGGTGGCGACGGCGCTGCGGTCGACGGCGGGCCGGCCGGGGAAGCGGATCTTCAGCATCTTGCGGACGGCCGAGCGGGCGCCGTCGCAGCCGACCAGGTGGCTGCCGCGCCACCAGGTCTCGGTGCCGTCCTTCGGGTTGCGGGTGAGCACGCTGACGCCGTCGCGGTCCTGTTCGAGCCGGGTGACCCGGCTGAGCGGGACCAGCCTGACCAGCGGGGTGCCGGTGAGGGCGTCCTGCAGTCCGCGCTGGAGGCGGTGCTGGGGCAGGTGCAGCACGGGGGTGTCGGCGAGGTCGATCCGGAGCACCTCCTGGCGGCGGCGCCAGACGGTGAAGGCGTCCCAGCGGGCGGCGTCGGCGACGGCCCGGGGGTAGCCGATCCTGCTGAGGAAGGCCGCGGTGTCGGCGCCGAGGACGACGCTGCGCGGGCTCTCCGGGCAGAGCCCGGAGCCCTCGTCGAGCACGACGGTCGGCACTTCGTGCCGGGCGAGCGCGAGGGCCAGGGCCAGGCCGACCGGCCCGGCCCCGACCACGATCACCGGGTCCATGCCGGACCCTTCGGATACGGACGGGTGCCGCGGACGCCGGAGCACGGGTCGGTCGCCGGCCTGCCGTCATATGCCGCGTGGATGCTCCCGGAAGGTGTCACGAAGAGCAATGCAACAGTTCGCCTGCGTGTCCGTCAAGCAGCAGGTGAAGTGCGCCGGTTCGCGCCGCTTCGCCCGCGTGCCTCGATCCACCGTGCGAGCGCGGTGAGCAGGAGGCACATCGCGATGTAGATGGGCCCGATCACCAGGACGACCGGGATGTACGGGAAGCCCGCGGCGTTCAGCGGCTGGGTCGCGATGGCCTTGCCGACGAAGAGCAGTTCGTTGTAGGTGATGACGAAGCCGAGCGAGGTGTCCTTGAGCGTCACGACCAGCTGGCCGAGCATCGAGGGCAGCATCGAGCGGACCGCCTGCGGGACCAGGATGGTCGTCATCACCTGGGTCTTGCGCATCCCGAGCGCGTACGCGGCCTCGCCCTGGCCCCGGGGGACGGCGTTGACGCCGCTGCGGATGATCTCCGCCTGGACCGAGCCGTTGTACAGGGTGAGCCCGAGCACCAGCGCCCACATCGGCTCCTTGGCGAAGAACCCGTAGTAGAGCGCGACGATCAGGATCAGCAGCGGCATCGCCCGGAAGAACTGGACGAAGGAGACGCACGCCCAGCGCACCGGCCGGTGGTCGGAGAACTGCCCGGCGGCCAGCAGCGCGCCCAGCACCAGCGAGAACACCGCCGCCAGCCCGAAGGCCTGCAGGGTGGCGACCAGCCCGTCGACGATCCGCTGCTGGATGGTCGTGTACTGGAACGCGTCCCAGAGCTGGGGGTCGAACTGGCCGTTGTCGTTCAGCGCGCTGAAGGCGTACCAGAACAGTCCGGCGATGCCGAGCAGTGAGAGCACCCCGAAGACCCGGTAGCGGGCGAGGGCCTTGGGGCCGGGGGCGTCGTAGAGGACGCCGGCCGTCGTGGAACGGGTGAGGAGCTTGCTCATCGGGCCACCGCCAGTCGGGACTCCAGGAAGCGGAACAACAGGGCGACAGTGGCGCTGATCAGCAGGTAGGCGCAGGCCACCCAGAAGAAGATCGCGAAGATCGAGTAGCCGTCCCCGTCGGAGAAGCCCTGCTGGACGCTGTACAGCTCGCCGACGCTGAACGCGCCGGCGATCGCGGAGTTCCTCGGGAGTGCGATGAAGACGCTGCTCATCGGCGCCAGCACGGCTCGGGCCGCCTGGGGCAGGACGACCTGGGTGAGGGTCTGACCGAAGGTCAGGCCGAGGCTGCGGGCGGCCTCGGCCTGACCGAGCGGCACCGTGTTGATGCCGGAGCGCAGCACCTCGCAGACGAACGCGGCGGTGTAGCCGCCGAGCGCCAGGACCGCGAAGGTGAGGTGGTCGAAGTGCACGCCGAGCGGCGGGAGGCCGAAGGTCACGGCGAAGAACAGCACGGTCAGCGGGGTGTTGCGGAAGACCGTCACCCAGGCGGTGCCGAAGGCCCGCAGGGCCGGGATCGGGGAGACCCGGAAGGCCGCCAGCAGGGTGCCCAGCAGCAGGGCGAGCAGCGCGCTGAGCGCGCTGAGCACGATCGTCTGCAGGAAGCCGTCGCGGAACAGCGCGAAGTTGCCGTCCTCGAACAGGAAGCCCATCCGGCGGCCCTCCTCTCAGGGGTTCGTCGACTCGGGGGAGTGGGGGATCAGTAGCGGTCGAGGGCCGGCGGCTGCGGCGCGGTGGAACCGGAGAGGCCGAGGGTGGCGTCGTAGGCCTTCTTCCAGTCGCCGTTGTCCTGGTGGGCCTTGATCGCGTCGCTGATCGCGTCGCGCAGCGCCTTGTCGTCCTTGTTCAGGCCGACGCCGTAGTTCTCCTTGGTGAAGGGCTGGCCGACCACCTTGAGCTTGGGCGCGTACTTGGAGGCGTAGCCCTTGAGGATGGCGTCGTCGGTGGTGACCGCGTCGACCTCGCCCGACATCAGCTTCTCGACGCAGGCCGAGTAGGTGTCGAACTGGGTGATCTTCGGCGAGTACTTCTCGATGTTCTTGATCGAGGTCGAGCCGGTGGCGGTGCAGACGTTCTTGCCGTTCAGCGAGTCCGGGCCGGTGATCGTGGTGTTGTCGGCCTTGACCAGCAGGTCCTGGCCGGCGATGTAGTACGGGCCGGCGAAGGAGACGGTCTTCTTGCGCTCGTCGTTGATGCTGTAGGTGCCGACGTAGAAGTCGATCTGGCCCTTGGAGATGGCCGGCTCGCGCTGCGAGGAGACCAGGGTCTGCCACTTGATCTGCTGCGGGGTGAAGCCGAGATCGGCGGCGACCATCTTGGCGATCTCGATGTCGAAGCCGCTGCGGTCGCCGGTGGCGAGGTCCTCGAAGCCGAGGAAGGGCTGGTCGGCCTTGGCGCCGATGATCAGCTGGCCGCGCTGCTTGGCGGCGGCCAGGATCGCCGAGTCCACCTTGACGTCGGACTTCACGGTGTAGGTGGGCAGCGCGGGCGCGCTGCTGCCGCCGGCCCCGGTGGCGGCGGCGCCGGGGGTGCCGTCCTTGCCGCAGGCGGCGGTGGCGGTGAGCGCGATGGCACAGAGCGCGACGGCGAAGGTGCGACGGGTCCTCATGGGGGTCTCCTCGGGCTGGGCCACGGGTCAACCGGGCTCTGGCGAAGGCAGGTCGGAACGATCGGGCAGGCAGGCAGGCAGGCAGGTGGGCGGGCAGGCGGACGCGGCGGCGCCCTTGCCGCCGTCGGCCGGGACCGGCCCGGGGGATCAGTGGTGCAGGATCTTGGAGAGGAAGTCCTTGGCGCGGTCGGAGCGCGGCGCGGTGAAGAAGGCGTCCGGGGTGTTCTGCTCGACGATCCGGCCGTCGGCCATGAACAGCACCCGGTTGGCGGCGGAGCGGGCGAAGCCCATCTCGTGGGTGACCACCACCATCGTCATGCCGTCGGCGGCCAACTGGCGCATGACCTCCAGCACTTCGTTGATCATCTCGGGGTCGAGCGCCGAGGTGGGCTCGTCGAAGAGCATCACCTTCGGGTTCATCGCCAGCGCCCGGGCGATCGCCACGCGCTGCTGCTGGCCGCCGGACAGCTGGGCCGGGTACTTCGCGGCCTGGGCGCCGACGCCGACCCGGTCCAGCAGTTCCCGGGCGGTCTCCACGGCCTTGTCCCTGGCGATGCCGCGGACCTTCACCTGGCCGAGGACGACGTTCTCCAGCACGGTCTTGTGCGCGAACAGGTTGAAGCTCTGGAACACCATGCCGACCTCGGCCCGCAGCCGGGCCAGCTCCCGGCCCTCGGCGGGCAGCGGGCGGCCGTCGATGGTGATCGTTCCGGAGTCGACGGTCTCCAGCCGGTTGATCGTCCGGCACAGCGTGGACTTGCCCGAGCCGGAGGGGCCGATCAGCACGACCACCTCGCCCTGGTGGATCTCCAGGTCGATGTCCTGCAGCACGTGCAGCGCACCGAAGTGCTTGTTCACGTTGTGCAGGACCACCAGCGGGGCGGCGTCGGCACGGGACTCCTTGTCGAGGCTCGTGGTCATCGTGCCGGCTCCCTCGGGTCGGCCCGCGGGAGTGAACTCCCTTGGGCGGCAGTGGTGGTAGGAATCCGGGGGCCGCGACCGGCGGAGTCGCGGCCCTCGGTGGGGTGACCATAGGAGTCCTGACGACGCCACGTCAGCCGATCTGAGCGGAACTTGAGGATCACGATCCGGCCACACGATCGGCGGGTCCTGTTCACCGGCGGCCGGGGCGGGCACAGTGGCAGCGTCCGCGGCCGCGGCGGGCGTGATCGCGGAGCCCCCGCGGAGCCCCGGCGGGGCCGGCCGCCCCGGTCCCCGCCCCCGGCCGAGCCTGGCGTCCGGGCCGTCCCTGGCCCATACTGCGCAGAACCGGGACATGCCCGGCAGGGGGAGCCGTCGGCACCGCGCGACGGCCGCGGGACAGACCCCCGGAGAACCGTCCGGGAGAGGAGGAGAAACATGCGACTGCTGCTCGTCGAGGACGACGAACGCGTGGCCGCCGCGCTGGTCGCGGTCCTGGGCCGGCACGGATTCCAGGTCCGGCACGCCCGCAGCGGCCACGAGGCGCTGGACGCCCTGGTGCCGGACGGCAACGAGCCCTACCGGGTCGTCCTGCTCGACCTCGGCCTGCCCGACCGGGACGGCTTCGAGGTCTGCAGCCGGATCCGCGCCGGCAGCGGCGTGCCGGTGATCATGGTGACCGCGCGCGCCGACATACGCTCCCGGATCCACGGCCTCAACCTCGGCGCCGACGACTACGTGACCAAGCCCTACGACATGGGTGAACTGCTCGCCCGGATCCACGCCGTGGCCCGCCGCGGCGCCGCGCCGGCCGCCGTCGCGGTGCCCGCCCCGGACGCCGTCCCGCAGCAGCGCGGCCCGCTGGAGTCCCGCGGCATCGTGATCGACCGCGAACGCCGCCGGGTCAGCGTCGACGGCCGGGACGTCCCGCTCACCCGCAAGGAGTTCGACCTGCTGGCGCTGCTCGCCCAGAGCCCCGGCGTGGTCTACCGCCGCGAGCAGATCTTCAGCGAGGTCTGGCGCAGCGGCTGGGAGGGCAACGGCCGCACCCTGGAGGTGCACATCGGCTCGCTGCGCACCAAGCTCGCCCTGCCCGGCCTGGTCGAGGCCGTCCGGGGCGTCGGCTACCGGCTGATACCCGAGTGCCCGGCCGCGGCCGGTGACACCCCGCCCCCGGCCCGCGCGGAGCGCTGACCGCACGTGCGCACCCGCCTGCTCGGCATCCTGCTCGCGCTGATGCTCTGCGTGCTCGCCGCGCTCGGCATGCCGCTCGCGGCGGCGTTCGCGGCCGCCGAGCAGAGCCGGGTGGTCGTCGACCGGCTCGACGACGCCGCCCGGTTCGCCCAGGACCTGCCGACCTCCGGGCTCTCCGGTCTGGAGTCGGCGCTCAAGGGGGACCCGCAGCCCGCCCCCGGCGACGTCAGCCGCCGGCACGCGCTGGACGCCGAGGTGGCGCGCTACCACGAGCTCTACGGGGTGCGGATCGGCATCTTCCAGCGCGACGGCATGCCGATCGCGGTGGCCCCGGCCGGCTGGGGGGTGCCCTCGGAGGGCTGGGGCGACCAGGCCTTCCAGGAGGCGCTGGACGGCCGGCGCAGCCACAATCCGCCGCAGGTGTGGCCGTGGACCCCGGACCGCACGCTCACCGTCGCCACCCCGGTGGTCCGCGACGGCGACGTGGTCGCCGTGGTGCTCAGCGAGTCCCCGACCGCCGCGCTGCGCGCCCGGGTGGTGCGCAAGTGGCTGGTGATCGGCGCCGGCGAGGCCGCCGCGATGATCGTCGCGGTGCTGCTCGCCGCCCGGCTCACCGAATGGGTGCTGCGTCCGGTCCGCACCCTGGACCGGGCCACCCACGACATCGCCACCGGCCGGATGAACGCCCGGGTGGCGTCCGGCGGCGGCCCGCCCGAGCTGCAGCGGCTGGCCCGCTCGTTCAACGAGATGGCCGACCACGTGGTGCTCGCCCTGGACCAGCAGAAGGCCTTCGTCGCCGACGCCTCGCACCAGCTGCGCAACCCGCTGGCGGCGCTGCTGCTGCGGGTCGAGGTGCTCGGTCTGGAGCTGCCCGAGGGGCACGAGGAGGAGCTCGGCGGGGTCCGCGAGGAGGGCGTCCGGCTGGCCCGGGTGCTCGACGACCTGCTCGGGCTGGCCACCGCCGAGCACGCCCGCCCCGAACCCGAGCCCACCGACCTGGCCGTGCTCACCCTGGAGCGGGTGGACGCCTGGCGGCCGCTGGCCGGTCAGCGCGGGATCGAGCTGGCCTGGGAGGGCCCGGCGCTGGCGCTCGGCCTGGCCGACCCGATCGGCTTCGGCAGCGCGCTGGACGCGGTGCTCGACAACGCGCTCAAGTTCGGCCCCGGGGGGAGCCGGGTGCGGGTGCTGGTCGCGGTGCGGCGCGAGGAGGTCGCGGTGACCGTCTCGGACCAGGGCCCCGGCCTCACCGAGGAGGAGCTGGCCCGGGTCGGCGACCGCTTCTGGCGCAGCACCCGGCACCAGAACGTGGACGGGTCGGGCCTGGGCCTGTCGATCGCCCGCACCCTGCTCCAGGCGGCCGGCGGCTCGCTCACCTTCGGGACGGCGACCCCGTCGGGCCTCGCCGTCACCCTCGCGGTGCCCCGGGCCGGGCGCAAGAAGGCCTAGCGGGAAGGACCGGCGGGAAGGCCCGGCGGGAAGGCCTCAGGGCTTCACCGAGCGGTAGTAGCGGGCGGCGCCCTCGTGCAGGGGGAGGGGGTCGGTGTAGACGGCGGTGCGCAGGTCGACCAGTTGGGCGGCGTGCACCTGGGCGCCGATCTGGTCGCGGCTGTCGATCACCGCCCGGGTCATGCCCTGGACCAGGTCGGCGTTCACGTCGGCCCGGGTGATCAGCAGGTTGGGCACGGCGACGGTGGCGACCTCGTCCTGGGGCTCGGCGTTGGGGTAGGTGCCCTTCGGCATGGTGGCCGCCCGGTAGGCGTCCGTGCCGCCGCCCTCGACCAGGTGGATGGTCTCGGCGAGGTCGCCCAGTGGCACGATCCGGATCCGGACGTGCTCGGACAGCGTGGTGAGCGCGCTGGTCGGCAGGCCGCCGGACCAGAAGAACGCGTCCAGCCCGCCCGCCCGCAGCTCGTTCGCGGCGTCGGTGATGCCCAGGAAGGCCGGGGCGATGTCGCGGTCGGGGTCCAGCCCGGCCGCCGCCAGCAGCCTGCGGGTCACCAGGTTCACGCCGGAGAGCGACTGGCCGACGCCGACCCGCAGGCCCTTGAGGTCGGCGGCGCGGCGCACCGGGGAGTCGGCCGGCACGACCAGCTGCAGGTAGTCGTCGTAGAGCCGGGCGATGGCCCGCAGCTTCTCCCGGCCGGGGCCGGTGTACTGGGCCACGGCGTCGGCGGTGGCGATCGCGAAGTCGTCCCGGCCCGAGGTGACCCGGGCCAGGTTGTCGATCGAGCCCTCGGAGTTGTCCAGCTCCAGCCGCACCCCCGGCATGGCCTTGGCGAGGTGGGCGTCCAGCAGTTGCCCGTACCGGTCGTACACCCCCTGCTTCACGCCGGTGGCCAGCCTGGTCTCGCCGCGCGGGTAGCCGGTCGAGCCGCTCTCCGACAGCCACCAGCCGCCCAGGCCCGCGAGCACCAGGACGAGGACCAGCACGATCCGCCACAGCGGCCGGCGGGCCGCGGCGCGTAGGCGGGAGGGAGTGCTGGGGGCCATGCAGGGATAGTGCCAGGCGGGGGAGAAGAACGGGAGGGGGAAACCTCTTCACCGGTGCCCGTACCCTGGTCGGGTGAGCGGTGACAGCGGATCGAAGAGCTACAAGGTCGTCACGTACGGCTGCCAGATGAACGTCCACGACTCCGAGCGGCTCTCCGGGCTGCTGGAGGACGCGGGGTACGTCAAGGCGGGGCAGGACGGCGACCCCGACCTGGTGGTGTTCAACACCTGCGCGGTGCGGGAGAACGCCGACAACAAGCTGTACGGCAACCTCGGGCAGCTGGCGCCGGTCAAGAGCCGCCACCACGGCATGCAGATCGCCGTCGGCGGCTGCCTGGCGCAGAAGGACCGCGACACCATCGTCCGCAAGGCCCCCTGGGTCGACGTGGTCTTCGGCACCCACAACATCGGCCACCTGCCGGCCCTGCTGGAGCGGGCCGCGGTCGAGCGCAAGGCCCAGGTCGAGATCCTGGAGTCGCTGGAGACCTTCCCCTCCACGCTGCCCACCCGCCGCGAGTCCGCCTACGCCGCGTGGGTCGCGATCTCGGTCGGCTGCAACAACACCTGCACCTTCTGCATCGTCCCCGCGCTGCGCGGCAAGGAGGAGGACCGCCGCCCCGGCGACGTCCTCGCCGAGATCGGGGCGCTGGTCGACGAGGGCGTCATCGAGGTCACCCTGCTCGGCCAGAACGTCAACGCCTACGGTTCCGACCTGGGCGACCGCGAGGCCTTCTCCAAGCTGCTGCGCGCCGCCGGGCAGATCGAGGGCCTGGAGCGGATCCGCTTCACCTCGCCGCACCCGCGCGACTTCACCGACGACGTGATCGCCGCGATGGCCGAGACCCCGAGCGTGATGCACCAGCTGCACATGCCGCTGCAGTCCGGCTCCGACCGCGTCCTCAAGGCGATGCGCCGCTCCTACCGGCAGGAGCGTTTCCTCGGCATCATCCGCAAGGTGCGCGAGGCGATGCCGGACGCGGCCATCTCCACCGACATCATCGTCGGCTTCCCCGGCGAGACCGAGGAGGACTTCGAGGAGACCATGAAGGTCGTCCGCGAGGCCCGCTTCACCAACGCCTTCACCTTCCAGTACTCCAAGCGCCCGGGCACCCCGGCCGCCGAGATGGACGACCAGATCCCGAAGGCGGTCGTCCAGGCCCGCTACGACCGGCTGATCGCCCTCCAGGAGGAGATCTCCTGGGAGGAGAACAAGAAGCAGGTCGGCCGCACCCTGGAGATCCTGGTCGCCGAGGGCGAGGGCAAGAAGGACGACCGCACCGACCGGCTCTCCGGCCGGGCGCCGGACAACCGGCTCGTTCACTTCACCCGGCCCGCCGAGCCGGTCCGCCCGGGTGACACGGTCACCGTGGAGATCACCTACGCCGCGCCGCACCACCTGCTGGCCGAGGGCCCGGCGCTCGCCGTGCGCCGCACCCGGGCGGGCGACGCCTGGGAGAAGCGCCAGGCCAAGCCCGCCGCCAAGCCGGCCGGCGTGATGCTCGGCCTGCCGTCGATCGGCGCCCCGACGGCGCTGCTGCCGGCCGCCCCGGCCGGCGGCGCCTGCTGCGGGGACTGACCGCGCCGGAGCACGCGGGACGGCCCGGTGGGACCCCTCGGTCCCGCCGGGCCGTCCCGCGTTCTTGGCTAGAGTGATCCACATGCTGGTTGCCGCCGCCGTCTGTCCCTGTCCGCCGCTGCTCGTCCCGGAGGTCGCCGCCGGGGCGGCGCCGGAGCTGGAGCCGCTGCGCGCGGCCTGCGACGAGGCGCTCGCGGTGGTGCTGGCGGCCGCTCCGGAGCTGCTCGTGGTCGTCGGCACCGGGCCGCAGGCCGAGGTGTGGACCGAGGGCGGGGCCGGGTCGTTCCACCGGTACGGCGTGCCGCTGGTGGCCGCGCTGCCCGGCGGCCGGGCCGAGGGGCCGGAACTGGCGCCCGCGCTGACCGTCGGCGCCTGGCTGCTCGGCCGGGCCGGGGTGACGCTGCCGACGCACGCCTGCGCGGTGCCCGCCGACGCGCCCGCCGACCGGATGCTCGGGCTGGGCCGGGGGCTGGCCGGGCTGGCCGACCGGGTCGGGCTGCTGGTGATGGGCGACGGCAGCGCCTGCCGGTCGCTGAAGGCGCCCGGCTACCTGGACGAGCGGGCCGAGGGCTTCGACGCCGGGCTGGCGCGGGCGCTGGGCTCGGCGGACACCACCGCGCTGGCCGCGCTGGACCCGGGGCTGGCCGCCGAGCTGAAGGCCGAGGGCCGGGCGCCCTGGCAGGTGCTGGCCGGCGCCGCCGAGGGCGCCGGCCTCACCGCGCGGCTGGGCTACCAGGACGCCCCGTACGGCGTGGGGTACCTGGTCGCCTCCTGGAGCTGAGCCTCCCGGAGCCGGGCCGCGGGGCCCCGGCGGGGCCGGTCAGGCGGTCGGACCCGGGGAGCCGTCCGTCGGAGTGCCGGGAGCGCCAGGAGCGCCGGGAGTGCCGGGAGTGCCGGGAGCGCCGGGCTTGTGGGCGAAGTCGTCGACGGCGTCCTTGGCCTTGCTGGTGCCGTGCTCGATCTTCTCGGTGTACTTGCCCTTGGTGGCCTTGTCGATCGCGCCGCCGGCCTTCTCCACCGCGCTCCCGATCTGATCGCTGTGCTTGCCGGCGAACTCGCTGGCCTTGTCCTTGAGCTCTCCGGCCTTGCCCTTGAGGTTGTCCATCAGACCCATGGCGCCTCACCCTTCCTCTCTGTCCCTCTCACAACGTCCGGCAGGACGGAACCGTTCGCAAGGGGACGGGCCGGTGGAAAGCGGGTGCAACCGGGGCGCGGCGGGCCGGGCCGACGGCGGGCCGGCGTTCCCTGGCAGACTTGACCGGTGAGCAGCTCCACCACCGCCCAGTCCGCCCGCCCCCGCGTCGTCTCGGTCGTCGGCGCGACCGCCGCCGGCAAGTCCGACCTGGCCGTCGCCCTGGCCCGCGCCCTCGGCGGCGAGGTGATCAACACCGACTCGATGCAGCTCTACCGCGGCATGGACATCGGTACGGCCAAGCTCACCGAGGAGGAGCGCGGCGGCATCCCGCACCACCTGCTGGACGTCTGGGACGTCACCGAGGCCGCCAGCGTGGCCGAGTACCAGCGGCTGGCGCGGGCCGAGATCGACCGCCTGCTCGCGGCCGGACGCACCCCCGTCCTGGTCGGCGGCTCCGGCCTGTACGTCCGGGCGGCGATCGACGAGATGGACTTCCCGGGCACCGACCCCGCGGTCCGCGCCCGGCTGGAGGAGGAGCTGGAGCTGGCCGGCCCGTTCGCGCTGCACCGGCGGCTGGCCGAGCTGGACCCGCCCGCCGCGGAGGCGATCCTGACCAGCAACGGCCGGCGGATCGTCCGGGCGCTGGAGGTCATCGAGATCACCGGGCAGCCGTTCACCGCCAACCTGCCGAGCAACACCGCCGTGTACGAGGCGGTCCAGATCGGCGTCGCGGTGCCGCGTCCCGAACTGGACGAGCGGATCACCCTGCGGGTGGACCGGATGTGGCGGGCCGGGCTGCTGGACGAGGTGCGGGAGCTGGAGGGGGCCGGGCTGCGCGAGGGGCGGACGGCCTCCCGGGCGCTCGGCTACCAGCAGGTGCTGGACCACTTCGCCGGCCTGTGCACGGAGGACGAGGCGCGCGCCGAGACGGTCCGGGCCACCAAGCGCTTCGCCCGCCGCCAGGAGTCCTGGTTCCGCCGGGACGACCGGATCCACTGGCTCGCACGGCCGGCCGGCACCGACCCGGTCGAGCTGCTGGACCGCTCGCTGGAACTGATCGACCATCAGGAACTCGCCGTCCGACAGGCGCTTTCCGGCCATCCGGCGGTGCAGTTGCGCGCGCAGACGGGCGTGCAGGACGGCATGGCGGTCACGGCCGGATCACGTGATGGCCACGGATCACCCGCCGACCCCGGTCAGGCCCGGAACGCCACTCTGGACATGCCATCATCGATGCCGTAAGGGTCGGCCCGGCGGGCCGGCCGTGCCCGGCCGCGAGTCCGCGCTCGTGTCGAACTGTCAGGGGAGGCCGCGTGTCCACGGGTACCGGCCCCGAGACCGGCCGGAGCGCCAGGTCCGCGAACGGCGCGTCCGGCAACGGCGGTGGCCGTGCCACGGCGCAGGCCGGCGACCTCGACGCCTCGACGCTGCCCGACCTGCCGGTGCTGCCCGGCCTCGACGCGCCCACCTCGTACGCGGTCGCCCTGCCGGCCCTGGACACCCGCGCCCCCTCCGGCGCGGTGCACGAGCGGGAGATCCGCCCGCGCCGCCGGCTGCGCTGGTGGCAGACCCTGCCGATCGCCCTGGTGGCCACCGCCGGCTCGCTGATGTTCGCCTTCCCGCTGGCCTTCGGCTCGGCCGGGGCCGGTTCGGCGATGATCGGGATGCTCGGCCTGCTGCTCACCGCGGCCTCGCTCGGCTGGGGCGCGATGGCGGCCCGGCACGCGGGGTACAAGTGGCCCGGCCTGCCGCGCCGCGGCACCGGGGAGCGGGCCGGGTGGAAGGCGATCGTGATCTACACGCTGATCGTGCTGGCCGCCTGCGCGCTGGCCCTGTGGCGGGTCGTCCGGCTGTCGGGTCGCTGAGGCGCCTGCGGGCCCTCCGGCTGTCGGGTCGGCAGCGGCTCGGGGCGGAACCGGAGGGCGCGGGTCCGGGGCGTCTCGGTACCATCGGGAGGGTGACCGCATCCTCCGCGCAGCCCGTCGGCCTCCCCTTCCTCAAGGGGCACGGCACCCAGAACGACTTCGTCATCGTCCCCGATCCGGACGGCCGGCTGACCATCGGTCCCGAGGCCGTGGCCGCGCTGTGCGACCGCCGGTCGGGCATCGGCGGTGACGGGCTGCTGCGCGTGGTGCGCTCCGCCGCCGACCCGGTCGCGGCGGGCCAGGCCGACCGGGCCGAGTGGTTCATGGACTACCGCAACTCCGACGGCTCGATCGGCGAGATGTGCGGCAACGGCATCCGGGTCTTCGCCCGCTACCTGGTCGAGGCCGGGCTGGCGAAGCCGGGCGAGCTGCCGGTGGCCACCCGGGCCGGTCTGCGGACCGTACGGGTCGCCGAGGACGCCGAGGACGGCACGCCCGGCGAGATCACCGTGGACATGGGGCACGCGCTGCTGCCCGGTCCGGACGGGATCGAGGTGGCGGTCGGCGGGCGCAGCTGGCCGGCCCTGAACGTCAACATGGGCAATCCGCACGCGGTCGCGTTCGTCGAGAGCCTGGACCACGCCGGCGAGCTGCGGACCGCGCCGCCGGTGAGCCCCGAGGGCGTCTACCCGCAGGGCGTCAACGTCGAGTTCGTGGTGGACCGCGGGCCGCGGCACGTCGCGATGCGGGTGCACGAGCGCGGCTCCGGCGAGACCCGCTCCTGCGGCACCGGCGCGTGCGCGGTCGCGGTGGCCGCCGCCCGCCGGGACGGCGTGGACCCGGCGGTCACCGGCGAGGCCGTGACGTACGCGGTGGACGTGCTGGGCGGCCGGTTGACGATCACCGAGCACCCGGACGGCCGGGTGGAGAAGACCGGACCCGCGGTCATCGTCGCCCGCGGCGAGCTGGACCCCGCCTGGTCGGCGCTGGTCCTGGGGATCTGACCCGCCGTCGGCCGCCCGGGCCCGCCCGCTGGTGCGGGCCGGGGGCCGGCCGACTCGCGTTTGCCCAATTCGTCCTCGATCGAATCCCCCCGTTCGGGTGATACCCCTGACGGACGGGAAGCGGGGCCCCACGGAACGTGCTCTGCTCGGTAGCATGGACCACCGGGTCGGCCCACGCCCCCGGTACCGCTGCCGGAGGTGCCGATGACCATCGAAGCCGGGCAGCCCCTGGCGGGGCAGCCGACGTCCGCACGGCAAGCCGGGCCCAGACGCCCGCTCGGAGAGCTGGGCCGGGCCGCGCTCGGCCGCGCCGGGCGCGCCGCGCTGCTGGCCACCGGCCGTCCGCCGGTGCCGGACGCGCTGGAACCGCTGGTCCAGGCCCACCGCCGGCACCATCCGCAGGCCGACCTCGGCCTGCTCGGCCGGGCCTACCGGCTGGCCGAGGCGAGCCACCGCGGCCAGAAGCGCAAGAGCGGCGAGCCGTACATCACCCATCCGCTGGCCGTCACCATGATCCTCGCCCAACTCGGCGCCGGGACCACGACCCTGGTCGCCTCGCTGCTCCACGACACGGTCGAGGACACCGAGTTGACGCTGGACCAGGTGGCCGAGGGCTTCGGGCCCGAAGTCGCCTACCTGGTCGACGGGGTGACGAAGCTGGAGAAGGTGGACTTCGGCGCGGCGGCGGAGGCCGAGACCTTCCGCAAGATGCTGGTCGCCACCGGGGACGACGTCCGGGTGATGGTCATCAAGCTCGCCGACCGGTTGCACAACATGCGCACCATCCGGCACATGAAGCCGGCCAGCCAGGTGCGGATCGCCAAGGTCACCCGGGACGTGCTGATCCCGCTGGCCGAGCGGCTGGGCATCCAGGTGCTCAAGGCGGAGCTGGAGGACATCGTCTTCGCCACCCTGCACCCCGAGGAGCACACCCGCACCCGCGCCCTGCTCGGCCGGCACGAGGCCGGTCCCGACACCCTGCTGGCGCCGTTCGCGCGTGACCTGGCCCGCCAGCTCGCCGAGGCCGGGATCGCCGCCGAGGTGACCGTCCGCCCCCGGCACTGCGTCTCGCTGCACCGGGTGCTGCTCAAGCGGGCCGCCGCCCCCGGGCCGGACGGCAGGCCGCAGGGTCCGCAGCCGGCCGACTTCGGGCGGCTGCTGGTGGTGGTCGAGGAGAACGCCGACTGCTACGCGGTGCTCGGCGAACTGCACACCTGCTGGACCCCGCTGCCGGGGGAGTTCAAGGACTTCGTGGCCGCGCCGAAGTTCAACCTGTACCAGTCGCTGCACACCGCGGTGGCGCTGGCCGGCGGCGCGGTGGTCGAGGTGCTGGTGCGCACCCGGCGGATGCACGAGGTCGCCGAGACCGGGGTGGTCGCGCTCGGTGACCCCCGGCAGCCCGGGGCCGGCGCCGGCGAGCAGGGCCGGGACGAACTGGACCGCACCGACCCGGCCCGGCCGGGCTGGCTCTCCCGGCTGCTGGAGTGGCAGCAGGAGACCCCGGACCCGGACGCCTTCTGGTCCGCGCTCACCGCCGACCTGGCCGGGGACCGCGAGATCACCGTGGTCACCGAGCGTGGCGAAACGCTTCAGCTCAGGGCCGGCGCCACCTGTGTGGACGCCGCCTACCTGCTCGGCGAGGAGACCGGCCACCGCTGCATCGGGGCCCGGGTGAACGGCCGGCTCGCGGCGCTCTCCACCGTGCTGCACGACGGCGACCGGGTGGCGATCCTCACCGAGGAGGCCGCCGGACCCGCGCCCGAGTGGCTGGCGCACGCCCGCACCCCCGGTGCCCGGCTGGCCATCGAGCGCTGGCTGGCCGACCACCCGCCGCGCCGCCCGGTGGTCCGCACCGGCCCGTCCGCCGGGCAGCCCGCGCCGCCCGACCGCCCGGTGGCCGCGGGCCGGCCCGCCGCGCCGGTCACCGTGGCGGGCCGCCCCGGGGCGCCCGTCCGGCTGGCCCGCTGCTGCACCCCGGTGCCGCCGGACGAGATCGCCGGCTACCCGATCCGCGGCGGCGCGGTCGCGGTGCACCGGGCCGGCTGTCCGGCGGGGGAGCGGATGCGGGCCGACGGGCGCGGCGCCCTGGAGGTCCACTGGCGTCCCGGCGGCGCCCCGGCGGCCGGCTACCGGGCCACCCTGCGGGCCGAGGCGCTGAACCGGCCCCGGCTGCTGGCCGACCTCACGGCCGCGATCTCGGGGGAGGGCGTCGGGATCGTCGCGGCCGAGGTGGAGCCGCCGCAGGAGCTGCGGGTGCGGCACACCTACACCGTGGAGCTGCCGGACCCGGCCGCGCTGGCCGCGGTGCTGCGGGCCATGCTGCGGGTCTCCGGGGTGTACGACGTGGAACGCCCGCACGCGCCGGCGGGCGGCGGCCCGGGCCGGGCCCCGGCCGCCCCGGCGAACGCCCCGGCGCCGCTGGAGGAAATGAGGATGACCGGCACGCGCCCGGCGTGCGACCATCATGGGGAATTCACGGCCGGACCGCGGCGTTGACCGGGCGGAGGAGTCTCAGCCCGTCCCGCGGCCCCGAGGGGTAGCTCACACCTCGCCCGAGTGCTAGACGGGGCGGCAGCTGGGCAGACTCCGGGCACGACCGTCCGTACGGTCGCGCACAGGCCACCCGTTCCAGCAGCCAAAGGACAGAATGACCTCCACGTTCGACACCCGCGACCACGCCGACGCCCCGCGCCGCCTCGGCGGTCTGCGAGCGGAAGCCCTCATGGACGAGGACCTCGCGGCCATCGACGAGGACCTCGGCCACCACTACGACGGCGACCAGTACGACCGCAGCGAGCGTGCCGCGCTCCGCCGTGTCGCCGGCCTCTCCACCGAACTCCAGGACGTCACCGAGGTCGAGTACCGCCAGCTCCGCCTGGAGCGCGTGGTGCTCGTCGGTGTGTGGACCGACGGCACCCTGGAGGAGGCGGAGAACTCGATGGCCGAGCTCGCCGCACTGGCCGAGACGGCCGGCTCCGAGGTGCTGGACGGCGTCATCCAGCGCCGCGACAAGCCCGACGCGGCCACCTACATCGGCTCCGGCAAGGCGCAGGAGCTGCGCGACATCGTCTCCTCCACCGGGGCGGACACCGTGGTCTGCGACGGTGAGCTCACCCCGGGCCAGCTGATCCACCTCGAGGACGTCGTCAAGGTCAAGGTCGTCGACCGGACGGCCCTGATCCTGGACATCTTCGCCCAGCACGCCAAGTCCCGCGAGGGCAAGGCGCAGGTCTCGCTCGCGCAGATGCAGTACATGCTGCCGCGACTGCGCGGCTGGGGTCAGTCGCTCTCCCGGCAGATGGGTGGTGGCGGCTCCGGCTCGTCCGGCGGCGGCATGGCCACCCGTGGTCCCGGTGAGACCAAGATCGAGACCGACCGGCGCCGCATCCGCGAGAAGATGGCGAAGCTCCGCAGGGAGATCGCCGACATGAAGAAGGGCCGCGACACCAAGCGCCGGGAGCGCAAGCGCCACCAGGTGCCGTCCGTGGCCATCGCCGGCTACACCAACGCCGGCAAGTCCTCCCTGCTCAACCGGCTCACCGGCGCGGGCGTGCTGGTGGAGAACGCGCTGTTCGCCACCCTCGACCCGACCGTGCGCCGGGCGCAGACCCCGAGCGGCCGGGTCTACACCCTGGCCGACACCGTCGGCTTCGTCCGGCACCTGCCGCACCACCTGGTCGAGGCGTTCCGCTCCACCATGGAGGAGGTCGCCGACGCGGACCTCATCCTGCACGTGGTGGACGGCTCGCACCCCGAGCCGGAGACCCAGCTGGCCGCCGTCCGCGAGGTCGTCGTCTCGGTCGACGCGCAGAACGTGCCGGAGATCGTGGTGATCAACAAGGCCGACGCGGCCGACCCGCACGTGCTGCAGCGCCTGCTGCGCCGGGAGCCGCACGCCATCGTGGTGTCGGCCCGCACCGGCGAGGGCATCGACGAGCTGCTCAAGCTCATCGACGAGGAGCTGCCGCGCCCGGCCGTCGAGGTGCACGCGCTGGTCCCGTACACCCAGGGCGCCCTGGTGTCCCGGGTGCACGCCGAGGGCGAGCTGCTCGCCACCGAGCACACCGGCGAGGGCACCCTGCTGCACGCCAAGGTGCCGGTCGAGCTGGCCGCCGAGCTGGAGCACTTCGCGGTGGCGCTGACGCCGCAGGGCTGAGCCGCGCCGCGCGGACGGGCCCCGGTTCCCTCCCGTGAGGGGGAACCGGGGCCCGCCCCGTGTCCGGCGCGGCTACTTCTTCTTCGCGATCCAGTCCAGCGCCTGCTTGGCGACCGTCTCCAGGTACGGCCCGCTCAGCGAGGTGTGCTCCTGGGTGCCGATCGAGGTGTTGGAGACCAGCGCCAGCCTGCCGTCCGGCATCGGCGCGAACCAGCCGCCGCCGCTGGAGCCCTGGGTCATGTTGCAGCCTATGGTCAGCATCGACGGGCGCTTCGGGTCGAAGGAGAGCCGGGTCGGCTTCCCGCCCTCGCACTTGTAGAGCTCCTGGCCGTCGAACGGCTTGTAGAGCGGGTAGCCGATCGCCGTCACGGCGAGCTTGTCGCGCGGCGCGTCGAACCAGACCGGGACGGCCCCGCCGACCGTCTCCTCCAACGACTTGCCGGTGTCGTTCTGGTTGTTCACCCGCATGATCGCGAAGTCGTACTGGTTCGCGGCGTCACCGGTGCCGCCGCCCTCGACCAGCCACTGCGGCGAGGTCACCACGTCCTTGGCCCACCAGGTGCCGAGCGGCGCCAGCTCGGACAGCGGGGCCTTCTTGCCGCCGCTGGAGGCGCCCGAGTTGTTGTAGGCCGGGACGAAGACCAGGTCCTTGAAGTAGCTGCCGCCCTTGCCCGGGTGGACGCAGTGGCCGGCCGTCCAGACCAGGTTGCTCTTCCCCGGGTGCGCCGGGTCCTGGATCACGGTGGCCGAGCAGTTGCCGCGGCCGCCCTCGGCCGAGAAGAAGACCTTCCCGGAGGGCTGCTTGGTGTACGGGCGCGGCACCGGCGCGGCCTTGACCACCGGCGGCTCGGGGTCGGTGACCCCGGCGTCCTCGGCGGGCTTGGCGGTGGGCGGTGCCGGGTCGGCCGGCTTGGAGTCGCCCATCTTGTCCGGGTTCCAGAAGTCCTTGACGATCGGGTTGTTGAAGACGTGCTTGGACGCCCAGTTGTCCCAGTCCTCGAACTTCCACTTCGTCAGGTCGTCCCAGCTCTTCGGCAGGCCCTCCAGCAGGCCGGTCGGAAGGCCCGAGGGCAGGGTGATGCCGCCGATCACGCCACTGCCGCCCCCCGCGGCGGTGGCGGACGCGGAGGCGGTGGCGCCGCCGGAGGGCGGCGGTGCTGCGGTGCCCCCGCCCGAAGGCCCGTCCGGGCCGCAGGCGGTGACGGCGAGCAGGGTCCCCGCGGCGAGGAGCGCCGCCGCGGCTGACCGGTGGATCGCTGGCATGGTGCTGTCCCCCTGGTAGTTCGGTGTGGGCGGCGGACCGCCGTCCTGGAGTCTGCCACTGGCCACCAGGACGGTCCCGGGCGGCCCCCGGGTTCCGCCCCGCCACGGGGGTCACCGATCCGTGACGCGGGGGCGGCCCGCTATACCCCGTGCGGCGGGCCCGGGAGTCCTCGCGAACCGTGAAACCGACGGTCTTCACCCGGACGAGTGAGCCCTCCTTGTGATCACCGCTCAGGGATAGGTAACCCTTACCTGACGCGACGGTGTGAGCGCCCGCCAGTTCCCTCCACCTCCTGCGCGTCGGCACTCCACGCGCCTCAAGGAGCAGCATTGAGCACCGCCCTGACCGGAGCCCCGCCCCGTCTCCCGGCCCGCCGCCCCGCCACCGCCGCCGCCCCGGCCCGGTCCGACCGGCTGCTCCACCCGGACCCGGCCGTCGCCGCCGAACAAGCCGCCCTGGAGGCCCTGCTGCGCTGCTGGGCCCGCGAGACCGGCGCCGTCCCCGGCCCCGACGGGTACCTGCGGATCGCCGTCCTCGGCGGCGCCGCCCGGCTCTCCGCCCCGGTCCGGCACTGGTCGCGGGCCGGCTGGCACCGGTTCGGCCCGGTCGGCCTGGCGGCCGGCGAGGCCAACGCGGTCGGGGACTTCGCCGAAGCCCCGGTGGACGCCGTCACCGCCGCCGCCCTGCTGGCCGCCGCGGCCGCCGAGCGGCCCGACCCGGGGCAGGTCGCCGACCTCGCCGCCAGGGTCGCCGACTCGGTGGTCCGCACCGCCGACATCCTCGCCCACCACCGCGCCGCCACCGCCCCGGTGCCCGGCGGACCCGAGCGCTCGGAGTTCCTCGCCGCCGAGCAGTCCCTGCTGCTCGGCCATCCGCTGCACCCCACCCCGAAGAGCCGCGACGGCCTGGGCCCCGCCCAGAGCGCCGCCTACTCGCCCGAACTGCACGGCTCCTTCCAACTGCACTGGTACGCCGTCGACCGCGACCTGCTCGCCGCCGGCTCCGCCGTCGCCCGGAGCGCCGAGCGGATCACCGCCGGGCTGCTCGACGACCCCGCCCTGCTGCCGCCCGGCACCGCCGCCCTGCCACTGCACCCCTGGCAGGCCCGGGAACTCGCCCACCGCCCGGCCGTCGCCGCCCTGTTCGCCGAGGGCCGGCTGCACGACCTCGGCCCGGCCGGCGCCCCCTGGTACCCCACCTCCTCCGTGCGCACCGTCTACCGGCCCGGCACCCCCTGGATGCTCAAGCTCTCGCTGGGCCTGCGGATCACCAACTCCCGCCGGGAGAACCTGCGCAAGGAGCTCCACCGGGGCCTGGAGATGCACCGGCTGCTGGAGAGCGGCCTCGGCGCCGAGTGGCGGGCCGCCCACCCGGGCTTCGACATCGTCCGCGACCCCGCCTGGATCGGCGTCGACCACCCGGACCTCGGCGACCCGGGCGGCCTGGACACCGTGCTGCGCGCCCAGCCCTTCGCCCCCGGGGACCGCGCCTACTGCGTGGCCGGGCTCGCCGCCGAACGGCCGCACGGCGCCCGCGGCGACACCGTCCCGTCCCGGCTCGGCGACCTGCTGCGCTCGCTCGCCGCCCGCACCGGCCGCCCGCTGCCCACGGTGACCGCCGAATGGTTCCTGCGCTACCTGGACGCCGTCGTGCTGCCCGTCCTGTGGCTGGACGGCACGGCCGGCATCGCCCTGGAGGCCCACCAGCAGAACAGCCTGGTGCTGCTGGACGCCGCCGGCTGGCCCGAGGGCGGCCGCTACCGCGACAACCAGGGCTACTACTACCGGCGCAGCGCCACCGACCGGCTCACCGCCCGGCTGCCCGGCCTCGGCACCCGGAGCGACACCTTCCTCGACGACCCGGTGATCGACCACCACTTCGCCTACTACCTGGGCATCAACCACGTGCTCGGGCTGGTCGGCGCGCTCGGCTCCCAGCAACTCGCCGACGAGGCCGTGCTGCTGGCCGCGCTGCGCCGGTTCCTGGCCGGGCCCGCCGCCACCGCCACCCGCTCCACGCTGCCCGGCCTGCTGCTGGACGCGCCGACCCTGCCCTGCAAGGCCAACCTGCTCACCCGGGTCCAGGGTCTGGACGAACTGGTCGGCCCGGTCGCCACCCAGTCCGTCTACGTCGACATCCCCAACCCGGTGGCCGGCGCGTGACCGGCACCGCGCCGACGGCCGGGCCGGACGCGGGCCGGGACCCGGCCCGGTGGGGCGCCATGCCCACCGCGGCCGGGGAGTTCCGGCTGCGCGGCGTGCGGCTGCCCGCCGACCTCGGCCTGCTCGCCGGCTGGATGAACGACCCCGAGGTCGCCGCCTTCTGGGAACTGGCCGGCCCGCCGGCCGTCACCGAGCGGCACCTGCGCGGGCAGCTCGACGGCGACGGGCACAGCCTGCCCTGTCTCGGCCTGCTCGACGGCGCCCCGATGAGCTACTGGGAGGTCTACCGCGCCGACCTCGACCCGCTCGCCGCGCACTACCCGGCCCGGCCGCACGACACCGGCCTGCACCTGCTGCTCGGCCCCGCCACCAGCCGCGGCCGGGGCCTCGGCGCCGTCCTGCTCGCCGCGCTGGCCGACCGCGTCCTGCGGGAGCGGCCGCGCTGCGCACGGGTGGTGGCCGAACCCGACGTCCGCAACCGGCGCTCCGTCCGCGCCTTCCGGCGGGCCGGCTTCCGGCTCGCCGGCGAACTCGACCTGCCCGGCAAACGGGCCGCCCTGATGGTCCGCGACCGCACCCCGCACCCCGCCTAGGACTGCACCCGCCTCATGGACACCCCAGCACCCCCGCCCGGGCCCTACGACCTGCTCGGCGTCGGCATCGGCCCGTTCAACCTCTCGCTCGCCGCGCTCGCCGATCCCGTTCCAGGCCTGCGCACCCTGTTCTGCGACCGCCGCCCGGAGTTCCGCTGGCACCCCGGCATGCTCGTCGAGGGCGCGCGGATGCAGGTGCCGTTCCTCGCCGACCTGGTCTCGCTGGTCGACCCGACCAGCCCGTGGTCCTTCCTCAACCACCTGCGCGAGCAGGACCGGCTCTTCCCGTTCTACTTCACCGAGCGCTTCCAGCTCACCCGCCGCGAGTACGACCACTACTGCCGCTGGGCCGCCGAGCGGCTCCCCAACTGCCGCTTCGGCACCGAGGTCACCGCGCTGCACTGGGCCGGCGACCGCTACCGGGCCGAGCTGCGCGAGCACCCCGGCGGGCGGGCGCGCACGGTCGAGGCGCGCAACGTGGTGCTCGGCGTCGGCACGCTGCCGGTGCGGCCCGCCGCCTTCGCCGCCCTCGGCGGCCACCCGCGGGTCTTCCACTCCGCCGACTACCTGGACCGGCGCGAGGACCTGGCCGGTGCCCGGGACATCACCGTCGTCGGCAGCGGGCAGTCCGGCGCCGAGGTCTTCCTCGACCTCTTGCGCCGCCACGACGGCGACGGCGTGCGGCTGCGCTGGCTCACCCGGACCAGGGCCCTGGCACCGATGGAGTACTCCAAGCTCGGTCTGGAGCACTTCACCCCCGACTACACCCGGTACTTCCACGGCCTGCCCGGGCCCGTGCGGGACACCCTGGTCGAGGCCCAGTGGCAGCTGCACAAGGCCGCCTCCGCCGAGACCCTGGCCGAGATCCACGACCACCTCTACGCGCGCACCGTCGGCCGGCCGGTCGGTGACGCGCCGGTCGAGATCACCCCCGGCACCGCCGTCACCGGCGCCCGCCCCGGGCCCTGCGGGGGATTCGAACTCGACTGCCGGCACACCGACTCGGGCACCGGGCACGTGCTGCGCACCGACGCCGTGGTGCTCGCCACCGGCTACCGGGCCGCCCGCCCGGCCGCCCTGGAACCGCTCGCCCACCTCGTCGACTGGGACGCCGCCGGCCGCTACCGGGTCGACCTCGACCACCGGGTGGCCACCCTGCCCGAGGTCACCGGCGGCCTGTACGTGCAGAACGGCGAGCTGCACACCCACGGGGTGGGCACCCCCGACCTGGGCCTCGGCGCCCACCGCGCCGCGGTGATCCTCAACGCCGTGGCCGGGCGGACCGTCCACCGGCTGCCCGGGCGCACCGCCTGGACCGGCTTCGCGCCGCCGTCCGCGCCCGCACCCGCCCCGGCGCCCGCCGCCACGCCCGCATCCGCCCTCCCCCGACCCCAGGAGCCGACCCGTGCCGCAACCGCCGGCCGCTGAACCGCCGCTGTACCTGCCGCCGCAGCTCACCGCCGGGAACTGGCAGCGGGCCGGCCGCGCGCTGCTGGCCAAGATGCTCGGCGAGTTCGCCTACGAGGAGCTCGTCACCCCCGTCGGGACCGGCGCCGCCGACGGGTACGCGCTCGGGCTGCCCGGGGCCGAGTACCGCTTCACCGCCCGGCGCGGCGCCTACGGCGGCTGGTCCGTCGACCCCGGCTCGGTCACCTGCGACGCGCCCGGGGGCCCCGACCCGCTGCGCTTCCTCCTGCACGCCCGGCACGCCCTGGGCCTGCGCGGCGAGACCACCGGCCACCTGCTGCGCGAACTCACCGCCACGCTGACCGCCGACGCCCACCTGCTCGCCACCGGGCTCACCGCCGCCGCGCTCGCCGACCTCGGCCACACCGAGCTGGAGGGCCGGCAGGGCGGCCACCCGTGGATCGTCCCCAACAAGGGCCGGATCGGCTTCTCCGCCGCCGACGCCGCCCGCTGGGCCCCCGAGGCCCGCACCCCGCGCCCGCTGCCCTGGATCGCCGTCCACCGCCGGCTCGCCGCGTACCGGGGCGTGGCCGGGCTCACCGACCCCGACCAGCTGTACCACCGCGAGCTGGACGACCCGGAGGCGCTGCGCGCCCCGCTCGGCGCCGCCGCCGACGACTACCTGCTGCTGCCGGTGCACCCCTGGCAGTGGGACGAGACCGTGCTGCCGCTGTTCGCCCCGTGGGTCGCCTCCGGCGAGATCGTCCCGCTCGGCACCGACGGGGACCTGCGGCTGCCCCAGCAGTCGATCCGCTCGTTCTTCAACGAGAGCCGCCCGGAGCGCTGCACGGTCAAGCTGCCGCTGGCCATCCTCAACACCCTGGTCTGGCGCGGCCTGCCCACCGAGCGCACGCTGGCCGCGCCCGCCGTCACCGCCTGGATCCACGGGCTGCGCGACGCCGACCCGTTCCTGCGCGACGAGTGCCGGGTGGTGCTGCTCGGCGAGATCGCCTCGGTCACCGTCGACCACCCGCTCTACCGCGAGCTGCCCGAGGCCCCGTACCAGTACAAGGAGCTGCTGGGCGCGATCTGGCGCGAGCCGCTCGGCCCCGCCCTGGAGCCGGGCGAGCGGGCCCGCACCCTGGCCGCCCTGCTGCAGACCGGCGCCGACGGGCGGTCGCTCGCCGCCGAGCTGATCGCCCGCTCCGGGCTCGCCCCCGCCGAGTGGACCGCCCGGCTGTTCGCCGCGATGCTGCCGCCGCTGCTGCACTTCCTCTACCGGTACGGGCTGGTCTTCTCCCCGCACGGCGAGAACGCCATCGTGGTCTTCGACGAGCGGGACGTGCCGGTCCGGCTGGCGGTCAAGGACTTCGTCGACGACGTCAACCTCAGCGACCAGGACCTGCCCGAGCTGCGCGGCCTGCCCGCCGAGGTGGACGCGGTGCTGCTGCGCGAGGACCCGCAGGGCCTGTGCCAGTTCCTGCACTCGGGGCTGTTCATCGGCGTGTTCCGCTACCTGGCGCCGCTGCTGGAGGCGCGGACCGGCCTGGCCGAGGCGCGGTTCTGGGCGCTGCTGCGCGCCGAGGTGCTGCGCCACCAGGCGCGCTTCCCGGAACTCGCCGACCGGTTCGCGCTGTTCGACCTGTTCCGGCCGCGGATCGACCGGCTCTGCCTGAACCGCAACCGGCTGTTGCTGGACGGCTACGGGGACCGCCCGCACCGCCCGCACGCCGCCCGGCACGGCACCGTGCCCAACCCGCTCGCCGCCGACGGGACGGTCCCGCCGCCCGGTCGGCGGGACCGGATTGTCACCCCCGCCCCGTAGGGTGGGAGGGTCATGACGAACGACTCCGAATCCCAGCTCCCCGCCGAGGACGCCGAGCCGGCCGGGAGCGCCGCGGACGCCCCGGTCGAGGCCGTCCCCCGCTCCCGCGTCCCCGAGCTGCTGCACGCCGCGGTCGCGGCCGTCGGCGGCGTCGAGCGCCCCGGCCAGCTCCGGATGGCCGAGGCCGTCGCCGACGCCGTCGACCACGGCGAGCACCTGCTGGTGCAGGCCGGCACGGGCACCGGAAAGTCCCTCGCCTACCTGGTGCCGGCGCTCGCGCACGGGGACCGCGTGGTGGTCGCCACCGCCACCCTGGCGCTCCAACGCCAGCTCGTCGAGCGGGACTTGCCGCGCACCGTGGAGGCGCTGCACCCGGTGCTGCGGCGCCGCCCGCTGTTCGCGATGCTCAAGGGCCGCTCCAACTACCTGTGCCTGCACCGGGCGAACGAGGGCACCCCGAGCGAGGAGGGCGAGGGCCTGTTCGACCCGGTCGAGGCGATGGGCGGGCCGGCCGGCAAGCTCGGCCAGGAGGTGCTGCGGCTGCGCGACTGGGCGGACGAGACGGAGACCGGCGACCGGGACGACATGACCCCCGGCGTCTCCGACCGCGCCTGGGCGCAGCTCTCGGTCACCTCCAAGGAGTGCCTGGGCGCCACCCGCTGCGCGTACGGGCAGGAGTGCTTCGCGGAGAAGGCGCGCGAGCGGGCCAAGCTCGCCGACGTGGTGGTCACCAACCACGCGATGCTCGCGATCGACGCGATCGAGGGCGCGCCGGTGCTGCCCGAGCACGGGCTGCTGATCATCGACGAGGCCCACGAACTGGTCAACCGGGTCACCGGGGCGGCCACCGCCGAGCTGACCGTCGGCGCCGTGAACCGGGCGGTCAAGCGGGCCGCGCGGCTCGCCAACGAGAAGGCCGTGGACGCGCTGCAGGCCGCCGCCGAGAACTACCACGGCCTGATGGAGACCGCCCAGCCCGGCCGGGTCGAGGAGCTGCCCGAGTACCTGGGGTACGCCGTCACCGCGATCCGGGACGCCGCCCGCCAGGTGATCACCTCGCTCGGCGAGACCAGGGACAAGGGGCTCAGCGACGAGGACGCCGTCCGCAAGCAGGCGATGGCCTCCGCCGAGGCGCTGCACGAGACGGCCGACCGGCTGCTCCAGGACTCCGAGTACGACGTGGTCTGGATCGAGCGCAGCGACCGCTACGGGCTGGGCACCGCCTCGCTGCGGGTCGCCCCGCTGAGCGTCTCCGGGCTGCTGCGCGAGGGGCTGTACAAGGAGCGCTCGGTGGTGCTCACCTCGGCCACCCTCAAGCTCGGCGGGGACTTCAACGGCGTGGCCGCCTCGGTCGGCCTGCCCTCCGAGACCCGGCTGCCGGACGTCCGCACCCCGGGCGACACCCCGGAGGCGGCGGGCGCGGGCTTCGGCGACGAGCCGGTGCCGCACTGGCGGGGGATCGACGTCGGCTCGCCGTTCAAGTACCCGAAGCAGGGCATCCTGTACGTCGCCAGGCACCTGGCCGATCCCGGGCGGGATCCCGAACGGCCGGACATGCTGGACGAGCTGGAGGAGCTGATCGGCGCGGCGGGCGGGCGTACGCTCGGCCTCTTCTCCTCGATGCGCGGCGCCCAGGCGGCCGCCGAGGCGATGCGCGGGCGGCTGGACCAGCGGATCCTGCTCCAGGGGGAGGACACCCTGGGCGAGTTGATCCGCGAGTTCGCCTCGGACGCGAGTACCTGTCTGTTCGGCACGCTCTCGCTCTGGCAGGGCGTGGACGTGCCCGGGTCGGCCTGCCAGCTGGTGGTGATGGACCGGATCCCGTTCCCGCGTCCGGACGACCCGCTGATGAGCGCCCGGCAGAAGGACGTCGAACAGCGCGGCGGGAACGGCTTCATGGCCGTCGCGGCGACCCACGCGGCGCTGCTGATGGCGCAGGGCGCGGGCCGGCTGGTGCGCGCCGCGGACGACCGGGGCGTGGTGGCGGTGCTCGACCCGCGGGTGGAGACCAAGCGGTACGGCGGCTTCTTCCGTTCCTCGATGCCGGAGTTCTGGTACACCACCGACCGCAACCAGGTGCGTCGCTCGCTGGCGGCCATCGACGCCTCGGCGGCGCCGGTGCGGCCGGTGGTGAAGCGGGGCTGAGGGCAGGCCGGAGGGGCTCCGCGCGGTGTGCGGGGAGCCCCTTCCTGCGGGCCGGACGCCGGGGGTGCCGGGGATGGGGGAGCGGGTGACGGGGCGGGCGTCAGAGCCGGCGGAGGACCGCCACGACCTTGCCCAGGATGGTCGCGTTGTCGCCGTTGATCGGCTCGTAGGCCGGGTTGTGCGGCATCAGCCAGATCCTGCCGTCCTCGCGCTTGAGGCGCTTGACGGTGGCCTCGCCGTCGATCATCGCGGCCACGATGTCGCCGTTCTCGGCGACCGGCTGGCGGCGGACGGTGACCCAGTCGCCGTCGCAGATCGCCGCCTCGATCATCGAGTCGCCGCGCACGGTGAGCGCGAACAGCTCGCCCTCGCCGACCAGCTGGCGCGGCAGCGGGAAGACGTCCTCCACCGTCTGCTCGGCCAGGATCGGCCCGCCGGCGGCGATCCGGCCGACCAGCGGCACGTACGAGGTGGAGGGGCGGCCGGCGGTCTCGGCGGTGTTCGGCCGGGCCACCTCGACGCCGCGGACCTCGTAGGCGCGCGGGCGGTGCGGGTCCCGCCGCAGGAAGCCCTTGCGCTCCAGCGCCATCAGCTGGTGGGCCACCGAGGAGGTGCTGGACAGGCCGACGGCCTGGCCGATCTCGCGCATGGACGGCGGGTAGCCGCGCCGCTGCACCGAATCCCGGATGACCTCGATCACCCGGCGCTGGCGCTCGGTGAGGCCGGCCTCGTCGGTGCGGATGCCGGGCGGGCGGCCCGGCGCCGAACGGGTCGGGGCGGGGTGGGCGTCGTCCAGCGCGGGGGAATGCTCGATGGGCTGGTCCGGAACGCGGCCGACGCCGGAAAAGCCCGGGCCCGGGGGTCGGTGGTCTTCGCTACGGTCCATGGGGATGTCCACACTCTGCTGATTCGTGGTGCGCTGCCCCACCTTGAGCTGGGAGTGTTCCTGCACCGGGATGGTGTTGCTTTCGACGGTGTTCACGGCGGCCCCTCTCGACGGCTGTCCTCTCCTTTTTCCAGCCCAACGCACCTCGTATCGAAAGGTTGCGCCAAACACACGTTCGAGTGAATTATTCGGGAGTTGGCTGACTCGATCAAGGCTTTGTTGTACATCGATTAAATGTTCGATCCGAAGGTGACCCGGGAATCCTAGTCCGCGCCGACACGCCCGCGCCTCCGCTTCCGCCACGAACCTAGATGTAGTGGTTAGAGTCCTCTCCGTGGCCCAGTACTTGTGGTCGAGGCCTCAAGATCGGGTTGCTACCAGCGCCCCCGGATCGCATAGACTCGACCAGTCCGCACGTCCTGCCAGGGAGGGATCCTCAGGTGCACTGCCCCTTCTGCCGGCACTCCGACAGCCGCGTCGTCGACAGCCGGACCACCGAGGACGGCAGCTGCATCCGCCGTCGTCGGCAGTGCCCGGACTGCGGCCGCCGCTTCACCACGGTGGAGACGGCCGCCCTGATGGTCATCAAGCGCAGCGGCGTCACCGAGCCGTTCTCCCGGGAGAAGGTCATCTCCGGCGTCCGCAAGGCCTGCCAGGGCCGCCCGGTCACCGAGGACGCCCTCGCCCAGCTCGGCCAGCGGGTCGAGGAGTGCGTGCGGGCCACCGGCAACGCCGAGCTCACCACCCATGACGTCGGGCTGGCCATACTCGGCCCGTTGAAGGAACTCGACGTCGTCGCCTACCTGCGCTTCGCCAGCGTCTACCAGGCGTACGACGGGCTGGAGGACTTCGAGGCCGCCATCGCGGAACTCCGCGCCGAGCGGCCCGCCCCCGAGGCGGACGGCACCCCCGTGTCCGTCGCCGCCGCCGCGCCCTAACCGGCCCGGCCCCTTCACCGGCCCCTTCCGGGGTCGGCAGCACCCACGGCCCCCGCAAGGGCCGACGTGTGCCCGAAAACGGCGCACAGACCATGACAAACCGTGCGTGGCCGGCGAGGACTCCCGCCTGCCCGCACACCGGAAGAGCGAACCAGCCGTGCCCGGACTTTTCAGGGCACTTCGGGCGTTTGCCCAACCAGGAGGAGGAACAGAAGTGACAGACACCACGAGCGGTTCCGCACGCGGGTCGAAGTCCGAGAAGGCCGCGGCCAAGGGCGGCGCCGGCAAGGCCCCCAAGGGCGGCCTGAAGATCGGGCGCATCTACACCACTCCTGGCGTGCACCCTTACGACGAGGTCCGCTGGGAGCGGCGCGACGTCGTCATGACCAACTGGCGCGACGGTTCGATCAACTTCGAGCAGCGCGGCGTCGAGTTCCCCGACTTCTGGTCGGTGAACGCCGTCAACATCGTCACGTCCAAGTACTTCCGCGGCGCCGTCGGCACCCCGCAGCGCGAGTGGAGCCTCAAGCAGATCATCGACCGCGTGGTGCTCACCTACCGCGCCGCCGGTGAGAAGAACGGCTACTTCGCGACCGCGGACGACGCCGAGGTGTTCGAGCACGAGCTGACCCACGCCCTCCTCCACCAGGTGTTCAGCTTCAACTCGCCGGTCTGGTTCAACGTCGGCACCAAGCAGCCCCAGCAGGTCTCCGCCTGCTTCATCCTGGCCGTCGACGACTCCATGGAGTCGATCCTCGACTGGTACAAGGAAGAGGGCATGATCTTCAAGGGCGGCTCCGGCGCCGGCCTGAACCTCTCCCGGATCCGTTCCAGCAAGGAGCTGCTGTCCTCCGGCGGCAACGCCTCCGGTCCGGTCTCCTTCATGCGCGGCGCCGACGCCTCGGCCGGCACCATCAAGTCCGGCGGCGCCACCCGCCGCGCGGCGAAGATGGTCGTCCTCGACGTCGACCACCCGGACGTCGAGGCCTTCATCGAGACCAAGGTGAAGGAGGAGGAGAAGATCCGCGCCCTGCGCGACGCGGGCTTCGACATGGACCTCGGCGGGGACGACATCACCTCCGTCCAGTACCAGAACGCCAACAACTCGGTCCGGGTCAGCGACGAATTCATGACCGCCGTCGAGAACGGCACCGAATTCGGCCTGCGCGCCCGGATGACCGGCGAGGTCATCGAGACCGTCGACGCGAAGAAGCTCTTCCGCAAGATGGCCGAGGCCGCCTGGGCCTGCGCCGACCCCGGCATCCAGTACGACTCGGTCATCAACCACTGGCACACCTGCCCGGAGTCCGGCCGGATCAACGCGTCCAACCCCTGCTCCGAGTACATGCACCTGGACAACTCCAGCTGCAACCTCGCCTCGCTCAACCTGATGAAGTTCCTCCGCGACGACGACTCCTTCGACGCCGAGACCTTCGCCAAGGTCGTCGAGCTGGTCATCACCGCGATGGACATCTCCATCTGCTTCGCGGACTTCCCGACCCAGAAGATCGGCGAGACCACCCGCGCCTACCGCCAGCTGGGCATCGGCTACGCCAACCTCGGCGCCCTGCTGATGGCCACCGGCCACGCCTACGACAGCGAGGGCGGCCGCGCCCTGGCCGGCGCCATCACCTCGCTGATGACCGGCACCGCCTACCGCCGCGGTGCCGAGCTCGCCGGCGTGGTCGGCCCGTACGACGGCTACGCCCGCAACGCCGCCCCGCACCAGCGGGTCATGAAGCAGCACGCGGACGCCTCCAGGGCCGCCGTCTCCTTCGACGACCTGGACGCCCCGGTCTGGGCCGCGGCCACCGAGGCCTGGAACGACGTGCTCCGGGTGGGCGCGCAGAACGGCTTCCGCAACGCCCAGGCGTCGGTGCTCGCCCCGACCGGCACCATCGGCCTGATGATGGACTGCGACACCACCGGCGTGGAGCCGGACCTGGCGCTGGTCAAGTTCAAGAAGCTGGTCGGCGGCGGCTCGATGCAGATCGTCAACGGCACCGTCCCGCGCGCCCTGAAGCGTCTCGGCTACCAGGACGAGCAGATCGAGGCGGTCGTCGCCCACATCGCCGAGCACGGCAACGTGGTCGACGCGCCGGGCCTGAGGGCCGAGCACTACGAGGTCTTCGACTGCGCCATGGGCGAGCGCTCCATCTCCCCGATGGGCCACGTCCGGATGATGGCCGCGATCCAGCCGTGGATCTCCGGCGCCATCTCCAAGACGGTGAACATGCCGGCCTCCGCGACCGTCGAGGACGTCGAGGAGATCTACTTCGAGGCGTGGAAGACGGGCGTCAAGGCGCTCGCCATCTACCGCGAGAACTCGAAGGTCGGCCAGCCGCTCTCGGCCAAGAAGAAGGACGAGGAGAAGAAGGCCGACGAGGCCCCGGCCGCGGTCGAGAAGGTCGTCGAGTACCGCCCGGTCCGCAAGCGCCTGCCCAAGGGCCGTCCGGGCATCACCACCTCCTTCACGGTCGGTGGCGCCGAGGGCTACATGACCGCCAACTCCTACCCGGACGACGGCCTCGGCGAGGTCTTCCTGAAGATGTCCAAGCAGGGCTCGACCCTCGCGGGCATGATGGACGCCTTCTCCATCGCCGTCTCGGTCGGCCTCCAGTACGGCGTGCCGCTGGAGACCTACGTCGCGAAGTTCACCAACATGCGCTTCGAGCCGGCCGGTCTGACCGACGACCCGGACGTGCGGATGGCGCAGTCGATCGTCGACTACATCTTCCGCCGCCTGGCGCTGGACTTCCTGCCGTTCGAGACCCGCTCGGCGCTCGGCATCCACTCCGTCGAGGAGCGCCAGCGCCACCTGGAGACCGGCTCCTACGAGCCGCTGGAGGCCGAGGAGGAGCTGGACACCGAGACGCTCGCCCAGTCCGCCCCGGTCGCGCCGGCCAGGCCGGCCGCCGTCCCGGCCCCGGCCCCGAAGGCCACCCCGGCCCAGGCCCACAACTCGACCGAGCTGATCGAGATCCAGCTGGGCCTGAACGCCGACGCGCCGCTCTGCTTCTCCTGCGGCACCAAGATGCGCCGCGCCGGCAGCTGCTACCTCTGCGAGGGCTGCGGCTCCACCAGCGGCTGCAGCTGAGCACGGCCCGCACTTCGCGGATGAGGTGAGCCACCGCTGAAGGCGGGGCGAGGACACGACGTCCTCGCCCCGCCTTTCGCGTGCGGGGTGACCGAGGGTGGCGGCGGGGTGCCGGGAACGGGGTGAAGTGGTATACGGAGCGTTGCGGGAGGAGACTGACCGTCAACTTGTCGGTTGAGAGCACCGTCTGAATGGATATGATCGGCCGACTGCGTGAACCGAAACACCGCCCGGAGACGTTCCACGACGTCGGCCGGGCGGTCGCGCATTCGCCCGACTTCTGCCGAGGACACCGCACCGATGACAGGACCCACCAGCCCCGACGGCGGGCCGCGCCGTCGACCCGATGTGCGCACCAAGGCCCTGACGGCGGCGGCCGCCCTGCTGGCGGCGGTGGCCGGGCCGGTCGGGGTCACGCGGGCGATCGACGCCGGCCAGCCGCTGACCGCGGGCGCCGTGGCGGCGGTCACGGCGCTCTGGCTGATCGCCGTCTGGCAGGCCGGGAGCGCCACCGAGCGGGCCCGGCGGCTGGAGACCGAGCTGGCCGGGAACGACGAGGAGGCCATGACGGCGCTGGTCGTCGCCGGCGCGGCCAAGCAGGCCGAGACGGCCGCCAAGGCGCGGGCCGCCGCCGCGGAGGCCGAGCGGGACGAGGCGCGCACCGCGCTCGGGCGCGCCGAGGAGGAGGTCACCGCCGCCCGTGCGGAGGCGGCCCGGGCCCGGGCGGAGGCCGAGGCGGAGCGCGCCGAGCGGGCCGCCCTGGACCGGCTGGCCGACGAGGTGCTGCCCGAGCTGGTGAAGCGGCTGCGCGGCGGCGCGACCGTGGACGGCGCGCTGGCCGCCCACCGCGAGCACCCCCAGCGCGCGCTGCTGCGCGCCGTCGCCGAGGAGATCGGCCGCGGCGAGAAGCTGCGGGCCGCCGCGCTGGCGGTCTGCGCGACCGCCGCCGGCCGGGTCCAGGCGCTCGCCACGAGCATGCACGCGGAGCTGCGCGAGATGCAGCACCGGCACGACGAGGAGGTCCTCGGCGATCTGCTGAGCCTGGACCACTCCACCGCCCAGGCCGGCCGGATGGCCGACAGCATCGCGGTGCTCACCGGCGCCCGCTCCGGCCGGCGCTGGGGCAAGCCGATCCCGGTGGAGTCGGTGCTGCGCGGCGCGCTCGGCCGGATCGGGGCCTACCAGCGGGTGCGGCTGCACAGCGCGAGCACCGCCGCGGTGGCCGGGTTCGCCGCCGAGGGCGTGATGCACGCGCTGGCCGAACTGCTGGACAACGCGGCCACCTTCTCCGCCCCGCCGGCCGAGGTGCACGTCTACGTCGAGGAGGTGCCGGCCGGTCTGGCGATCACCGTCGAGGACAGCGGCCTGGGCCTGAGCGACAGCTGGCTGCGCCGCGCCGAACGGGCCGTCTCGGCCGAGCCGCTGGACCTCACCACGCTGTCGGCGGGCACCCGGATCGGCCTCGCGGTGGTCGGCGTGCTGGCCCGCAAGCACGGGCTGCAGATCTCCTTCCGGCCCTCGGCGCGCGGCGGTACCGGCGTGGTGATGCTGATCCCGCAGCAGCTGATCACCCACCCCGCGCCCGACCCGGCGGCCGTTTCCGCACCCGCCGAGCGGACCGCCCGGCCCGTCCCGGGCGCCGCGCGCCCCGCGCTCACCCCCGCCCGTCCGGCGTCCGCCGTTCCCGCCGCGCCGGTGACGGACAGCGGACTGCCGCAGCGCCGCCGCGGTCAGACGCTCGGCTCGGCCGCCCCCGCGGCAGCCCCGGCCGAGCGGCCCGCCCGCCCCGGCGCGGCGGACGCCGCCGCCCGGTTCGGCGCCTTCCGCCGGGCCGCCCGGCCGGCCGCGGACCGTCCGCCGGCCGGGGACACCGCCCCGGCCGAGGACACCCCGGGCACCCGGTCCGCCACCGACCCCGCGTCCGACGTATCCCCCGTCACCGAGAAGGACTCCCGATGAGCAGTGCCACCGACCGCGACCTCGACTGGCTGTTGGAGAACCTGCTGACCAACACGCCCGGCACCCGGCACGCCCTGGTGCTCTCCGCCGACGGCCTCAAGCTCTGCCACACCGCCGGCCTCGGCAACGACCGGGCCGACCAGCTCGCCGCCATCGCCTCCGGCCTGCAGAGCCTGGCGCACGGCGCCTCCATCGAGTTCGGCGACGGCACCGGCGGGGTGCGGCAGTCGATGACCGAGTTCCACGGCGGCGTGCTGTGCATCGTCGCGGCCGGCGAGGGCGCCCACCTCGCCGTGGTCACCGACGAGGACGCCGACGTGGGCGTGGTCGGCCACAACATGCACGGGCTGATCGAGCAGATCGGCGTCCACCTCAGCGCCCCGGCCCGGGAGGACGGCGCGGGCGCCGGGGCCCCGGCCGCCGACGGGAGCGCCCGGGCATGAGCGGGGGCGGGGGGAACACCGACGGGCGTCCGGTCGTGCCGGGCCGGGACGACGACCCGGACCGCCTGTACACCATCACCAGGGGCCGCAGCCGGGCCCCGGAGAACGCCTTCGACCTGGTCACGCTGATCGTCGCCGAGCAGGCGCCGGCGTCGGGCATGCAGTCGGAGCACGCGCGCATCCTGCGGATGTGCGAGGCGCCGACCGCCGTGGTGGAGCTCGCCGCGGAGCTGGCGCTGCCGGTGTCGGTGGTGAAGATCCTCCTCGGCGACCTGCTGGAGGCCGGGTCGATCACCGCCCGCCACCCCCGGTTCGCACCGACCAGGGCCCGGCTGCCCGATCTCGACACGCTGAAGCAGGTACTGCATGGACTCCAACAGCTCTGAGGGCCGGGACGTGCCGGGGACCGGGCGCACGCCGCTGCGCCGCACCGCCGACAACGCGCTGAAGATCGTCGTGGTCGGCGGTTTCGGCGTGGGCAAGACCACCCTGGTCGGCGCGGTCAGCGAGATCCGTCCGCTGAACACCGAGGAGATCATGACCAGGGCCGGTGAGGGGATCGACGACCCCGCCGGCGCCTGGGGCAAGCGGTCGACCACGGTGGCCTTCGACTTCGGCCGGATCACCCTCTCCGCCAGCCAGGTGCTGTACCTGTTCGGCGCGCCGGGACAGGAGCGGTTCTGGTTCCTCTGGGACCGGCTGTTCACCGGCGCCCTGGGCGCGGTCGTGCTGGTGGACACCCGGCGGCTGGAGGACTCCTGGTACGCCATCGACCGGCTGGAGCACCACGGCACCCCGTTCGTCGTCGCCCGCAACAACTTCGGCGAGCCGACCCACACCCTGGCGCAGGTCCGCGAGGCGCTCGACCTGTCGCCCGGGGTGCCGCTGCTGGACTGCGACGCCCGCGACCGGGCGTCCGGCAAGCGGGTGCTGATCGAGCTGGTCCGCCATCTGACCGCCCGGGTCGAGGCCGGGGCGGCGGGCGCCCCCGCCGCCGGCGCGGCCGACCCCGTCCGTGACGTCCTTGAGGAGAGCACCCCGTGACCGAGCCCGCCGCCACCCCGCCGCCGGGCTGCCCGGCGCACGCCGGTGCCGTCCCGCTGTACGGGCCGCGCTTCCAGACCGACCCCTCCCAGGTCTACCGCGAGATGCGGGCCGCCCACGGCCCGGTCGCCCCGGTCGAGCTGGCCGGCGGCGTGCCGGCCTGGCTGGTGATCGGCTACCGCGAACTCCAGCTGGTGACCGGTCAGCCGCAGCTGTTCGGCCGGGACTCCGCCCGCTGGACGGGCTGGTCGGCGATCCCGGAGGACTGGCCGCTGAAGCCGATGATGGCCCCGGTGCCGTCGATCCTCTACACCGAGGGCGAGGAGCACGTCCGGCGCTCGAAGGCGGTCACCGACGCGCTGGCCGCCGTGGACCCGTACGAGCTGCGCAAGCACTGCGAGGAACTGGCCGACCGGCTGATCGACGGGTTCGCCGGCCGCGGCGAGGCGGACCTGGTCGCGGAGTACGCGCACCGGCTGCCGCTGCTGGTGCTCTGCCGGGTGCTCGGGCTGAGCGAGGAACGGGCGCCGGTGCTCATCGAGAGCCTGCTGACCATGCTGGACGGCGGTCCGGACGCGCCGGCCGGCGCGCAGCGGCTGCTCGCGGTGATGCTGGAGCTGGTGGAGGAGAAGGTCCGGTACCCGGGCGACGACATCGCCTCGCGGATGCTGGCGCACCCGGCCGGCCTGACCCACGAGGAGGTCATGCGGGACCTGCGGGTGCTGCTGATCGCCGGTCACCAGCCGTCCTCGTACTGGGTCTCCAACGCGCTGCGGCTGATGCTGACCGACGAGCGGTTCGCCGCCTCGCTGTCCGGCGGGCGGCGCAGCATCAGCCAGGCGCTGAACGAGGCGCTCTGGGAGGACACCCCGACGCAGATCTTCGCCGGCCGCTGGGCGGTGCGGGACACCCGGCTCGGCGGGCAGCGGATCGCCGCCGGGGACATGCTGCTGCTGGGCTTCGCGGGCGCCAACGCGGACCCGTCGGTGCGCCGGCCGGACGGGCGCCCGGCCGAGGGCAACCGGGCGTACCTGAGCTACTCGTACGGCGAGCACGGCTGCCCGTTCCCGGCCCAGGAGGCGGCCGAGGTGATCGCGACGACGGCGGTCGAGGTGCTGCTGGACCGGCTGCCGGACCTGCGGCTGGCGGTGGCCGAGCACGCGCTGGTGTGGCGGCCGTCGGCCTGGGTGCGCGGGTTGGTGGCGCTGCCGGTGTCGTTCACCCCGGGGTACGCGGGCTGACCCGCGAGCGCGGCAGGACGAGCCCCCCTGGACCCCGAAGCGAAGGAGATCCTCAAGCGATGACCGCCCCTGCCCCGATCGCCCTCGACCCGCTGGCGCGGGACAACGCCGCCGAGGGCGCGCTGCTACGCGCCGCCGGCCCGGTGGTACCGGTGGAACTGCCCGGCGGTGTCGCCGCCTGGGCGGTGACCCGGCACGCGGCCGCCCGTGAACTGCTGACCGATGCCCGGCTGGTGAAGGACGCCCGGCACTGGGCGGCGTACCGGCGCGGCGAGGTGCCGACGACCTGGCCGCTGATCGGCCTCGCGGTGCCGGGCCCGAGCATGGTGACCACCGACGGTGCCGAGCACCGCCGGCTGCGCGCCCTGGTGGCGCACGCGTTCACCCCGCGCCAGGTGGAGCTGATGCGCCCGCGGGTCGCGGCGATCACCGGCGGGCTGCTGGACGGCCTGGCGGCGGGGGAGCCGGTGGTGGACCTGAAGTCCGCCTTCGCCTTCCCGCTGCCGATGACGGTGATCTGCTCGCTTCTGGGCGTGCCCGAGTCGGAGCACGCCCACCTGCGGGACCTCTACGAGCGGTTCTTCGGCGCCCGGCCGAACCCGGAGGGCATCCAGGCGACCATCGCCGGGCTGAACGCCTTCGTCAACGGCCTGGTGGCGCGGCGCCGGGCGACCCCCGGCGACGACCTGACGAGCGTGCTGCTGCTGGCCGACGCGGAGGGCGGGGCGCTGACCGACGCCGAGGCGGCGGCCACCCTGCGGGTGATCATCGCGGCGGGCCACGAGACCACGGTGAACCTGATCGGCAACGCGGTGCGGGCGCTGCTCTCCCACCCGGACCAGCTGGCGCTGGTGCGGGAGGGGAAGGTCGGCTGGGACGCGGTGGTGGAGGAGTCGCTCCGCTGGACGCCGCCGACCAGCAACTTCCTGTTCCGCTTCGCCGCCGAGGACGTGCCGGTCGGGGACGCGGTGATCCCCCGGGGCGAGCCGGTGCTGATCTCGTACAACGCGATCGGCCGGGACCCGGCGCAGCACGGGGTGACCGCCGAGCTGTTCGACGTCACCCGGGATCCGATCCGGCACCTGTCCTTCGGCCACGGTCCGCACGTCTGCCCGGGCTCGCCGCTGGCCCGGCTGGAGGCGGGGATCGCGCTGCCGGCGCTGTTCGAGCGGTTCCCGGGGCTGTCCCTCGCGGTGCCGGACGAGGAGCTGCGGCCGAGCGGCTCGCTGGTGGTGAACGCGCTGAAGGAGATTCCGGTCCGGCTCTTCTGAGGAAGAATCGTTTCTTCGCAGAGTGGAGCCGTCGTCGCCCGGCCCCCGTTCGGCCCCGTCCGGTCCTTCCGGGCGGGGCCGTCGGCGTCCTGGGTCACAACTGGGGCACGCGGGAGTGAAGGGCGGGTCCGGACCTTGGCGACAGGTGGCCGCTGCGTTAACGTCTTTGGATCGGCCGGCCGCCGCGTCCATGACGAATGTCCAACTCCTGTACAGCGCATTGTCGTTCCGTCGTACAGCCGAGCGCTCACGCCCTGGCGAGGAGGACCGCGTTGACTCCCACCCCGACCGTGCCGTCCACGACCGAGCCCGTACCGCCCGCTTCCCGCGCACCACAGGCCGCCCGTCGGCGCAGACGCCGCCCGCTCGCCGCGGTGGCGCTGCTGGCCGCCGCGGCGCTGACCGCGGCCTGCTCCAACAGTTCGGACAGCTCCGGGAGTTCGGGGGGTTCGGGAGACGCCGGCCAGACCCTGTCCGGGGACTGCGCCAAGTACCAGCCGTACGCCGGGCACGCCGGCAAGACGGTGACGATCTTCGCCTCGATCCTCAGTCCGGAGTCGGACAACCTGGAGAAGTCCTGGGCGGAGTTCAGCAAGTGCACCGCCATCAAGATCAGTTACGAGGGCAGCAACGACTTCGAGTCCCAGCTGCCGGTGCGGGTGAGCGGCGGCAACGCCCCGGACTTCGCGATCATTCCGCAGCCCGGCCTGCTGGCGCAGATGGTCAAGAGCGGCAAGGTGGCCAAGCCGCCGGCGCAGACCGTCGCCAACCAGGAGAAGTGGAGCCCGGTCTGGAAGACCTACGGCTCGGTCAACGGCACCTTCTACGCCGCGCCGATGAGCGCCAACATGAAGTCCCTGGTCTGGTACTCGCCCAAGGCGTTCAAGCAGGCCGGCTACGCCGCCCCCAAGACCTGGGCCGACCTGATGGCGCTCAGCGACCGGATCGCCAAGGCGGGCGGCGGCAAGCCCTGGTGCGGCGGCATCGCCTCCGGCACGGCCACCGGCTGGCCGGCCACCGACTGGCTGGAGGAGGTGGTCCTCGGCTCGTACGGCGGTGAGGTGTACGACCAGTGGGTGAACCACCAGGTGAAGTTCTCCGACCCGAAGATCGCCGCGGCGATGAAGACGGTCGCCGACTGGATGCAGAACCCGGCCTGGGTGAACGGCGGTTACGGTGACGTGAAGTCGATCGCCACCACGACCTTCCAGGACGCGGGCGCGCCGATCCTCAGCGGCAAGTGCTTCATGCTCCAGCAGGCGTCCTTCTACAAGGCGCAGTGGCCCAAGGACACCAAGATCGGCCCGGAGGGGGACATCTTCGCCTTCCAGTTGCCCGCGGTGAACCCGTCGGTGGCCAGCCCGGTGGAGGGCGGCGGGGAGTTCCTCACCGCGTTCGCGAGCCGGCCCGAGGTGCAGGCGGTGCAGAACTACCTGTCCAGCAGCGACTGGGCGAGCAGCCGGGTGCGGACCGCGACCGGCTGGGTTTCGGCCAACCAGGGCGTGGACAAGAGCCTGTACACCGATCAGATCGACCGGCTCTCCGCCGACGCGCTCACCGACCCGGCGGCGACGTTCCGGTTCGACGGGTCGGACCTGATGCCGGCCGCGGTCGGTGCCGGGCAGGAGTGGAAGTCGCTCACCGCCTGGTTCGCCGAGGGCCAGTCGATCCAGAAGACCGCCGCGGACATCGACGCCGCCTGGCCGCAGTAAGGGCGCACGCCGTCGCGCCGGCGGCGCGCCGCAGGACCACCTGCCGAAGGGCGGTGCGGGGCCACCCACCCGCACCGCCCACCCCTCGCCGACCCGCTCCGCACCGCGCGCGGGGAGGCACCGCTTGCGCATGTCCCGGTTCCCCGTTCCGCCCTCCGTTGGGAAAGGACGTCCCGCCATGTCCCTCTCCGCCGGCGCCTGGGGCGACGCGATGGTCAAGTTCGGCAACAGCTTCGGAGCGATCGCCGGCTTCCTCGGCATCCTGTTGCTGGTCTTCCTGGTCGCCGGCCGCGCCTCCGGCCGGATCGCCCGCCCGCTGGCCGTGCTGGTGCTGCTCGGCCCGGCGCTGGTGCTGCTGCTGGTCGGCCTCGTCGCTCCACTGGTCCGCACGGTCTACCTGAGCCTCTACAGCGACGACAGCAGCCGCTTCGTCGGCGGCGAGAACTTCGGCTGGGCGCTCACCAGCGACTCGGTGCGCGACGTGCTGGTCAACACCCTGCTCTGGCTGGTGATCGCCCCGCTGGCGGCCACCGGGCTGGGACTCGTCCTGGCCCTGCTGGTGGACCGGATGCGCGGCCAGGCGCTCTACAAATCGCTGATCTTCATGCCGATGGCGATCTCGCTGGTCGGCGCCTCGATCATCTTCAAGTTCGTCTACGAGTCGCGCGATCCCTCGCAGAAGCAGATCGGCCTGCTCAGCCAGCTGGCGATCGCGCTCGGCTGGGACGATCCGCCGAACTGGATGCTCTCCCAGCCGCTCAACACCTTCCTGCTGATGGCCGTCATGGTGTGGGTGCAGACCGGCTTCGCGATGGTCGTCCTCTCGGCGGCCATCAAGGCGATCCCGGACGAGGTCACCGAGGCGGCCCGGCTGGACGGCGCCCGGGGCGTGCGGCTGTTCTGGTACGTCACCGTGCCGATGATCCGCACCACGATGGTGGTGGTGCTGACCACGGTGATGATCACCACCCTGAAGGCCTTCGACATCGTCCGCACCATGACCGGCGGCAACTTCGGCACCCAGGTGCTGGCCAACGAGATGTACTCGCAGTCCTTCGTCCAGTTCAACACCGGGCGGGGCAGCGCGCTGGCGGTGATCCTCTTCCTCGCGGTGCTGCCACTGGTGGCCTACAACATCCTCCAGCTGCGCAAGGAGCGTGCGGTCCGATGAGCGTACGGCGCGACGGCAACGCCGTCCGGAAGGCCTTCTCCTCCCCGCTCGCCTCGGTCTTCGTGATCGCGGTGACGGTGCTGTGGACCCTCCCCACCGTCGGGCTGCTGGTCACCTCGCTGCGCCCGAAGCAGGACGTCACCGCCGACGGCTGGTGGAACGCCCTGCTCCACCCCGACCTCGGCCTGGACAACTACCACACGGTGCTGTTCGAGGGCGGCTCCGGCGTCTCGACCGGTCTGATGCCCTTCCTGGTGAACTCGCTGGCGATCAGCGTGCCGGCCACCCTGTTCCCGCTGGCGCTGGCGGCGATGGCCGCGTACGCCCTGGCCTGGGTGCGGTTCCGGGGCAGCGACACGCTGTTCTTCGTGGTCTTCGCGCTCCAGGTGGTGCCGCTGCAGATGGCGCTGATCCCGCTGCTCCAGCTGTTCTCGGGCGGGGCGCACCTGGGTTCGCTGACCCTGCTGCCGGCGCTGGACCTCAAGGGCACCTACGCGCCGGTCTGGCTGGCGCACACCATGTTCGCGCTGCCGCTGGCGATCTTCCTGCTGCACAACTTCATCGCCCAGCTGCCGCGCGACCTCATGGAGGCGGCGGTGGTGGACGGCGCCTCGCACTTCAAGATCTTCCGGTCCATCGTGCTGCCGCTCTGCACGCCCGCGCTGGCCTCCTTCGCGATCTTCCAGTTCCTCTGGGTCTGGAACGACCTGCTGGTGGCGCTCACCTTCGCCGGCGGCACACCGGAGGTGGCGCCGATGACGGTCCGGCTGGCTCAGCTCTCCGGCTCCTTCGGCGGGCGGTGGGAACTGCTCACGGCGGGGGCGTTCCTGTCGATCGTGATCCCGCTGGGGGTGTTCTTCGCGCTCCAGCGGTACTTCGTGCGAGGCCTGCTGGCGGGTTCGGTCAAGGGGTGAGCCCGGTCAAGGGGTGAGCCCGGTCCGGCCGGGAGCCGGGGTGGCTTTTGCCGGGGGAACGTCGGGGTTCACGCCGTTCGGCGGCGAATGCGGCGGTTCCGTGGACAGGGTCGGCGGCCAACCGGTACACCGTTGGGGGGAGTTGGCCGAGACGGCACAGGGGGGGCGGTCATGGCGGACACGGACACCGGCACACCCGCACGGGCGGGTACGAGCGAGGGCAGGGGCGGCCGGGGGTGGTGGCGGCGGGCCGTGGGCCTGCTGGCGGCCCTCGCCGCGGCGGCGGCGCTGGCCGGCGGGCCGGGCGCGCCCCCGGCGGCGGCCGCCACGGCGACCCTGGGCAGCACCGAGCCCGGCACCGCCACCGACTCCGCGGACTCCCACCACCTCAACGCCTCGCGCTACGTGACCGGTTCGTCCGGCGGCACGGTCAGCAGCATCTCGGTGTACGTGGACAGCGTGGACGCCGCGCCGAACAACCGGTTCCAGACGGCGATCTACCGGGACAACGGCGGCAGCCCGGGGGCCCTGCTGGCGAGCAGTGACACCGCGACCCTCACCGGGCCGGGCTGGAACAGCGTCCCGGTGGCGGCCACCCTGGCCGCCGACACCCCCTACTGGCTGGCCTACAACACCAACGGCTCCGGCCCGGCCGTCAACAACCTGCGCTACCGCCCGGGCGGCACCAGCGCCTACAACGGCGGTCAGGCGTTCGGCAGTTGGCCGGCCACCGCGGGCGCGGTCACCACCGCCGCCGTGAGCTTCTCGATCCACGCCACGTACACCGCCGAGGTGGCCCCGCCGGCCCCGGCCCCGGGCGCCGGACCGGGCGCGGAGGGCCCGATCCTGCTGGTCACCAGCCAGGCCAACCCGTACACCCGCTACCTGGCGGAGATCCTCAAGGCGGAGGGCCTGAACGCCTACCGCCAGGTGGACATCTCGGCCGTCACCGCGGCGGTGCTGGCCTCCGCCGACGTGGTGCTGCTCGGCGAGATGCCGCTCACCGCCGCCCAGGCGAACCTGTTCGGCAGCTGGACCAACGGCGGCGGCCGGCTGGTGGCGATGCGCCCGGACAAGCAGCTCGCGCCGCTGTTCGGACTCACCCCGGCGGCCGGCACCCGCGCCGACGCCTACCTCAGGGTGAACACCGGCGCCGCGCCCGGCGCGGGGATCACCGGCGAGACCATGGGCTACCACGGCGCCGCCGACCTCTACACGCTGAACGGGGCCACCGCCGTCGCCACCCTCTACGAGGACGCGGCGACCGCGACCGCCAACCCGGCCGTCACCCTGCGCGCGGCCGGCAGCGGCCGGGCCGCCGCGTTCAGCTACGACCTGGCCAGGTCGGTGGTGCTGACCCGCCAGGGCAACCCCGCCTGGGCCGGCCAGCAGCGCGACGGCGTCGACGGCTACCAGGCCAGCGAGATGTTCTTCGGCACGGGCGGCCAGCCGGACTGGAACGACCTCGACAAGGCGCTGATCCCGATCGCCGACGAGCAGCAGCGGCTGCTCGCCAACCTGCTCACCCAGCTGGCCTCCCACGACAAGCCGCTGCCCCGGTTCTGGTACTTCCCGCGCGACGTCAAGGCCGTCGTGGTGATGACCGGCGACGACCACGGCGTCGGCGGCACGGCCGGCCGCTGGGACGGCTACCTCGCGCAGAGCCCGCCGGGCTGCTCCGTCGCCAACTGGGAGTGCGTCCGGGGCTCCTCGTACGTCTACACGGACGACCCGCTCACCCCGGCCCAGGCCAAGGCGTACAGCGACCAGGGCTTCGAGATCGGCGTGCACGTCACCACCGACTGCCGCCCCTGGGGCAGCACCTCGGCGCTGCAGGGCCGCTACCGCGACCAGCTGGCCGCCTGGCGGGCCAAGTACCCGAACCTGCCGAACCCGTCGAGCAGCCGGACGCACTGCGTGGAGTGGGACGACTGGGCCACCCAGGCGAAGACCAAGCTGGCCAACGGGATCCGGCTGGACACCGACTACTACTTCTACCCGTCGAACTTCACCCAGGACCGGCCCGGTTACTTCAACGGCACGGCCCAGATCATGCGCTTCGCGGACACCGACGGCAGTGTGATCGACGAGTACCAGGCCACCACCCAGCTCACCGACGAGTCCGGCCAGACGTACCCGGACACCGTCACCACCCTGCTCGACGCCGCGTACGGCTCCCAGGGCTACTACGCGGCGCTGACCGCCAACCTCCACACCGACTTCGCGGCCTCCGCCGCCTCGGACGCGGTCGTCGCCGCCGCCAAGGCACGGGGCGTGCCGGTGGTGTCCGGCCGGCAGATGCTCACCTGGCTGGACGGGCGCAACGGCTCGGCGTACTCCGGGCTCTCCTGGCACCCGGGCGGGTCGGGCGGGGGCTCGCTGACCTTCGACATCACCGGCGGGGCCACCGGGCTGCGCGCCATGCTGCCGTTCGACGCGGCCTCCGGCACGCTCACCGGCATCACCTCCGGGGGCCGGCCGGTGCCGTACCGGATCGAGACGGTCAAGGGCGTGGCGTACGCGTTCTTCGACGGCGCGGTGGGTTCCTACACGGCCGAGTACGGCCACGACTCCACCGCGCCGACGGTGATCGGCACCACCCCGGCCGGCGGTGCGGAGGGGGTGGCGCCGGGGACGGCGGTGCGGTTCTCCTTCGGCGAGCCGCTGGACCCGGCGAGCGTGACCGGCGCCTCGGTCACCCTGCGGCCCTCGGCGGGCGGCGCGGCCGTCGCGGGGACGGTCGCCCACGACGCGGCCGCGAGCGGCGTGGTGTTCACCCCCGCCGCCCCGCTGGCGCTGACCACCGGGTACACCGCGACCGTCCAGGGCGTCCGGGACCTCGCCGGGAACGCGCTGGCGGGGCCCTACGCGTTCGCGTTCACCACCGGGGGAGCGGAGCCGCGCAGGATCGGCAACGCCACGGTCGGCTCGCTGATCGACGACACCGACTCCAACCACCTGAACGGCAGCCGGGTGACGACCGGCGCCGAACCGGTGCGGCTCACCGCGCTGAGCGTGCACGTCGGGCCGGTCGGCGCGGGGCCGAACGACCAGTACCAGCTGGCCGTCTACACGGACGCGGGCGGCTCGCCCGGGTCGCTGGTCGCCCGCACCGGGACCGGCACGCTGACCGCCAACGCGTGGAACTCGCTGCCGGTGGACCTCACGCTGAGCGCCGGCACCTCGTACTGGTTCGTCTACAACAGCAACGGGACGAGCTCCGCGGTCAACAACATGAACTACTCGACGGGTGCCGTCGGGCAGGGCGCGTACAGCAACACCGTGGTGCCGTTCGGGACGTGGCCGGCGGACTTCGGCCCGGCGGTGAAGGACGCGTTCCGCTACTCGCTGTACGGGACGTACTGACGCGGGAGCCCCGGGCCGACTCCGGTCCGGGGCGGTGCCCGGGCAGCGGACCCGGCTCTGTCACAGGGGTGTGACAGAGCCGGGCCGAACGTTTTTGAACCTGTTCAGAATGGTCTACAGTCGGCTTCGGCCGTGGTGCCCGGTGCTCTCGCCGGTCTGGTTCCGCGTGCCCGTCGGCGGACCGCCCGGAGGGTGGGTTCCGCACGCCCACCCGACCTCTGAGGGGGACCCATGTCCGGATTCAGCGCACCCGCGGCGGACGGAACGCCGCCCGGCGGTGCCGGGGGCGGACCGGGCCACGGTCCCGCCGCCGGGCCGTACCGGGCGCCCGGTACGCCCGCGCCGCAGCCGTTCGCCTGGCTGCGGCCCAGCGAGCCGGAGCGCAAGGCCCCGGCCACCGGCCGGACGGTGGCGGCGGCGGTGCTGACCGGTCTGCTCACGTCCTGGCTGCTGGCCGCCGGACTCGGCGTCAACCTGCTGCTCTGCGCCGCGTTCGCCGCCACCGGCGCCGGGATCGCCGCCCGCACGGCCGGCCGCCGCCCGCGCGTCTGGACCTTCGCGTGGAGCGCGCTCGCGCTCGCCCTGCTCGCCGTCCCGGCGCTCTGGGAGGCCGGCTGGCCGGTGCTGCTGAGCACGGTCTGGGCCGTCGGCCTGGCCTCCCTCGCGCTGCACGGCGGACGGCGCTGGAGCGGCGTCCTGCTCGCGCTGCCGGGCCTGCTCTGGCAACTCCTCCCGGGCCTGGTGTGGGCCCGGGGGGCCCTGCGCGGGCACGGCGCCGCCGGTCGCGGCCGGGCGGTCGCGGCGCTCAAGGGGGGCCTGGTGGCGGCCGTGCTGCTGGTCGTCTTCGGAGCCCTGTTCGCCGGCGCCGACGCGGCCATGGCCGACGTCCTCGGGAGTCTGGTGCCCAGCGTGGAGCTCGGCGAGTTCCCGCTCCGCGCGGTCCTGTTCGTCCTCGGCCTGACGACCGCGCTGGGCTTCGCCCACATCGCGGCCGGCCCGCGCCGCTGGGACCGCACGCCGGTCCGGCCGGGCCGGGCCAGGGGCCGGCTGGAGTGGGCGCTGCCGCTGGCCGCGCTGAACCTGATGTTCGGCGCCTTCGCCGTGGTGCAGGCGGTGGTGGTGCTCGGCGGCGGGGAGGCGGTGCTGGAGCGCACCGGGATGAGCCGCTCCGAGTACGCCCGGCAGGGCTTCTGGCAGCTGCTGGTGGTCACCGTGCTGACCCTGGTGGTCGTCGCGGTCGCCAAGCGCTGGGCGCCGCGCGCGACCGAGGCCGACCGCCGGCTGGCGCGGCTGCTGCTCGGCGCGCTCTGCCTGCTGACCCTGGTCGTGGTGGCCTCGGCGCTCGGGCGGATGTGGTTCTACGTGGACGCCTCCGGGCTGACCGTGCTGCGCCTGTGGGTGCTGGCCGTCGAGATCTGGCTGGGCGTGGTCTTCCTGCTGCTGATCACGGCGGGCCTGACGCCGTCGGCCGGCTGGCTGCCGCGCGCGGTGGTGCTCAGCGCGGCGCTGGCCGCCGCCGGGTACGGGCTGATCGGGCCGGACGCGCTGGTCGCGGAGCAGAACGTGGCCCGCTTCGAGCGGACCGGGACGATCGACCTGCGCAACGTCCGCAGCCTCTCGCCGGACGCCGTCCCGGCGCTGGACCGGCTGCCGGGGGACTACCGGACCTGCGCGCTGGGCGTCATCGCCGCCGGCCTGGAGCACGACGGTCCCACCCCCTGGTACGCCGGCAGCCTGGCGGGCGCGCGGGCCCGGGACATCCTCGCCGGGCGTCCGACGGCCGACCGCCTCGTGGACCGCGGGTACGCCTGTGACCGGGTCGGGCTGCGCCACGGCGAGGTCTTCGGGGGCTGAGCCCGGCGGGGACGGCAGGGGGCCGGCCGGGAGCAGAACGCTCCCGGCCGGCCCCGTGCCGTCCGTCCGCCCGCCCCCCACGGGCGGGCGGCCGGTCAGTGCATCGCGACACCGGCGGTGTCCGACGGCAGGTCGGCGGCCTTGGCCTTGACCACGACGGCGGCGACCACGAAGGCGACGACCGCCATCACGGCGCCCACGATGAAGCCGTGCGAGATGCCCTGCGCGAGCACCTCGTTGGCCGCGGTGGTGCCCTTGGGGAACTCGTGCTTCTCCGCCAGCCAGGCCTGTTGCTCCGGGGTGGCGGTGGCCAGGAAGCCGGGCAGCTGCGCCGCGCCCTCCTTGGTCGCGTAGTGCGCGAACACCGTGGTCAGGATCGACAGGCCGAGCGAACCGCCGATCTGCTGCATGGAGTTCAGCAGACCGGAGGCGGCGCCCGTCTCCTGGCCGGAGACGCCCGCGACGGCGAGCAGCATCACCGGGACGAAGACCAGGCCCATGCCGAAGCCGAAGACGACCGTGGGGCCGAGGATGCCGTCCACGTAGCCGCTGTCGGCGTCCATGAAGGTCAGCCAGCCGAGCCCGACGGCGACCAGCAGCGAGCCGCCCGCCATGAACGGCTTCGGGCCGTACTTGACCTGCAGGCTGGAGGCGAGCTGGGCGGCCACGATGATCGACGCGCTGATCGGCATGAACGCGAAGCCGGCCTTGAGCGGGCTGTAGTCCAGCGGACCCTGCACGAAGAGGGTGATGTAGAAGAAGATGCCGAACATGGCGGCGGCCAGGCAGAGCATCATCACCAGGCCGCCGGTGCGGTTGCGGTCGGCGAACAGCTTCAGCGGGGTGATCGGCTGCGCGGTGCGGGTCTCGATGACCACGAACGCGGCCAGCAGGATCAGGCCGGCGGCGAAGGAGCCGAGCGTCAGCCCGTCCGACCAGCCGTCCGACGCCGCGCGGATGAAGCCGTAGACCAGGCCGACCAGGCCGAGCGTCGAGGTGAGCGCGCCGGGCAGGTCGAAGCGGCCCGGGTGGCGCTCCGACTCGGCGATGAAGCGCGGCGCGGCGAACGCGATGAGGACGGCGATCGGCACGTTGACGAAGAACACCCAGCGCCAGTCGAGGTACTCGGTGAGCACACCGCCGGCCAGCAGGCCGATCGCGGCTCCCGAACCGGCCACCGCGGAGAACACGCCGAAGGCCCGGTTGCGTTCGGGCCCTTCGTCGAAGTTGGTGGCGATCAGCGCGAAGGCGGTCGGCGAGCAGATCGCGCCGCCGATGCCCTGGAGCGCGCGGGCGGCCAGCAGCATGCCGCCGTCCTGCGCGAAGCCGCCGAGCAGCGAGGCCAGGCCGAACAGCAGCGTGCCGGCGATGAAGACCCGGCGCCGGCCGAGGATGTCGCCCGCGCGCCCGCCGAGCAGCAGCAGGCCGCCGAAGGTCAGCGTGTAGGCGTTGATCACCCACGACAGGTTGGTGGTGGAGAAGTCCAGCGCGTCCCTGATCTGCGGCAGGGCGATGTTCACGATGGTGGCGTCGAGCACCACCATCAACTGCGAGGCCGCGATGACGGTCAGCGTGATGCCCTTGTTCGGGCTGCGGCCGCTTCGCGACGGGGTCTTGCTGAGCGTGTCGGAGATAGCCAAGTTGATGCCCCCTGCTGGCTATTGCTTCGTATGCTGCGGACCCTCGGGTCCGGCGCGGCCCGACGGCGTCCCGCGGGCTATGAAGGAACGGAATCGTTCACTACTGTGGACGATAGCGTTGGCGAGATTATGAACGCAAGCGTTCCTTAGGGTTGGTGACGATGGATCAGTTGGTTCGGCAGCAGGCGGCGGGCCGCCCCGCCGGCCCGGCGGCGCAGCGGGCGCCCGAGGCCGTGCGGTCCTCCTGCCCCGTCCAGGTCGTCGCCGGGGCCCTGGGCCGGCCGGCGCGGCGGCGGGGGAGGGAGCTGGAGCTGGCGATCTTCGAGGCGACGCTCGATCAGCTCACCTCCGGCGGGTTCGCGCGGCTGACGATGGAAGGCGTCGCCGGCGCGGCGCGGACCGGGAAGGCCGCGCTGTACCGGCGGTGGGCGTCCAAGGTGGAACTGGTCATCGACGCCCTGGACTCCACTCTCCCACGCCCTGCCGACACCCCCGCGCTCGGGTCCGCCCGTGAGGAACTGCACCACCTCGTCGAGGGTTTCGTCTCCGTCGCGAGCTCCCGGGCGGGCGGTGCGATGAGCGCGGTGCTGGCCGAGCTGGACCACGAGCAGGCGGAGCTGTTCAAGGACTTCATGGCCCAGCGGATGCTGCAGCCGACCAAGGACGTGATCCTGGACATCCTGCGCCGGGGTGCCGCCCGCGGCGACGTCCGGGCCGACGCCGCCACCCCGGTGGTCGCCGACGTCGTCCCGGCGATGCTGCTGTACCGGGTCAAGGTTCTGGGCTGCCGGATCGGCCCCGAGTTCGTCGACCAGCTGGTCGACGAGGTGCTGGTCCCGCTGATCCGGCCCTGAGCGTCCCCGGGCCCGTCCGGGGCCGCCCGGGCCTGCGGGCGGTTGGCATAGGCTGGAGGCCGACCAGCTGAACGGATCCCCTCATGCCCATCGTCCCGCCGACGCATTCCGTCGAGCGCTCGCTGCGCCGCGCCGGCGCCAGGACCGTCGTCGGCCTCGACGAGGTCGGGCGCGGTGCCTGGGCCGGGCCGGTCACCGTGGGGGCGGCCGTCACCGGCCTGCGCCGGCCGCCGGAGGGGCTGACCGACTCCAAGCTGCTCACCGAACCGCGCCGCCGCGCGCTCGCGCCCGTGCTCGCCGACTGGGTCACCGCGTACGCGCTGGGCCACGCCTCGGCGCTGGAGTGCGACGAGCTCGGGATGACCGCCGCGCTGCGGCTGGCCGCCGTCCGGGCGCTGGAGGCGCTGCCGGTGGAGCCGGACGCGGTGATCCTCGACGGCAAGCACGACTACCTCGGCGGCCCCTGGCGGGTGCGCACGGTGATCAAGGGCGACCAGTCGTGCATCTGCGTGTCCGCCGCCTCGGTGCTCGCCAAGGTCCACCGCGACGGCCTGATGGCCGGCCTCGGCGAGGAGCACCCCGCGTACGGCTTCGCCGACAACGCCGGCTACCCCTCCCCGGTCCACCGGGCCGCGCTGGAGGAGCTGGGCCCGACCGAACACCACCGCCTCTCCTGGTCCTACCTCGACGGGCTGCCCCGGTGGCGCCACCTGAAGCGGATCCGGGTGCTGCCCGGATCCGGCGGAGCGGGCTCCGCGGAGGCCGCCGGGGAGCAGCTCGCGCTCGGATTCTGACGGTTCGTCGGGAAGCTCCCGCGGTGGTGCGCGGGGCGCGCGGTGCCCAAGGGGTGGGGCGCCCGTGCGCGTTCGACCGGCATTTGATAGATATCCGGGTATGCCTGTCTTCCCCGAGGAGCCGGAGATCAAAGAGAGCCTCCCGGGCCCCGGCGTTCCCAGCCCCCGCGAGTCGGACGCACAAGCCCTCCGCGCGCCGGCCACCGGCGCGACCGCCGCCGTACCGTCGGCCACCGGCGTCACGCCGGCGCCGGTGCCGGGCCCCCGCCCCGCGCCGCCGCGGCCGGCACCGCCGCGTGCGGCGGCCGCGCGTACGGACCGTCCGGGGCCTTCGCCGCGCCCGAACCCGATTCCCAAGCCCAGCCCTCCGCGGCCCGCGCCCCGCCCGGCGCAGGTCGAGGTCCGGCACGTCCCCGCCGCGGAGGCGGAGGCGCTGGACCGCGCGGACGAGACCGTCGACCTGCTGCTGGAGGCCGGCCGCGACCCCGGTGCCGTCCTGGTGCTGACGGTCGGCGCGGCGCACCCGTGGCAGCAGCACGAGCTCTCCTTCGGCGAGGAGCGCTACTGGGCGCAGCTCGCCGAGGGCGGCGACGTGTTCTACGCCGACGCCGGGCTGACCCGCCCGGCCCGCCGGCCGGTGGTCGTGCTGGTCGTCAACGGCGGCCCGGCCGACACCGCCGCGGCGGTGTACACCAAGGCGCTGCGGCACGCGGAGTCGCTGCTGGTGGTCTGCGGCGGAACCGACCCGGCCGCCGCCGGTGCGCCGCTCGCCGCCCCGGCCCCCCGCAAGCTGCCCGCCTGAGAACCGTCCCGGCCCGGTACCCCCCGCGGTGCCGGGCCGCGGCGTTCCCGCCGCCCGCCGGCGCCCGGGAGCGGCCGGCCGGTCAGCGGGTGCCGGTGCGCCGGGCCGGGCCGATCGCCGCGACCCGGGCGGGCCAGGCGCGCTCGGACTGGCGGGAGCGCGGTGACCGCTCGCCGCGCTGCGGGCGCTGGCCGCGCGGGGGCTCCAGCGCCGTGCGCGGCGGCAGCTCCGTCACGGTGTGGACCGGCCCGTCCGCCCACGAACCCGCGTGCGGATTGCGCCCGCCGCGCCCGTCGCCGAGGACCTGCCAGCCGGCCGGGGTCAGGGCGACGTACGCCCCGCAGCGCAGCCCGTGCAGGCTCGCCGCGTCCCGCAGGGCCCACATCCAGGCGCCGTCCTGGTCCGTCCAGCCGGCCGCGCCCTCGCGGCAGCGCAGCAGGACGGCCGTCCGTTTCGGGGCGGGCAGCCGCAGGTCGTGCGGGGTGACCTGGCGCAGCTGGGTGAGGACCGCGTTGCGGTGCTGCCAGCCGTCCGTGTCGTGCGGCCAGGGCGCGAACGAGGCCGAGGCGGTGACCCGGTGCAGCGCGTCCAGGACGGCGACCACCACGGTGCCGGGCTGCGGCAGGTGGCGCCGGTGCAGGTCCAGGACGAGTTCGCGGGGGTCGCGGAGCAGCGGGATCCCCGAGGCCGCCCAGGTCTCCAGGCCGAGCTCCCGTCTGGGGGCCGAACTCCGGACGGGGGGATACTGACCTCGGTCGTTGCCGCTGATCACGACCCTCCTTCCGACCCACGGGCGCGCGGGTGTCTGCGTACGCCGGAGGAACGGTCCGCAGGACCAGGCTCCGGGTACGGTCCAATTCTCAGGGCAGATGGGGTGGAGCGGCAACGATGAAATGATGAACGCCGCCCGAAAGCCCATGTTCTGCCGGAATTATTCACCGGGCGCAACACTCTCCGGCCGGCGCCCGGCGACTGCTCCGTTCGGGTGGGCCGGACCGCTTCCCGGCCGCCCGCGGGCCCCCGCCGGCCCGGCGGTCCGGGCCGAGGTGGCGGATTGTCCCCGCCGTCGGGTTGCATGGGGGCATGAACGATCTGGAGCTGCGCACCGAAGCCGATGCCGTCCTCGCCGAGCTGGTCGGTGATCCGACGGGGACGGCGCGGCTCCGGGAGGACCAGTGGCAGGCGGTGGCGGCGCTGGTCAGGGAGCGCCGCCGCGCGCTGGTGGTGCAGCGCACCGGCTGGGGCAAGTCGGCGGTGTACTTCGTGGCCACCGCCCTGCTGCGCCGGCGCGGCTCCGGCCCGACGGTGATCGTCTCGCCGCTGCTGGCGCTGATGCGCAACCAGGTCGACGCGGCCTCGCGTGCCGGCATCCACGCGCGCACCATCAACTCGGCGAACCCGGAGGAGTGGGAGACGATCCACGCCGAGGTCGAGCGCGGCGACGTCGACGTGCTCCTGGTCAGTCCCGAGCGCCTCAACTCCGTCGACTTCCGCGAGCAGATGCTGCCCAAGCTGGCGGCCACCACCGGCCTGCTGGTGGTGGACGAGGCCCACTGCATCTCCGACTGGGGGCACGACTTCCGCCCCGACTACCGCAGGCTGCGGGCGATGCTGGCCGAGCTCGCCCCGGGGGTGCCGGTGCTGGCCACCACGGCGACCGCCAACGCCCGGGTCACCGCGGACGTGGCCGAGCAGCTGGGCACCGGCGGCGGCGAGGCCCTGGTGCTGCGCGGCCCCCTGGAGCGGGAGAGCCTGCGGCTGGGCGTGGTGCGGCTGCCGGACGCCGCGCACCGGATGGCCTGGCTGGCGGAGCACCTGGACGAGCTCCCGGGCTCCGGGATCGTCTACACGCTCACCGTGGCCGCGGCCGAGGAGGCGACGGCGTTCCTGCGCCAGCGCGGCCTGGTGGTCTCCTCGTACACGGGCCGGACCGAGAACGCCGACCGCCAGCAGGCCGAGGACGACCTGCTGCACAACCGGGTCAAGGCCCTGGTGGCCACCTCCGCGCTGGGCATGGGCTTCGACAAGCCCGACCTCGGCTTCGTGGTCCACCTCGGGTCGCCGTCCTCCCCGATCGCCTATTACCAGCAGGTGGGCCGCGCCGGCCGCGGTGTGGAGCACGCGGAGGTGCTGCTGCTGCCGGGCCGTGAGGACGAGGCGATCTGGCGGTACTTCGCCGAGACCGCCTTCCCGCCGGAGGCCCAGGTGCGCCAGACCCTCGCGGTCCTCGCCGAGGCGGGGCGGCCGCTGTCCGTGCCGGCCCTGGAGACCTCGGTGGACCTGCGCCGCAGCCGGCTGGAGACGATGCTGAAGGTGCTGGACGTGGACGGCGCCGTGCGGCGGGTGAAGGGCGGCTGGACGTCCACGGGCGCCGACTGGGCGTACGACGCGGAGCGGTACGCGCGGGTGGCCCGGCAGCGCGCGGCCGAGCAGGAGGCGATGCGCTCCTACGTCACCACCACCGGCTGCCGGATGGAGTTCCTGCGGCGCCAGCTGGACGACGAGGAGGCCGTGCCGTGCGGCCGCTGCGACAACTGCGCGGGCGCCTGGGCCAGCGCCACCGTCTCCACCGAGACCGTGGCGGGGGCGACGAAGGAGCTCGGCCGTCCCGGGCTGGAGATCGAGCCGCGCCGGATGTGGCCGACCGGCATGCCGGCGCTGGGCGTCGACCTCAAGGGGCGCATCCCGGCCCAGGAGCAGTGCTCGCCCGGCCGGGCGCTGGGCCGGCTCTCCGACATCGGCTGGGGCAACCGGCTGCGCCCGCTGCTGTCCGAGCAGGCGCCGGACGGGCCCGTCCCCGAGGACGTGCTGAAGGCGGTCGTGACGGTCCTCGCCGACTGGGCGCGTTCCCCGGGCGGCTGGCTGGCGGGCGGACCGCAGGCCCCGGCCCGGCCGGTCGGGGTGGTCGCCGTACCGTCCCTGTCCCGCCCCCGGCTGGTCTCCTCGCTCGCGCAGGGGGTCGCGGGCATCGGGCGCATCCCGTACCTGGGGGAGCTCGCGTACACCGGCCCGGGCGGTGCCCACGTGGCGCCGCGCAGCAACTCCGCCCAGCGGCTGCGGGCGCTGGCCGCCGCTCTCACCGTCCCCGGGGAACTCGCCGCCGCGCTGGCCGGCGACCCGGGGCCGGTCCTGCTCGTGGACGACAGCACCGACTCCGGCTGGACCCTCGCGGTGGCCGCCCGCCTGCTGCGGCGGGCGGGGGCCGGAGAGGTCCTGCCGCTGGTGCTCGCGGCGGGCTGACCGTCCCGCCCGCCGGGAGGGCCGGCGCCCCCGTCCGGGGCGCCCGGGGCGGTAACCGGAGGCGAGTCGCGCAGATCGTTTGACATCGGCACGGAGCGTGGTAAGCCTCGACGGACGGTAGACCACGGATTCAGGGGGGCGTGGGCCATGTCCAGCATCGAATTCTTAGCCTTACTGGCTGCGGTGGGGCATCCGCAGAGGCTCAGAATCATCGCCGCACTCGCGGAACGGCGGATGTACATCAGCGAGCTGGCCCGCCGTCTGGGGATGTCCCGCCCGCTGTTGTACATGCATCTGGACCGGTTGGAGAAGGTCGGCCTGGTGGAGGGGAGCCTGGACCTGTCCGAGGACGGGAGGGCGCTGCGGTACTTCGAGCTGGTGGAGTTCGAGCTGGACGTGGACGTCGAGACGATACTGGCCGCCGTGCGGTCCGACGAGGAGCAGGGGGCGGTGGAGCCCGCGTCGAAGGACGAGGAACCGCCGCCCGGACCGTAAGGGTCTGTCTCTCGGATCCTTGCCGGGGCTGATCCGACAGAATCCAGGAGACAGACCCCGGGCCTCAGACCCCGGCCCGCCGGGCGCCGGAGGGCGGACCCTGGCTCCCGACCTCCAGTCTCGGGTTCCCGGAGCCCGCCCCCGGTGCCGGGGAGGGCTCCGTTCCGTCGCCCGCGCCGCGCAGCCGGTTGAGCGCCGGGGAGGTGAGGGCCGTGGTGACGAGGGCCATCAGCACCAGCATGGTGAACAGGTCCTGGCCGATGACGCCCAGTTCGAGTCCGATGTTGAGGATGACGAGCTCGGTCAGTCCGCGGCAGTTCATCAGCGCGCCGACCGAGAGCGAGCTGCGCCAGCTCTGTCCGCAGGCGCGCGCCGCCGCGGCGCTGCCGCCCCACTTGCCGAGCACCGCGACGGCGAAGACCGCGAGGGCCCACAGCCACAGCGCCGGGTCCGACCCCAGCATGCCGATGTCCGTGCGCAGCCCCGTGTGCGCGAAGAAGAGGGGCAGCAGCAGCGGCACCACGACGGTGCGCAGCCGGGAGGCGGCGCGGTGGATCTCCGGTGACGTGCGCGGCATGACCATCCCGAGGGCGAACGCGCCGAACAGGGCGTGCAGGCCGATGCGGTCGGTGGCCAGCGAGGACAGGCACAGGCCCGCGAACAGCGCGAGCAGGACGAGGTTGTCCCGCCCGCCCTCGGCCGGGTCCCCGTCGGCCCCGGCCGTCCGCGGTCCCGCGGTGAGGGCGGCCCGCCGGGCCAGCCGGTCGATCAGCGGCCGTACCGCGTACAGCATGAGCGCGATGAAGCCCGCCGACATCAGGGCGGTGAGCACCGGCTCGAAGGCGGAGCCGCTGTGGGTGACGGTCACCACGATCGCGAGCAGACACCAGGCCATGGCGTCGTTGACGGCCGCGCAGGCCATCGCGAGGGCGCCCAGCGGCGAGTGGTAGATGCCCCGGTCGGTGAGGATCCGGGCCAGCACCGGGAAGGCCGTGATGCTCAGGGCCACGGCGATGAACAGGACGAACGGCAGCCGTCCGACGCCGTCGGGGGCGAGCGGGCCGTACATGCCGAGCGCGAGCGTCGCCCCGAGGGCCAGCGGCAGGAGGATCCCGGCCTGGCTGACGGCCAGGGCCGTCCGGCCGAGGCCGCGCAGCGTCCCCAGCTCCAGTTCCAGGCCGATGAGGAACATGAAGACCAGCAGGCCGAGCTGGCCGAGCACCCCGGTGTACGGGATGGACTGCGGGGGGATCAGCAGCCGCTGCGCCTCGGGCCACAGCTGGCCGAGCAGCGAGGGGCCGAGCAGGATGCCCGTGGCGATCTCCCCCACGACGGGCGGCTGTCCGACGCGGCGGGCGAGGGCGGCGCCGGCCCGGCAGGCGACGATCACGGTCGGAACGGCGATCAGGAGTCCGGGCAGCGGATCGGTTGCGGACACGGGCGGTTCCTTCCGGGCGAAGGGGCCGTCGGGCGGGGCCGCCGGGCCTTCACGGTGGGCGAGGTGGGCGACGGATCGGGCGGGTGCCCCCACGAGGCGCTGCGGGAGCGGGCGGAGCCGGAACCCGTCCAGGGTGGGAGCGGGACCTATACCTGCCCTATAGGGCCCGCGGGTGCGGCGGCGGGGCGGAGGGCGGCAGAGACGGAATATAGGGCGGGCTCGGAGGCTGGGAGGCCGGTAACCCCTCTTCGGAAGGAAGCCATGAACCGCACACAGCGCTTCGCCCTGACGGCCGCCGCCGTCATGGCCGCCACCGGCCTCGGCGGCCTCGCCCCGGTGGCCCAGGCCGCGCCGGCGGCCTGCACCTACCGGCCCAGCCAGCTGCCCGTCCCGGCCGGCGCCACCGCGGGCGTGGTCACCGCGATGGCCGGTACGGACGTCTACGCCGGGCGGATCGAGTACCCGGTCTCCGGCGGGACCCAGCCGCACGCGGCGATCTGGTCGGGCGGCACCGTCACCGACCTGGGAGTCGTGACCGGCGCCGACACCACGCTCGGCGTCTTCGACGTGAACGCCTCCGGCGTCGCGGTCGGCTACGCCTGGCAGCTCACCGGCTCCGACGACGGCTGGCCGACCGGGAAGGACTTCCCGATCCGCTCCCGCAACGGGCGGCTGGAACTGCTGCCGCTGCCCGCGGGGGCCTACGACGTCGTGGCGCGGGTGGTCACGGCGAACGGCGACATCTACGGCGACGGCTACGCCGATGACCCCAACCACCGGGTCGTCTTCCACTGGCCCGCCGGCAGCACCGGGCCCGCGGTCCGGCCGTCCGGGTTCCCGGTCGGCAGCCGGGTCGAGGGTGTCGACACGGACGGCACGGTCGCGGTCACGGCCGTCGACGACATCAAGGGGACCACCCGCCCCTACCTCTGGAAGGCCGGTGTCGCGCGGGCGCTGCCGATTCCGTCCGGGGCGGTGAACGCCACCATCTCGGCGATCTCCAACGGCGTCGTGTCGGGCGACGGCCAGGCCGCGGACTTCAGCCGGTTCGGCGTCGTGTGGGGCGCCTCCGGCCAGGCCGCGCGGCTGACCGACAGCTACGGGACCTCGGACGTCAACAGCACCGGCCTGATCCTCGGCACCTCCGGCAGGTCCCGCTCGACCACGCTGTGGCAGGGCACCGCCACGGCGGCCACGGTCGCCGGCGACGGCCAGGTGTACGCCCTCAACGACGGCGGGACGCTGGGCGGAGCGAACGCTCCGGCCGGCACCACCTACCCCAGGTTCCCCGCTGTGTGGCGCTGCTCCTGATGCCCGGTCAGCACTGAGGAAGGGGCCCGGCCGTCTCGGCCGGGCCCCTTCTGCATTGGCAGATGACAAGAGAAATGAGTACCTGCTAACGTTCCTTTGCATGTGCTGGGTGTTGCGATGAAGACGCCACTGCCAACCGGTGATGAGCTGGTGCTGATGTTGGCGACCCTGGCCAACCCGCACCGCCTTCGGGTCGTCGCGGTGCTGGCCGGGGGGCGCAAGTACGTGAGCCAGTTGGCTCGGGACATGGGGATCAGCCGCGCGCTGCTCCAGGTCCACCTGAAGAAGCTGGAGACGGCCGGGCTCGTGTCGGCGCAGCTGGAGATCTCACCCGATGGGAAAGCGATGAAGTTCTACGAGGTGACACCCTTCGCGGTGCACCTGACGCCGGAGTCGATCGCGGCCGTGATGCCGACGCTGACCAGTGCCGAGGCGGCGCCGGGGCGCGAGGAGAAGGGGGGGGACCGATGAACGGGTCCGACTGGACGGAGATCATCGGGGCGCTGGGCCTCTTCCTCCTGGTCACCGTGGTGCTCGCGGTGCTCATCTGGCAGTTCGGTGCCACCTACCGAGCCAAGGCGGCGCTGGCCCGCGAAGGGGAGTACCGCAAGCTGGCCGAGACGGCCGTCGCGGTCCAGCAGGACACCGAGCGCGAACTCTCCGAGATGCGCGGGCGGCTGGAGTCGCTGGAGCGGATCCTCAAGGAAGTCGAGTAGGAGGCGGGCGCGCGTCGCCTTCGCGCACCACGCGACACATCGAGCGGGGCCGCCGAGCGGCAACTCGGCGGCCCCGGTTTCGGAAGGCATCTCCCTCGCCGACAGGCGAGTTTTCCCTGGACAAGCACCTCCATCTCAAGGAGAGCAGTTCATGCTGCGCAAAGGCAAGCCGGATGCCGCGCCTTCCGGCGGCGGGACACCGGACGTGACGGCCGCCAAGGGCGGCGTCGTGGAATCCGTCGTCGGCTGGTCGGTCCGCCACCGGACGCTGGCGATCACCGGCTGGCTGGCCCTCGTGATCGTCGCCGTCCTCTCCAGCTCGTTGATCAGCGGGCGCGACGCCCGCTCCACCGACCCGGGCGACGCCGGGAAGGCCCAGCGGATCGTGCGCGCCGAGGACGCCGGCGACTCCATCCGCGAGAACGTCCTGATCCAGGCCCGCGAGGCCGGCGGCCCCGCGTTCCTGTCCAGCCCCGAGCTCAAGGAGGCCGCGCAGAGCCTGGTGACGGCGCTGCAGGGCACCGGAGAGGCGGTGGCCGACATCGGTTCGCCGCTGGGCGCCGACGGCGGACGCTGGATCTCCCAGGACGGCCGCTCCGGCCTCGTCACCTTCGAGCTCGCCGGCCCCCTGGAGAACCGCAAGCAGAACTACCGCGCGGTCCTCGACCTCGTGAAGAAGGCCCAGGACACCCATCCGCAGCTGCGGATCGTGCAGGCGGGCGACCGCAGCCTCAACGCCGTCGTGGACGACGCGATCAAGGACGACTTCAAGCGCTCCGAGGTCACCTCGCTGCCGCTGACCCTGGTGATCCTGCTCGTGGTCTTCGGTTCGCTGATCGCCGCGGGCATCCCGCTGCTGCTGTCGGCGACGGCGGTCATCGCCACCTTCGGCCTCCTGCAGACCATCGGCAAGGTGGTGCCGGTCAACAGCGCCGCCTCCTCCATCGTGCTGCTCATCGGCATGGCCGTGGGCATCGACTACTCGCTGTTCTACCTGCGCCGGGAGCGCGAGGAGCGGCTCGCCGGACACGACACCCGCACGGCGCTCGCGATCGCGGCCCGCACCTCCGGCCACGCCGTGGTGGTCTCCGGGCTCACCGTGATGGTCTGCGTGTGCGGCCTGCTGTTCACCGGGCTCGACGTCTTCAAGGGCCTGACGGCCGGCACCGTGGTGGTCGTCGGCCTGACGGTGGTCGGCTCCGTGACGGTGCTGCCGGCGCTGCTGGCCGCCCTGGGCCACCGCGTCGACAAGGCCCGCATCCCGTGGCTGGGCCGGCGCCGGACCGCGGCCCGCGAGTCGCGCACCTGGTCGTCCATCGCCCGCGGCGTCGTGCGGCGCCCCGCGCTGACCGGTGGCATCGCCACGCTCGTCCTGCTCGTCATGGCCCTGCCCGCGCTCGGCATGCACCTGCAGGACCCGGCCACCACCGACAGCCTGCCGCGCAGCGTCGCCCCCGTGGACGCCGCGGTGCGCATGAACGAGGCGTTCCCCGGTTCGGCGAGCCCCGCCCGGGTCGCGATCGCCGACCGCTCCGGCGGGAAGGTCGACACCCCCGCCCTGCGCGAGGCGGTCGGCGCCCTGCACAAGCAGGCCGCCACCCCCGGCAGCGGCATCGCCGAGCCGATCACCGCGGTGCCGATCGGCGACGCGATGGTGGTGCGGGTGCCGCTGGTCGGCAAGGGCACCGACGACACCTCCAACCGGTCGCTGGAGAAGCTCAGGGACACCGTGCTCCCCGCCACCGTCGGCGCGGTGCAGGGCGTCGACTACGCGGTCGGCGGCAAGACGGCGCAGCCGTACGACTTCGCCCAGCGGCTGAACGGGCGGACCATCGCGGTCTTCGCCTTCATCCTCGCCCTGGCCTTCGTGCTCCTGCTGGTCGCCTTCCGCTCCTGGGCCATCCCGCTGGTGTCGATCCTGCTCAACCTGCTCTCGATCGGCGCGGCCTACGGCGTGCTCACCTGGGTCTTCCAGGACGGCAACCTGGCCTCGCCGCTCGGCTTCACCTCGTACGGCGGTGTGGTCGCCTGGCTGCCGCTGTTCATGTTCGTGATCCTGTTCGGCCTGAGCATGGACTACCACATCTTCATCCTCAGCCGGATCAGGGAGCGCTGGGCGAAGGGCGCCAGCTCGAAGAACGCGATCATCGGCGGCATCGGCAGCAGCGCCGGCGTGGTCACCAGCGCCGCCGCCATCATGACCGCCGTGTTCACGGTGTTCGTGAGCCTGACCGCCATCGAGTACAAGATGATGGGCGTCGGCATGGCCGTGGCCATCCTCATCGACGCCACCGTCGTGCGCGGCGTGCTGCTGCCCGCGGCGATGGCCCTGCTGGGCGACCGCGCCTGGTCGGCCTCCGGGCGCGGCCGGCACCGCCCGGCGGCGCAGGAGTCCGCGGCGCCCACCCTTGAGCCGGTACGCCCCGCCCACCATTCCCCCGTGTCGTAGGCGGGGCGTACCGCACCACCGAAGCGCCCCGTCCCGGGAGTCAGGCATCCGCCGGCTCCCGGGGCGGGGCGCTTCGCGCGTCCGCACACCGGCCGGGGCGCGCCCGCGGACGCCCGCGGACGCCCGCATAGCTCCGGTATAGGCGAAGTATCGGGCGGTCGAGAAAGCTTCAGACGTTGATCGACGAGCATCCGAGAATCCGAACTCCGTCTCTCATGTGAGGACTTCTGATGGCTGAAGAGCGGGACGACGCCGAGATCTACCTGGTCGTGGTCAACGACGAGGAGCAGTACTCCGTCTGGTGGGCCGACCGGGAGCTGCCCGCCGGGTGGCGTGCCGAGGGCACCACGGGAACCCGTGCCGCCTGCCTGGAGCACATCGGCGAGGTGTGGACCGACATGCGTCCGCTGAGCCTGCGCCGGCGCATGGAGCAGCAGCCCGCGCACTGAATTCCCGGCCGCCGGAGGCCGGTCGAGGAAAAGCGAGCAAGGTCCCACATCAAGTCGGCTACGCAGTAGCGGTGGCAGAGGAGCAGCTGAGATGAGCGCCGGTAACAACAGGGACGGCGCTGCCGTCGACGCCCTTCGGGAAGAGCTCCTCCGCCGCCGGCTCAGCGGGGCGGCACCGCGCGGAGGCCGGCCGGGCATCGGTCCCGCGGACCGGACCGCCCCGCTGGTGCTGTCGCACGGGCAGCGGCAGATGTGGTTCCTCAACCGGCTCGAACCGGGCAGCCCCGAGTACCTGGTGCCGTTCGCCTTCCGGCTGCGCGGCGCGCTCGACGTCGCCGCGCTGCGCCGGGCCTGGACCGAACTGACCGCCCGGCACGAGGTCCTGCGCACCCGGTACGCGCTGGCCGGCGCGGAGCCCGTGCAGCTCGTCGACGACGCGGCCGCCGAGCCGGAGCTGCCGCTCGTCGAGGCCACCGGCGCCGCGGCGGACCGGATCCTCGCCGAGGAGGCCGTCACCCCCTTCGACGTCGAGCGGCAGTGGCCCGCGCGGGCGCGGCTGATCCGCACCGGCCCCGACGAGCACATCCTCACCGTGGTCTTCCACCACATCGCCTTCGACGCCTGGTCCACCGGCGTGCTCGGCGGCGAACTCGCCGCCCTCTACGAGGCGTTCCGCGAGGGCCGGCCCTCCCCGCTGCCCGCCCTCCCGGTCCAGTACGCCGACTACGCGGCCTGGCAGCGCGCGGAGCTCTCCGGCGACGCGCTGGAGCGGCACCTGGCGTACTGGCGCGAGCGGCTCGCCGGCCTGCCGTCGACCGACCTGCCCGCCGACCGGCCGCGCCCGGCCTTCCGCAGCTCCGCGGGCGGCGACGTCTCCTTCCCGGTCTCCGCCGAACTGTCCGCCGCCGTCCGGGACATCGCGCGCCGCCACGGGACCACCCCGTTCGTCGTGCTGCTCTCGGCGTTCCAGCTCCTGGTGTCCCGCTACACCGGTCTGCGCGACGTCCCGGTCGGCACGACCGTCTCGGGCCGCGTCCACCCGCAGCTGCAGGACATGATCGGCTACTGCGTCAACAGCCTGGTGATGCGCGGCCGCTGGCAGGAGGACACCGGGTTCGACGACCTGGTGGCGCTCAACCGGGCCGCCCTCGCCGACGCCTACGACCACCAGGCGGTGCCCTTCGCCCAGCTCGTCGACGAGCTGCGGCCGGAGCGCGACATGTCGCGCACGCCGCTGTACCAGGTGGCCCTCACCATGCACCAGCGCGGCGACGGCGGCCTGAGGCTGGCGGACCTCGACGTCGTCCCCCACCCGATGACCAGCCGCATCGCCAAGTGCGACCTGGAGCTCCAGGTCGACGACGCGGGACAGGACGGCTTCCGGGCCCAGCTGGTCTATGCCACTGCCCTGTTCGACGAGGCCACCGTCGAGCGGATGGCCGGGCACTTCGTACGGCTCCTGGAGTCCGCCGTCGCCGAGCCCGGCCGTCCGGTCGCCCGGCTCGGCATGCTCGGCGCCGGTGAGCGGGAGTGGTTGCTGGCGGCGGGTGGTGAGGGGTCCGTCGCGGCGGATCCGCGGGTCGTGCACGAGGTGTTCGAGGCGCGGGTGGCGGTGGCTCCGGAGGCGGTGGCGGTGGTCGCCGGTGGTGTGGAGCTGACGTATGCGGAGGTGAACCGGCGGGCGAACCGGTTGGCGCACCGTCTGCGGGCGCTGGGTGCGGGTCCGGAGTCGTTGGTGGGTGTGTGCCTGGAGCGTGGTGTCGAGCTGCTGCCGGCGCTGTTGGGTGTGCTGAAGTCGGGTGCGGGTTATGTGCCGCTGGATCCGGCGAATCCGGTGGAGCGGTTGGGGTATGTGCTGGCGGATGCCGGTGTGGGG